>JALFXR010000069.1 GCA_022787405.1 Bacillota bacterium
GCAGCAGATCAGACTGCAGCTTTCGGGATGCCTGAGAGCAGTTCTGGCACAGCAGCTTCTGCTTAAAAAGGACGGCAGCGGCAGAGTGGCAGCCTGCGAGGTTATGGTAGTGACCAACGCTTTAAAGAACCTCATAAGAGAGGGCAAGACACCTCAGATGACGTCAGCTATGCTCAGCTCAGCTAAAGAGGGAAGCATCACTATGGATAACTTCCTCATCAAGCTGGTACAGTCAGGGGTTATTTCGAGAGAAACGGCCATCAACGCCGCCAATGACAGGTCATATCTGACCAGAAGCGGCATGTAGCCTCAAATAGGGGCACAGATTAAGGCAGAAAGGAGATTCCCACACAGTGATAACTTATCAATACAGGGCTATGACAGCCGACGGGGCCAAGACTCGTGGAGTGGTCCAGGCAGTGGATGAGTACGCAGCAGTTGAAAAAATCAAACAGACCTGTCCTATAGTCCTGCAGATTACACCTGTGGAGGAAAAGAAAGGCCTCCTGACCATGGAAATCGGCGGGAAAAAGATCGACACCAAGGCTCTTTCGGTCATGTGCTCACAGTTCGCAATCATCCTGAAGTCCGGTGTTTCCATTGCCACATGCATGGAAATGATAGCTGATCAGACCCAGGATAAGAAACTTAAGAAGATGCTGGAAAAGGCAGCTGCCGATGTTCAGCAGGGAAGCGGCATTGCATCCAGCTTTCAGAGAAACTGCAAGGAGCTTCCTGTAACCTTTATAGAGACTATCAGGGCCGGAGAAGAGTCGGGAACTATAGACGAGTCCTTCGCCGCTCTTGAGAAATATTATGAAAAGGCGTACAAGACCAGACAGAAGATAAAGCAGGCCATGAGTTATCCGCTTTTTGTACTCTGTGTTGCTGCGGTTGTACTTGTGATAGTTATGGTCAAGGTGGTGCCTACTCTGGCAGGAACCTTTGCAGACCTTGGAGGAGAGATGCCTGCCATTACCAGAGGCCTGATTGCTACGTCAAACTTTCTAAGCAAGTATATAATACTTATTATTATTGCGGTAATTGCTGCTGCAATGGGATTCAAATACTGGGTACATACAGAAAAGGGCAGAGAAAAGTGGAGTGCTTTCATGCTTAGGATACCTGTGTTTGGCAGGATCAATAAGCTTAACGGCTCAGGACAGTTTGCCAACACCATGGCCACTCTCATCAAGTCGGGACTGACAGTAGGTCATGCGCTGGAAATCACTTCCCAGGTTATGGACAACTACACACTGGGTCTGGAAACTTCACGAATGACAGGAAGTATAGAGGAAGGTAAGCGTCTGGGAGACTGCATGAGAGACTGCAAGTATTTTCCTAAGACTTTGATAGAGATGTGCGCTCTGGGTGAGGAAACAGGAGAACTGGAGATGACCCTGGAGACTACAGGCACATACTTTGATAATGAGGCCCAGCACGCCACCACCAAGGCTCTCAGCAAGCTGGAGCCGACCATGCTGCTGTTCCTCACAGGCATAGCAGGATTCATAGTTATAGCCATTTACCTGCCTATGTTTACGGTATACACGCTTATTTAAGGCAAATCCGGCATTTATAACCAGATGCCGCTTGCATAAATGTATATTTATATTCCATAAAGGGATAAAGGGAAATTTCTAAAAAATGGAGGAAAAAACAATGATGAAATTAATGAACAAGAAGCTCACTAAAAAAGGCTTCACCCTGGCAGAACTGCTTATCGTAGTAGCAATTCTCGCAATTCTGGTAGCAGTATCTATTCCAATTTTTACTTCACAGCTTGACAAGGCAAAAACTGCAACCGATGATGCAAATGTAAGAGCAGCCAAAGCCGCAGCAGTAACTGCTTATTTGACTTCAGCAGAAACAGCTGATGAAGTGTACCTTTATGATGCTGCTAATGGACAGGTAAAAACAACAGGACAAGTAACCAATGGTTACAATCAGAAGGAAGAGAACTCCATTGCTAAAGATACAGCGGTTGTTAAGGTTACAATTAGTGCAAATGGCTCAGATGTTAAGACAGAATGGGTTAATAAGTCAACTGAATTAAGCTAAAATAATCTAATAGTAACTTTATATTTAAACTATTATTTTGATTTTTTTAAGGGGGCGGCAGAGCTGCCCTCTCATAAAGAACCAAAGATAATGGAGGGAGAAGATGAAGGGATTATTACATAAAAAGTTAACGAAAAAGGGATTTACATTGGCAGAACTGCTTATTGTTGTTGCTATTCTCGCAATACTTGTGGCGGTTTCTATTCCAATTTTCACATCACAACTTGATAAGGCTAAGAAGTCAACTGATGAAGCAAATTTAAGGGCTTGTAAAGCACTTGTTGCGAATTCTATAATAACGGGAGAATTCCAAGAAAACCAATGGGGAGAAATGGGAACAGATGCGTATTCAGCAAAGTATGACTTTGAGAAGGGGTTATTGGTTCCTTATGACACATCGGTAAAGGGATACGGACAAGGCTCAGGCATTACAGGAGCAACGAATGATGAAACATCTGGAAACGAATATGTAGCTATGTCTAATATGCCTTGCGAGAAGGGTAGTTATTTATGGGTGAATTATTTCCCAGAATCTGAAAAGTATTATATTATTTGGGCTAGTTTTTAGACAATTTTATGACGAAACTTTCATCAACCCGCGGGCTTTCCCGTATAGAACTGATTTGTATAATAGTGATTATAGCCGTACTGCTCATAGCAGCAGGCCTGTGGTGGCATAACTACCGGGTTTCCACCATGATAAGCCGCGATAATCTGACTCTCAGGAGAGCTCTTTCCTATGTGGAGACAGAGTGGCTTGTTACAGATGGCGCAAGCAATGTGGCAGAGGACAGGACGGCGTATTTCGATGCTGTTCTTACTAAGCTTACAGAGGACAAGCCTGCCGGCTATAACGAATACCACACCATGACCATTGACGGCAGAACCTACGAGGGAGAGCGCAATACCATGGTGATTAAAGCAACCCTGAAAGACGGAAATTTGCGGCTGGACTGGGTAAAAGGAGAAGGAGTCCGGTGATAATAGGACAGGATACATTTTTAACTGCATATTTGCTGATTTTAGCGGCTTTACTCGGTGCGGTCTTTGGCAGCTTCATAAACTGCCTGGCATACCGTTTGGCCCATGGACAGAGCGTGATTAAGGGCAGAAGCCGTTGCACTTCCTGCGGACATGAACTGGGAGCAGCGGACCTTGTGCCCGTTTTCAGTTATATTTTCCTGAGAGGAAAGTGCCGTTACTGTGGAGAGAAGCTTTCACCGAGATACTTTTTTACCGAGATAATGATGGCAGCTGCTTTCCTCATCTTAGTATACAGGTTCGATGTGAGCCTTGTGACTCTGGAATATCTGGTGCTGGTGTGCCTGCTTCTCGGGGCATCACTGGTGGACCTGGAGATATACGAAATCCCTGACCGCTTCATAATCTGCGGCATAGTAAACTGGCTGGTTTTCCTGCCTTTTACCGGCTGGCAGTGGAAGTCGGGGCTCCTGGGAGCTTTCATAATAGGGGGCGGCATGCTGCTGCTTTCCTCGGTCTTCGACAAGATTACAGCCAAGGAAAGCCTGGGCGGCGGAGACATCAAGCTCTTCTTTATGACCGGCCTTTATCTGGGACCGGCGGTGGGGCTGTTTAACCTGATACTTTCCTGTATAGCGGGAATATTTTTTGTAATAGTGATGAAACAGAAACGAATACCCTTCGGTCCGGCCATCAGTCTGGCGGTTTTTGTCAGCCTTATCGTAGGCAGGACGGCTGTGGACTGGTATCTGGGACTGTTTTATTTGTAATATAAAGGAGCAGACCGAAATGGCAAAGAAATATTTAGGCATTGAAATCGGCAGTCATACACTCAAGATAGCTGTCATGTCAGGCGGCAAGGCAGAGAAGCTTGTAATCGAGCCGGTTCCGGACAATCTGGTGCGTGACGGAGTTATAGTTTCATGGGAAGCTATGGCGGACTGTATTCGTGAAGCCATAAAAAAGAACAACATCAGCGCAAAAAATGTTTACATGGCGTTGCCTGAGAAGCATATGTATCAGAAACGGATTCTGCTTCCGGCTATGACCACAGAGCAGCTCAAGGTGAATCTGCCTTATGAGTTTCACGACTACATATCCGAAGACAGAGACCAGTACATCTACGATTATGTGGTGCTGGAGCAGAAAAAAGACGAAACCGGCAGTGTAAGAGAGCTGGACCTGATAGGTGTTGCTGTGCCAAAGGACGTAGCCGAAAAATATATCAGACTGTGCAGAAGAGCCGGTCTGAAGCTTGTGGCACTGGCGCCTGAGTTCAGTGCATATCACAGAATACTTAAGGAAGATTCCAAGGCCACGGGAAATGATATGAACCGTGATTTTGCGCTGCTTAATCTGGGACATGATTCGGCCCAGATATGGTTCTTTACAGGCGGAGACTATTCCATTACCCGAAACATGGATCAGGGCGTATCCAGTCTGGCTCAGTCTATTGCAGACATTTACGAATGTGATTACCATATTGCCGAGGTATATATGCAGTCTAACCATGAAGATGTCATGGACAGGGAAGAAGTGCTGGATGCATGCAGCAGGCTCAGCGTTGAAATCATGAGGGTACTTAACTTCTTTAACTTCAACCATCCTGAAAACAATCTGGACGCCATGTATTACTGCGGAGGCGGTGCACTGATACCTCAGTTGCTGGATGCTGTAAGAGAAAACCTGGAGCTGCCGCTGATACCTGTAACGGAGTTAATGAAGTCATCAGCTCCTGGACTCAGTGAAGAAGAAATGATGATCGGTGTCGAAGCTATCGGTATCGGTCTTGTAGAATAGGAGGGAGCCATGCTTAAAAAATCAGGGAAAAAGGGTAAAGGCAGAGCGGGCTACCCGAATAAGCAATATATAAACATTATGGACGGCATGAAGCCGGACGAAAACAGAACGCTGGAAATACTGATTTTCATCGTCTTTCTCATCGCCCTGGCGGTATTCACTAAATTCGGAGTAATCGACAAGATTGCTCAGATGTCAGCTGCCGAGGCTGCTTACAACGATATGCAGCGTCAGATTACCGAGCTGAGAGAGCAGAATGCCGACTATGAAGAAGTAAAGAGAGATTACAGCCATTACGGAAGGGGATATCTTGATGATACGGAGATTTTGCTGGTGGATAGAGAGGATGTGCTTGATCTGCTGGATAAGTATGTTCTCAAAAGTGCCGATATTAAAACTCTGAATATTTCCGATAACACTGTTACTCTTACGGTGGAAAAAACCAGGCTGAGCGCCATTTCCTCCATCGTTAAGGAACTGGAAGAAGAGCCGGCAGTTTCCTTTGTTACCGTAAATGTAGCTGGCACCAACAGAGAAGGAAACGAATCTTCAGGAAACAAGCAGGTTACAGCCACTATGTATATAGAGCTTGTAAAGAACGGAGGTGAGCAGTAATGATGAGCCGAAGCTTTACAAAAAGAGAGAAAATTCTGCTGCTGGTTATGGCGGTGCTTCTGCTGGGGCTGGTGTATTACCAGTTTGTAATCAAAGAAACGGCAGATGCCATAGAGCGCTACGACGTGTCGGCACTTGAAAGCGAGCTGCTCATAGAGCAGGCCAAAGCCCAGAGCAAGGCTCAGATGCTGGCTGAGATTGAAAAGGGCACTGCAGATGTCAACGGAGTAGTTGCAAGCTATAACAACATCAAGAATGAAATCAGGGAACTGAACGACATACTCAGCGGTACCAGCGGGTATAATATCAGTTTCGAGCAGGCTGTGCGCAGCGGCGATACTGCACGCAGAGATATTACTATCACTTACGAGACCTCAAATTATAATAAGGCAAGGTCCGTAATGAAATCACTTAAAAACTGTAAATACAGATGCATGATAAAGGACGTAAGCTTCACTTCACAGTCTCAGGGCGCGAGCGGGCTGCGTTCGGGGGGAAAGGTGAGCGTCAGCCTCAAAGTAACTTTTTATGAGACTATGGTTGATGCTGATACTACCTTGGGATTAAAGGAAGAAAAGAATGAAGCGCAGGTTCAGGAGGAAACAACTGAATAATAAGCAGGGACTGGATTGCGGCACGGCGGTCGGAAGGGTTTTGGCCAGAAAGCTTGGTAAAAAAGGCTTTTCGTTGCCAGAGCTGATTATCGTGGTGGCTCTTATGGGCATTCTTGCTGTGCTTACTATTACCGGTATAATTGTGTTCGCTCGTGATCTGAAGCTCATGGAGATGGACGGAATCGCACGGCAGATTTTTGTGTCTGCCCAGAACCATCTGACCAGAATGGAAACTTCGGGACTGCTGAGCGACTATGAGGAGGCTGCTTCTGCACCGGGAACTGAAGGTGAGACTGCTAAGGCGGCACTGGGGGCAGCTATGGACAAGGCGGAGGATTATCCGGCAGATTATCCTGCTGCAGATGGAAAATCACACGCAGAAACCTGGTTGGCAGAGGTTGTGGACAATGACAACCATGCTTTTTATCGCGTGGGGCACAGATCAGGTCCTGATGACAAGGCCGATAATAATTTAGAAAGCAGCATATTGCAGGATATGCTGCCTTTTGGTGCAATCGATGATACCGTCAGAAGCGGCGGCTCTTATTACATAGAGTATGACCTTAAAACTGCTCAGCTTTATGCTGTTTTCTATACTGACAGTGCAGACGGATTGAGCGAAGAAGAAGTTAAGCAACTGAATGCAAACGGCAGATTTGATGATGAAGACGGGTGTGAAGTACGCAAGTCTTTACTTAAAACTGCAGGCGGAGGAAACAAAACTGTAGGCTACTACGGTGGTGCTGCCGCTCAGAACCTTGAGCCTGTGGAGCTTGATGAACCGGAAATTGAGATATATAACGGTGAAAAACTTCAGGTAGTTATCAGAGATTATAACTATTTTAAGAACTCCGGGCAGGGCTCTTTTAACAGAAAAACAGGGCTGGAAGTAACGGTAACAGGTGTAGACAGCGGCAAGTCTCAGACTATTAATATGTTCCTAGACGATGCTGAAAATCCTGACCGGTCTTATGATCCTTCTGCAGCTGCAAACAAAACCTGGCTCTGGGATGCTTATCACGTTCCGGAGGCATCATTAGGAGGGGTGACTGTTCCTGAACACATAGAGTATACTCTGACTCTTGATGACATCAGCAAAGCAGGCACGGTAAATGCGGGCGGTGCCTTCGAGGGTACACACTTTGCTGATATATTCCCTGATATGTATCCGGGAGAAAACATTAGAATTGAAGCCAAGCTGACATCAAACAATGTGCTCTGCCGTGCAGTTACAGTTCAGGGGATGACCAACAGTATTTTCGCAGATGCAAACCATATTATGGAGGATACCGGAGGCTCTCCGACTGACACCGGCAAGCTGGCCGTAAAGGTATCAGCCGTGCGCCACCTTGAAAACCTGAATAATAGGGTTTCTAATGTTTCCGAAATGGTAGAAACCGTTGATGTGGCAGCTAACATTTCCTGGAATGATTATGTAAATGCAAATAAGTCATCCGATGGTAAAACCTATGTTTATGCATATAAAAAAGGGACTGATTCAGTAGGGCAAGAATGTTCAGAAGACAGCTTTTATCCTATAGAAAATCTAAAACTAAAAACATTCAGAGGCAACAGGTTTGTTATTTCGGATTTTGTTATAGATAAAAGTAATATAAAGGCGCGTGATGGACTTGAGGCTACTGGCCTTTTCTCGAGAATTGGACAAGCCGGATTAGGCCAGACTTCAATTATTATTGATGGTGTGACTCTTCAGAACTTTGATGTTAAAGGAAACGGATGCACATATGCCGGGGCACTTGTTGGACTTATTAATTCGGGCTGTACTGATGCCCAGATAAATGGTGTACTGGTAATGAAAGGCACGAATTCAGGTGACAAGAGTATCGTAACCGGCGCCAAAAACTGTGGCGGAATAATCGGATACAGCAATGTTAACGGCACTGGCAGCGTCGATGGTCTTAAGGTTACAAACTGTGCTGTGGCCGGAACTCTGGTAGGTATAAATGGCTCTTCTAAAGCCGAATATGCAGGGGGTTTAATCGGCCTGTTGGACGGAAGGTATGCTATTATAAGGAATTCCTATGCAAGTGGCATGACATCGGGCGGAAAATATCTTACAAATAGTGAAGACTGCAATGTAAGAGCCACAGGCTATGCCGGAGGTCTGATTGGATATGTATATTCACCTTCTGCAGGGTCAGAGGGAAAATACCATAGCGTTATGGACTCTTTTTCAACATGCTCAGTTGCGGGAAATGTAGGCGGCGGCGGACTTGTAGGAAGTGATATGAACAAAACAACTGATTATAAGCGTTGTTATTCTGCAGGGCCTGTGGTCAATGTAACACCAAGTGGGCTGTACGGAGGCTTTGCAGGCAGAATTGATGCCATGACTTTGGACAATTGTTCATATAACAAGAACTTTTATACTTCTGAATCAGGTATTACTGCGGTTGGATCAGGCGATACTTCAAATGCTATTCAAGGAAAAACAACCAAGGATATGAAGGTCACAGGCCAATGCAAAACTCAGGTTTATGACAATACGCTGACCGGTACATATCCTTACCGCCCTGTAAATACTACAGGTATTGTTATAACAAATGCCAGCGGTTCACCTTTTGAATATACCGGTATGTACTACGGCGACTGGGAAGAACCGGCGGATGTAGGCATTCCAATAAAACCAGATGATCCAGAAACGCCAGTATTTGATTTGATTGATGAATATCTGCCTGTTAATGGGAAAATAACGGGGTATGTATACGCATATCGTGAAAAAATAAATGGTAAATGGTATTGGTATATCCTTACAGCTGATGAGTATGGTGAAGGTTCCCCATTAGACTATTTATCTCATGCGAATAATGTTAATGTAACAGATTGGGAGTATGGATTCATATTTAGGACTGATAAAGCAAATAGATATTTTACTGGACCTGAAAAAGATGATTATGATTTAGGGGTTCCGGTGAAGATTAAACCAAGCGAGGACGCTGAAGCTGAACGGTTCTATTTCCTAAAATTTAATAATGTGAGCAAATACGATGCTGAAGGCTTTGCTGTTTCTCCTCCTCTAAAATGGAATAAAAAAGGCTATAAGATAGTGTTTAACAATAAATTTGCGGCTGCGATGACTCTTATTCGGGACAATGGTATGACAGATACACAATTGATTCAAACTGCAAAAGACACTATTTTAGGAAAAGGCAATAAGGCATATCATGTAAGATGCGAAACGCAGTTAAATAACATTATGACTAACGGAACATATTTTCCAACAAAGGAATTTGTTCAGGACTGTGGCTTCAGTGTACAAAAATCTTCTTTGACTTTGCCTATAGCAACAGGAACCTTTAGTGGAAAATATGATGCAACTTATCAAGATACTGAATTGCGTTACAACATAAAATACAACGGAGGTAATCCTGATAAACTATTCGTGAATGCAACAACAGGAGCCATGGTAAAGGCACAAATAAATAATAATGAGGTTAATCAACCTTAATATCAGCAATGCAAGCCCGGGGCCGTGAGGTCTCCGGGCTTCCTTATGTATGCAATGATGCAGGAGGCTGCCATTCCCCACAAAAATTCATTAAAAAGTACGATTTACTGGGGGGGAATAGAATAAAATGTAAAAAATGGACGGAAATCCGATGAATTTTGACGATTTTGAGCAAAAATCCCCCCGTAAACAGCAATTTTTCGCACTTTTTTGTGGGGTTTGATTCGTCGCCCTTGCCAGCCAGACCAGGCACAGCATTAGAATAAGAAATTTTAACCAGCATTTAAATAAAACAACTATAAACACCTTGAACTGGAAATTAATGTGTGATATAGTGATATAAACTCGAGTTATACAATTTATTACATTAAAGACATGTCTTGTATTGATACAAGAAAGATGTGAAAAAGGTGAACCAGGATAAAGAGAAAAACAAAACGCAGGTTAACAGGAAGTATGGTACGGAGATGGTGGAAATGCTGTTCAGAGAACTTACGAGAGAAGATGATATGGAAATATCGAGATTGGATGGATTCGATGAGGGTCTTGAACAGGGCCGCGCCGAAGCAGTAATTGAGCTTGCCGGAAAAATGAAAGCAAGCGGCGAACCAATCGAAAAAATATCGCAATGCACAGTCCTTTTCGCTGAGGAAATCGACAGGCTCATTCCCCACCAAAATCATCAGAAAAGGTCGATTTGATGGGAAAAAATTGTATTAATGTACCATTTCTGGGCTAAAATACGACTGAAAAAGAAGAAACCAGTCTCAAAACTCCCATCAATTTGTACTTTTTGAGATTTTTTAGTGGAAAAAGCGCTGGAAGTGCTAGGTTTTAAAGATAATTAGCAAGAAGAAACCCCGGAAAACCGGCAGGCAATTGAACCAAGCCGGTCATCCGGGGTTTTATAGTTTCACGTACACAGAACATGTGCACCGAAGCACATGTTTACATCATTTATTATCTGCCCTTGAACTCTGCAGGTCTCTTTTCGAGGAATGCTTTCATACCTTCCTTCTGATCTTCTGTGCCGAAGCAGCCGCCAAAAGCTTCTGCTTCAAGAGCGCAGCCTGAGAACATATCAAGGTGATATCCCTTGTTGATGCAGGTCTTTGCCATGCCTACAGCGATAGGAGCCTTGGAAGCAATCTTCTTTGCGATCTCTTCGCAGACAGGGAGGAGTTCTTCAGGTTCAACAACCTTTTCTACGAGACCGATTCTGTAAGCTTCTTCAGCATTGATGGTGTCAGCAGTGAGGATGAGCATCTTAGCCATACCTTTGCCGACGAGCTTGGAAAGCCTCTGAGTGCCGCCGAAGCCCGGAGTGATGCCAAGACCAACTTCAGGCTGACCGAATTTAGCCTTGGAAGAAGCGATTCTGAAGTCGCAGGCCATAGCGATTTCGCAGCCGCCGCCGAGAGCGAATCCGTTAACAGCAGCGATAACCGGTTTTTCCATCTTTTCGATGAAGTTCATAACCTTGTGACCGTAAGCGCCGAAAGCTCTGCCTTCAGCTACATTGAGAGTGCTCATCTGGGCGATGTCTGCACCGGCAACGAAGGAGCGACCTTCGCCTGTAAGGATGACTGCACGAACAGCATCGTCAGCATCGATTTTATTAAATACATCGAACAGTTCCTCAAGGACGGTTTTGTTGAGTGCATTAAGCGCCTCCGGTCTGTTGATGGTAACATAACCGATGTTTTCTTTTACTTCATACTTAATTGTCTGATACATCTTTATAATTTTCCTTTCTATGTAATATTTTTGACAAAAAAATCACTAAGTACAGTGTAACACTTTCCTTAGTGATTTTCAATGCCATTTTAAAATCTATTATCCCCTGGTTGTACTATTTTATCATCTGAGCCTTGAGCCTTACCAGAGCACTCTTGACAGGCGGAAGAGCAAGGACAATGAGAGTGAGGACGCCTTCACCGCCGATGTACAGGATGTTATAGACGAAAGAGTACCATACAGGGTTCATTCCTTCAGGAGCGTATTCACCGAAGAAGATGAAGCCTGAAAGAAAGCTGCAAAGGAATCTTCCCAGGATAGCAACCACGTAGCCGATGTAAAGACCGTATTTTTTCTCTGAGAATAATCCCGAAAGTCCCAGTGCACCGAAGGCCAGTATGTAGTCCAGAAGCACCTGAACCGGGAACAGGATGTAAGGGTCGATCACCAGATTGAGAAGTCCCAGAACCACGCCGGAAAGGAGTCCCCATTTAGGACCGCAGAAGTATCCGGTAAGTGTTGCAAAGAGCATGCTGAACAGGGTGATTGA
>JALFXR010000085.1 GCA_022787405.1 Bacillota bacterium
AGAGATGACATTACAGAAAAGACATTCGAAGACAGAGAGAGAATGTGCAGACCTGAACTTCCTCAGCTCAGCGCAGAAGAAAGAAAGGACAACTTCACAGAAGTTATTCCTTGCGCATATACGGAAGAACAGGCAGAAGCAGAAGCACACAGATGTCTTGAATGCGGATGCCACGACTACTACGAATGTAAGCTTATCGACCTTGCAAATCAGTATGATGTTAAACCTGAAAGATTCGCAGGTGAAAAGCACGCTATCGAGTTTGAGGATGATCATCCGTTCATCGTAAGAGATCCTAACAAGTGTATCCTCTGCGGACTTTGCGTAAGAGTCTGTGACGAGGTTATGGGTGTAGGTGCTCTCGGACTTGTAAACAGAGGTTTCGATACAGTAGTTAAGCCTAATATGGAAAAACCGCTTGCACAGTCCGGATGTATTTCCTGCGGTCAGTGCGTAAGCGTTTGTCCTACAGGCGCTCTCCAGGAGAGAACTACTATGATCAAGGAAACTCCTGTAAGAACTGAAGAAACTCTGACTACATGTTCATACTGCTCCGTAGGCTGCTCACTTAAGCTTGAAAGCTGCGGCGACATGCTTATCAAGGCTAACCCTGACAAGGAAGGCGCTGTAAACAAGGGCCTTATCTGTGGAAAGGGCAAGTGGGGCTTCGACTGCTCGATGCTTGAAGACAAACTGGAAGATCCTTTCGTTAAGGAAGACGGCAGATTCAGAGAAGCAGATTACCACGAAGCTCTAGTACTGGTTGCAAAGAGATGCCAGACCATCGGCGCCAAGTACGGAAAAGATGCTATCGCAGTTTCAATTTCCGACAGATATACAAACGAAGAAGCCTATGCACTCAAGAAGATGGCAGAGGTTATGGGAGCCAAGGTCCTCTGCATGAACAACAGAGCTAACGGACTTGAAAAGGTTCTCGGCTTCGATGCTTCTCCTAATACCATCGACGAACTGCTTTCAACCAATGTGATCTTAAAGGTTGGTTTCAAGGATGAAAACTCCAGGGTAATCGCCCTTAAGATGAAACAGGCTGCAGAAGCAGGTGCCAAGGTTATCGATGTATGCAGCTGCGAAAACGACCTTGGATTACTCAAGGAAATCGCAAAGGCTATCCTTGACAGCGGCAAGGCTAAGAAGGCTGCAGGATACGATGAATTTGCTGCATCCCTTGCAGATGTTAAGGTTTCAGATGAAGCTAAGGCTATTGCTGATGCTTACATGGGAGCTAAGAAGGCAATGATCGTATTCCAGCAGAATGTACTTTCAGTAGAAGCTGCTGAACTTGTTGGCGACATTGCAATGATTTCCGGTCATATCGGAACTCCTCGTGACGGTATCCTTCTGGTTAAGGCTAAGAATAACTCACAGGGTCTTGTTGACATGGGCATCACTGCCGGCAAGGAAGCTCTTGAGGGAGTTAAGGCTCTGGTTGTATTCGGCGAAAACGCTGACATCGATACTGAAGGTCTTGAATTCCTGGCAGTATGCGACACCCACATGACTGAGCTTGCTGCAAAGGCAAATGTAGTTCTTCCTGGAACAGGATTTGCTTCAACTAACGGTACATACACCAACACTGAAAGAAGACTTCAGCTTGTTGAGGCTGCTATCGACGAAGGCATCTTACTGTCCAACTGGGAAATCGCTGATGAAATCGCAAACATCTTCGAGGAAGAATTTGCTTGGGAAGACACAGATGACATTTCCGACGAAATGGCTGATGAAGTTCCTGCATACAGATATGCTGTTATCGGTGAGGTTCTTGGCGGTGCACTTAAGCCGACAGAAAACGCTGAGCTTGTTGTTGTAGGTGACGGCGCAATGGTTGACGAATTACCTTGCACAGACAGCCTGATGCAGATGATTGCAGACAGACTTCCAAAGCCTGCAAATCCGACTGCGTAAGCCGTAATTAACCGGTTTGACAATTTAAAATGAAAGCTGCGGTAGGTGTTGTACTTGTCGCGGCTGGTCGGCCGCCTCCCTGGGATTAAAGTTTCGGGGAGGCGGTTTTGTGTATCTCATCGTCAGATCTTCTACGTCTGCGGCTATATGAAATGGAACAGCGCCTTGCTAATCGTTCATTTGTACGAATATCAAACGGTGAAATTATCAATCTGAAAAAAGTGAAAGGGTTTGATTTGAGCTTTGCTGGAACGATTTGTGTTTCTTTATCAAACGAAACGGTTACTTATGGATTTGTGATTACATTGTTCATTTCCGTCTGCATTGGGGACGGCTGCTTTTACCCCGTCACTTTGGAACTCATCGACACGATGGGAAATGAACTTAGTGCGGTTATTTTACAGACCGTCTTATGCGGTATTATGGGGGCAGGCTTTGCGGCGGCATCTGTTATATGGGAGCTTGATTCGTGGAGCCTTGCAAAGCAAAGCGGTATATACTTTTTGATTGTTAGCGTCATCATGCTTCCGGTTGCCTATATTGCAAACTGGATGAATCACTCTGCTGCAGGAATTCTATCTTATACGGGTATTTTTGTAGCAATTTTTATTGCCGTATGGCTTGTACAGTACTTCATATGGAAAATGAAGATAAAGAAAATGAACGCTGTTGTCAACAAAGAGGATAATCTTTAAACAGCAACAGCAAGATGCTTTGCTTCCATAGAAGATAATAGTATAATGACACTAATGACTATACAAATAAGGTGGTGTTTTATATGGAAACAAAAGATGTTATATTGGAACTGAGAGCTAAAAACGGCTTATCTCAGGATGAACTTGCAGAAAAAGTGTACGTTACCCGCCAGGCTGTGTCACGCTGGGAAAACGGTGAAACGGTGCCTAACACAGATGGAAAATTTGTTTACAAAAGCCTTGATGAACTTACTGATTTCCTCGTAGGTCATATGTCAAACGAAAAATGGCCGCCTGACCAGGCAAGAGCATATTTTGAAGAACAGCTGCCAAAGCTGAAACGTTGGAAAAAAAAGAAAAAAATTGATTAAAAAATTTTTCTGGAAAAATAAATTCCTTGTAACCTTTTACTTCGCTAAATTGATTATATTATGTAAGCGAAAACAAACAATAAACGCAGAATCAAAAAAGCAAAGCAAACAGAAAGAGAGGAATTTAACATGAAGAACTTATTACCATTATTATTAGTAGCATGCATTATGTTAGGACTCTCCGCTTGCGGTACTTTAGTTTAGAATAAAGTAATCAAAAGGGGAAGTTGCATAGTAAGAAAACAGGAGGGCGTTCCTTGCGGAATGTCCTTTTTTCTTGTATAATTCAGGTGTGACCGATTTAAAGGTCAAGAGAGGTGATAATTTTGAAGGTAATAGATTTAACCCACACAATTAAGGAAAACATGCCCGTATACCCGGGTACGGAACCACCGTGTCTGGAACCGGCTAATTCCTATGAAAAAGACGGTTTCAAGGAAACAAGGATTTCCATGTTTTCTCACACGGGGACGCACATGGATCCGCCGGCGCATCTCTTTGCAGGTCGGACAGCTCTGGACGCCTTCGGTCCGGAACAGTTCATAGGAAAAGCCCTGGTCATCGACTGCAGAGCTCTGAAAGAGGGTGAAAGCATTACCATGAACCACATAAGAAAGTATGGTGATAATGCAGCAAAGGCTGATTTTCTGCTTTTTAACCTTGGCTGGGACAAATACTGGGGTACTGAGAAATATTTCGGAGATTATCCGTGCATTGACGATGAGGTGCTTGACTATATCATCGCCGGAAATTACAAGGGCATAGGCTTCGATATTATAGGCCTGGATCCGATTGCGGATGAAAATCTGACAAGACATAAGAAACTGTTTGACGAAACTGATATTGTTAACATAGAAAACCTTAAAAATCTCGATAAGTGCGGCAATGAACTGTTCTGGTTCGGATGTTTTCCACTTAAGGTGAAAAATTCAGACGGCGCGCCTATCAGGGCCATTGCGTGGTGGGAATAAACATAATATAATGGCAATTAATGCCGAGTGCAAAATACCCTTGAAAAAGAGGGAATGCAGGAATATAATAATAAGATAGTAATAATGCGCGTAAAATCTCTGAAATGTTCTAATGATTTTATAGCAAAATTATACTTAATATATAGATGCGAATGCGAGGCACAAAAAAGAATGACTGAAAAAGATAGACAGTACCAAAAAAGAGGTACTGTAAAATTATTTTGTAGACTTTTTATATTACTCAGTCTTGTTGTCGGAGTGAGTGTTGCTGTCGTATATGCTGCAGGAACCGGTGATAATAACCTGAAGAACGGCAGCTTTGAAGAGGGACCGACGTTTACCAACGCCTATACCCAGCCGGATCAGAACGATGTTCCTTACTGGAATACCACGGCGTTTCAGGGCAAGATCGAATTGTTCCGAAAAAATATCAACACCTACATTTCCGGTGTTACTTTGGAGCCCAAAGACGGTACCTACGCCGCAGAGTTGAACGCGGACGAGGAAAGCACGCTGTACCAGAACGTGAAAACCACCCCTTCCAGCGTGTACGAATGGGGCCTTGACCACGGCGGGCGAAATGGTACCGATATCATGGCGCTGGTGATCGGCCCCAAGCAGAGCGTCGACCCCTCCAAGCCCAGCAAGGATGGCCGGGATCAGCTCATGCAGATGGTGGACTGGCTCAACATTGGTAATAGTGTTGGGGCAGGTGCCGAACCGAAGCAGTACACCGTTTACAGCAAAAAATTCGCCGCCAACGGCGCGTTTGCAGATAACGCGGGCAACAACGCTTTCAGCCTGACCCCCAGCACCATCTACACCGAGGAGTGGC
>JALFXR010000143.1 GCA_022787405.1 Bacillota bacterium
AGCGGCTGGATTACCGCATGAGGTGGGAAGATGATTTCAGAGCATATCTGGTCAAGCTTAACGCTAAAAAGCCGGTAATCGTTACAGGCGACATGAATGTGGCACATAAGGAAATCGACCTTAAAAATCCTAAGACAAACCGCCGCAATGCGGGCTTTACTGACGAGGAAAGAGACAAGATGACCCAGCTGCTGGACAGCGGCTTCATTGACACCTTCAGGTACTTTTACCCGGATGCAGAAGGAATATATTCATGGTGGTCGTACCGTTTCAAGGCCAGAGAAAAGAATGCCGGATGGAGAATCGACTATTTCCTGGCATCGGCTGATATGGAAAGCCGCCTCAGGGACGCAAAGATTCACACTGAGGTCTTTGGTTCTGACCATTGCCCGGTAGAACTCGAGATTGAATAATCCGGTAAGTGACGTGAAAAATAAGGAGAAAACAAGATGAAGAAATTCGGATTTATAGGAATGGGGAATATGGCCCAGGCACTGGCTGAGGGTTTCATTGCATCGGGAAAGGTGGCCAAAGACTGCATCTTCGCCTATGCACCTGACCAGGAAAAACTGAGAAACAATGCAGAGCGCCTTGGCTTCGTACCTTGTGTTTCACTTAAAGAGCTGACTGAAAGCTCTGACACCCTCATAATGGCCTGCAAGCCATACCAGATAGAAGATGTTCTTATAGAACTTGGCGAAGACGGCCTTAAGGGGAAAAATCTGATTTCCGTGGCAGCGGGCTGGGATTTTGCAACCTATGCATCTCACATAGATTGCAGAGAAACGGCAGTGCAGTACATTATGCCTAACACTCCTGTGGCTGTGGGAAAGGGCACTTTCCTGATGGAAGAGACAAGTAGCATGAGGGATGAGGACAGGCATACGATAACAGATATTATGTCATCGCTGGGAACTGTCATAACCATACCGAGTCGTCTTATGGATGCGGCAACTGCTGTATCGGGTTGCGGCCCTGCGTTTTTCGATATGGTCATAGAAGCAATCGCAGACGGAGCAGTAAAAAACGGCATTGCCAGAAAGACGGCCTATGAGCTGGCATGCACTGCCATGGCAGGTACGGCGGAGCTCATGCTTAAGACCGGGCTCCATCCGGGAGAGCTTAAGGACAGAGTCTGCTCGCCGGGAGGAACGACCATAAAAGGTGTGGCTTCTCTTGAGGAAAGCGGTATCAGAAGTGCCTTTATCAAAGCGGTGGATGCGGTAATCAGATAACTGATAACCGGCTGGAACTCCATACAGAAGTGATAATGCCAAAACGGAGCAATATAAAATAATAAGAAATAATAAGAAAAGAGATGAAGTTAAAATGAGAGAAGACGTTTACGGATATAAAAGCAGCATTAACGTCTACAACGTTGATATGAACAGAAAAGCACGTCCGGCAGGGCTGCTGAGAGAAATGCAGGAATGCGGATCCAGGCAGATGGCGGACCAGAAACCTTCCTACGATGAACTGCTGGATAAGGGACAGGCCCTTATGCTGAGCCGCCTTGACATGATAATACCGCAGGAAGTTTTGCTTGATGAGGAGATAGAGGTGTTTACATGGCCGTGCCCAAGCGCCAGAGCCACTTTTTTGAGAAATTACCTGGTACGCAAGAAGGGCGAAACGGCAGCTATGATTTCAAGTCAGTGGACACTTGTAAACTCTGAGACACGGAAGATAATGAAAGTGGACGAAGTGGATTTTTCCAACTATACCATGGATGAATATGTGGACGTAATGCCGGGCAGCAAGTTTAAAATAAGCCGGGAGGATGGAGAGACTATAGCAGCATCTGAGCCTGTCGGAATCAAGAATGTAAAACTTAGCGACGTGGATTACAACGGCCACATGAACAACACCAATTATGTGGATATGCTTTGCGACTATATACCGGAGCTTGAGGCAGGCACTCACCGGGTAACTGTTATGAGAATTCATTTCAGCAAGGAGGCACCTCTCGGAGAGACCATAGAGATTAAAAGGCTTAGAACACCTGACTATAAATATCTTTTCCGTACTTTCCGCAGTGACGGAGAACTGAATGTGGAAGCAGAGTTTACTTTAGAGAAATTGAACAGATGAATATGAAGACATAAACACCCCGTGCTTTGCATACACGGGGTGCTTTAAAATCATCAGAAGTTTTTATTCTATAGATTTAAGCGATTCAGTCATGCTGATCTTTTCCAGTCTGAAGTACATTACGAAGTTTACTATGCCTGCGAAAACAAAGGTCATGACAACGGCCAGCACATAGCTGAAAGGCTGTATGTGCATATTAAAGCTCATCAGGTCGATCTGTATCTGATTGATGATAAAGGTATGGAGAATCTTTCCTATAGGAAGACCCACCAGTGCTGCTATAGCCGTGAGCATTATGTTTTCACGGAATACATACGACGACGTTTCGTTAGGATAGAAACCCAGAACCTTGATGGTGGCTATTTCCCTTATACGCTCAGTAATGTTGATGTTGGTCAGGTTATAGAGGACTATGAAGGCCAGAGCACCGGCACAGCCAACCACCAGCA
>JALFXR010000160.1 GCA_022787405.1 Bacillota bacterium
GCCGCAGATATAATTCAGCCGCTGCAATACGGCCGGCAGATGCCGTCGTTCAAAAGCCAAAGAGGCCTATTTTTTTTGACCGAAATGCTTCTTTAAGGCACTGAAAGTGGCGTCGCTGATTACGTGTTCTATTCTGCAGGCATCTGCAGAAGCAGTTTTTTCGTCTACGCCAAGTGAAACAAACATATCCGTCAGCAGCGTATGACGTTCGTATATTTTTTCTGCTATCTGCCTGCCGGATTCGGTGAGGGAGATATAGCCGCTGTTATCGGTGGAAACGTAACCGGATTCCTTCAGGAGGCCCAAAGCTCTGCTTACGCTGGGTTTGCTGAAGCCCATGTACTCGCCGATGTCGATTGCCCTTACATCTGAGCGTTCCTTGAGAAGTATATATATAGTTTCCAGATACATTTCACCGGATTCAAGTAATGCCATTTCAGATCTCCTTTTTATGCTAAGTTGCCAAATTTGCCCAATTTGCCCTTTGACGGGCATATACGCCGGACGGGCTAAAATACTAGTCTTCTTCCCAGGCGCAAAGCTTTCTGTATGTATTGCAGCCGAAAATTATTCCAACGATGAGAACTCCTGCTACAGCCACATTTCTCACGATTTTGGATACATCTACATTTACAGTTACATCTACATTCTTTCCATCGCTTTTTTCACTGGATTTATTTATCATCTGAAAGTCCTCCTTAATAATCGGTTCACAATTACAAAGATATTTTATCAGATAATCTTCTTTATGTCAAAGGAAGGTGTGCGCAGGTACCGGCCCAGACCGTAAAGGCTTTCGGGTTGACCTTGATTTACAGTGCTGGTGTGCTGATAGGAGGTGAAGGTCACATCAAAACCTATGTCTCTCAGAATGGGATCAGCACTTCTGTCAGCAGGATATGCTCCGAAAGGCCATGCAAATGTCAGCGGCGCCTTTCCCGATGCGGCTTCAATCAGTTCCTGATTCTTTGTCAGGTCTGAGGTCAGAATCTGACGGTAGGACGCAGAGCTTTCATCTGACTTTTTATCTGCACCTTTGCGTCCGCCGCTGATAGAGTGAAGGTCGTAGGTGTGGCTGGCAAATTCTATGAGTCCTGAGCGGGATAAAATAGCTACTTCGCCCCATGTCATGTTGCCATAATCCTGATTGCGGTATATGTCCCCTGAGCTTCTGTCGGATTCAACTCCGATAAGGGCTATTACGGCCTTCATATTGTTTTTTTCAAGTAACGGAAATGCATAGAGATAGTTATTGGCAAAACCATCGTCAAAGGTTAGAATAACAGGTTTTGCAGGGAGAATGGCACCTTCCTGCACAAAAGAGACCAGCTGTGAAGGAAATATGGTGGTATAGCCGTTGTCTTGCAGCCACTTAAGGTCATTCTCGAAACGGGCCTGTGAGATAGTGTATTCGTTTTCGCCGGATGGGTCTTTAGAAATGCTGTGGTACATGAGAATGGGGATGTCCACGGATGCACGGGAGTCGGAAAGAGAAAGAGGGGTCCGGGTTGAAGCCATTTTGCTGCAGGAACCTGCATGTGACAGTATGCCGGCGCCCATGAGCAGCACTAAAAATAGCAAAAGCAGATAATCAGTTTTTTTCATTTACAACCTCCGCCGGGCAGACTGGGCACCCGGTCATGTAATACTTTATTCTGATGACACGGAAATATTACAGCGGCCAGGCCATAAAAAACAGGCAGACCGAAAAGGCCTGCCTGTAATTGCTGTTAAGTTTAAATTTTAAGTTTATGCAGCCTGCTGATCCTTCTTGAGGTTCTTCTTTAACTGAACTTCAGGTTCTGTAGGCATCTTGAACAGAGGAACGAATCTGTCAAGACCTGTGAATGTTAAGATAAGAAGTGAAGCAACAGCGATCATAGCCATGAAGTTGAACTTGATGAAATCCATGTTTGTAATCGGCACCAGCGGATATACACCCTTAACGATACCTACATAGAAACCAAGGTATACGTGCCAAGGAATGAGCTGTGAACCGAATACACCCATAGCGTCTCCGAAAGTAGCATTTCTCAGCTTCAGCTTGTAAGCAGCTTCTTCTGTTTCGCATACAACGTTGTCTTCTGTAACCTGCTTGATAACCGGTCCGATTGTAACGATCTGAGCCATTTCGTCAGCAAGAGCAGCATTTCCCAGTAAGGAAAGAACTGCGTTCCATCCAAGTAAGTGCCTTACCTTCTTTGACATCTTTGCGATGAGTGCTGCTAAAGGAGAGAAAGCGTCCATCAGCTGCATTACACCACCGAAGGCTGCAACCCACATCATCATTGGAACTACCCAGGCGCCGGCATCTTCGATACCTGTGTAAACATAATCATCTAAGAATGTCTGAATGCCGCAGCCGGTACCTGCAAAAAGGCTGAGAATATAGGATGAGATGATACCGCTTCCGATGCAGGCAAAGGTGTTGACTCCCAAAACAGCAAGGCCGATTACCAGTATCAGAGGAATTACCATATAGATAGGAACACCTGAAGCAACCTGATTGAGAAGGTCGAGAGCTGCAGGACGTTCTACTTCGAGGAATGCCTGAATTTCAGGAGTGATGTTGTCCATAACTGTGGAAGCATCACCTGTTCCGTTTAATCCCATTACTGTAGCAGCAACGAAGAATGCTATAGCAGCTAAAACAAGGCAGGAAGCTGACCATACACCCTGATGTCTGATTCTGTCTGTAACCTGTACACCCTGAATACCGGAGGATACGATAGTGGTATCGGAAATAAGACCGATGTTGTCGCCGAAGCAGGCGCCGCCGGCGATAGCGCAGACTGTGAGATATATGTCTCCGCCAACGATATGTGACAGCCATAAGAAGATAGGTGCGCATGCAGCGAAGGTTCCCCATGAAGTACCGGTAGCAACTGAAAGTAAAGCGGTGCAAACAAGTCCTACGCAGGCAACGGTCTTAGCAGTTACACCAAGCTTTAATGCCAGGTTTACTACTGCAGCACCTACACCGAAGCTGGTGAAGCAGTTAACCATAACGTAGGCTATCATGAGAATGAATAAAGCCACTAAGATGTTCTTTACAGAGTTCATGGCAGCATCTAAGCATTCCTGCCACTTTTTCTTTGCAACGGTCATTGCAACAATTACCGCACATATGAATGCGATGGGAGCTGCAATCATTGCGTTTTGTCCTGCGATCATCAACACAGCGAGGATGATAACAGGTACGAACTTAACAAAAGCCTTTAAAAAGTTCATTTAATAATTTCTCCTTTTCCTAAAAGTTTAAGTAATAAATACGAGACACTATAGAGCAATTTTCGTGCCAATTCGACAAAAA
>JALFXR010000173.1 GCA_022787405.1 Bacillota bacterium
CTTTTGTCATTTCCCATGTGATGGAAGTTAAAGCAGGTTCTAAGATAGATTCAACTTTCTTTAGTTTATTGGCAACCATTGGCTTTTCTACATCATTAAGTTGAATGATAATGTTATTATATTGAGCTTTTATGTTTTCAAGATTTGATATTTGTTTTCTGAACGTTGAATTCTTTGCAAAAGCTTCATCTGCTTCTTTTGGTATTTCTTTTCCTGAGTTCTGAAATGTTACAATCGCATTTTCATCTTTTGCAATAGTCTCTTTAGCTGTCGTCAGCGTCTGGTTTGCATCAGGATTCTCTCCTCTCTGCTGCGTTACATTTGCAACACCACTTATCTCATAAGATGCGATATTATCATTTGCATCCTCCGAAATCTGATACTGGCATCCAGCCGGAAGGTCAGCAAAAGTAAATTCCTTGTTGCCTATTATTGACAAAGCAACATCCGCAAGCCCTGTTGAATCAGAGACGAAGCTGCTTTCAGTTGTGCCATCAGAATACTTATATGCAGCATTCTTATCGAGATTCCAGAATGCAATGTGGAAAGATGCATTCTTATTTCCGGTTACATTTACGAATTGCTTTACAAGTTTGAGACTTCCTATATCCACCGGATGCTCTGTTGTACCTCCGCTGCTCTGTTTCGCATAAGTGTTAGTACATAGAATCTCATTCGTTGTGTTTGCCGCAATTGTTCCGGAATAAGTATTATCAGTTCCGTTTCCGGTTGTCCCACTCCATGAAATATTATAGTCCTCATTTTTATCTTCTGTGATTGTGTAATTTACACCATCAGGAATCTTGTCAAGTGTTACGGTATCGCCAGTCGCAAGATATACAAAGCCATCACCATCTTTAAATGATATGTTGCCAAAAACATGGTCACCGTCAATTAATGGTGCAAGTTCTGCATTATCTGATGATAAATGGATATTAAATTTGAAATATTCATTCGGTCCATCTGTCGAGCCTGCATTTCCAGTTACGACAGCATAATACCCGAAACCATTTCCACAGCCGCTGCTATCAGACCTAAAGCCAAACGTTACAGATTCACCGTCAACATCAAACTCAACCGTTGCCCCGTTTCCTCCTCCAAATTTTTGCTTACCATTAACTGATATTGCAGAGCCTGAATTATTTGAAGCGGTATAATTAGAATGAGCACCCTGCCAAGCACACACATAATCCCAAGATTCACCTTCACCTGCATACTTCAAAATCACATGCAGCTGTGAAGCGCCAGGTATAGTAATAACCTCATTTGTATTTAGATTATTTGCATAATTGCCATTTTGAGTTCCATCATCATTTATGTTTGCGGTATGCGAATATTTTGTTACTTCACCTTTACCTTTTACCTTTTTGGTCAGCTCTATTGCACCAGTTTCTGGTGCCGGGTTGTCAATTGACCGGTTTGTAATAGTAAGGCCTTTTCCTGTTCCGGTTACGATTGCATAATACCCAAAACCATTTCCACAACCGCTGCCGTCAGACCTGTATCCAAACGTTACTGTATCTCCAGGCACGTCAAACTCAACTGTCGTTCCATTACTTCCACCGAATTTCTGCGTTCCATTTACTGATATTGCAGAAGAATAGTTATTTGAAGCTGTATATCCAGGCTGGCTTCCCTGCCATGCACATACATAATCATAACTTGCACTTTCACCTGCATACTTTAAAACAACATGCAGCTTATCTGCTCCGTCAAGAGTCACTACATCATTCAGATTAAGGTTATTTGCATAATTTCCGCTCTGTGTTCCGTCATCACTGACGTTCGGTGTATGTGAATACTTCGTCTGATTATTTACAGCCGGATTTGCTCTTGTTCCCTTTCCGACAACCTCATAACCTTCAGGCACGTCTTCTTCCCATGCATAATAAGTAGCCTTATCATCAGCAACGGTGAAGATATACTGCCATTCATTGTCATTTTTTATCAACGTGATGTCAGTCGTTCCGTCTCCGTCTTTATCCATCGTATACGTTGTATCATTTATCTGTTTCCAGGTTCCGCCTTCTGTTGAGTAAACAACATCATCAGCATAGACATTATAAGACAGCATACACAGAAAGCAGAACGCAAAGATTATCTTTAGGATATTCGGTATCTTTATTTTTTTCATTATTTTTCCTCCT
>JALFXR010000177.1 GCA_022787405.1 Bacillota bacterium
ATCTATGGCTTCCTCCTTGGCATCAGGAAGCATCTGGATTATCATGCCTCCCGCAGCCATTACAGAGCAGTCTGTGTCCACCTTTACCCCTAGAGAAATGGCCGTGTTCTGCTGCTCAGAAATATAGTAATATGCAGTCAGGTCATCAGCAATCTCTCCGTCCACCAGAGCAATGGTTCCTACATAAGGCTCCTTCAGTCCCAGGTCTTTAATGACGGTCAGTTCGCCAATTCCAAGGGAACCTCCTACATCCAGCTTTCCGGCCTCATTGAGCGGCAGATCCACATCAGGATTGGCGATGTATCCTTTGACTCTGCCGTCGGCAAATGCCGTGGCAAGAATCTGTCTGGCAGGCCCGTCTCCTTTAAAGAGGACTGTCAGCTTGTCCGACTCATTTTTGAGCATGAGTCCCATAAGTCCTGTCCCTGTCAGTACTCTGCCCAGTCCGGCTGTAGCTACAGGTGTGGTGTCATGTATTTTTCTGGCTTCCTCTACCAGCTCCGTGGTTACCGCCAGATAAACCCTGTAAGAACCGCTTCTATCTATTCCTGTATATACGTTATTCATCTCTTTTATCTTTTTCCTCCAATACTTGTCTCACCAGAGAGCACAGCCGGGCAGCGCTGTCTATGGCCTCATCCCTGGTTTTCCCTCCGGCAAAAATATATATTTTGAGCTTCAGTTCCGTGCCTGAAGGCCTTATTATCACCCTGTGACCTCCCTCAAGGTCAGCACAATACATATTCTGCTTACGGTAGCAGAACTCCTTTTTTATGGCTTTGCCCAGGTCAGGGCAGGATTTAAGTCTGCCATCAAAGAGGGATTTTACCATGAGCTCCATCCGCCTGCGGTCTTTTTCCTGATGAAACAGGATAGCTGTGGTTATGGACTCAATGTAACCGTACTGACCGTATATTTCTTCGAGCCTGTCCAGGAGAGTCTTTGCTGCGGTTTTCTGCTCAGCCGCCATGAGGCACAGCATCTGGCAGGCCATGATTCCATCTTTGTCCCTCGTATAGTCACCGTACAGGTATCCCAGGCTTTCCTCGAAACCGAAGAGAAAATCCCCTGCTCTTCCTTCCCTGTTCAGCCGTTCCATTTCTAATGCAATATTTTTAAACCCTGTAAAAACGTTCTTTACTTTAACGCCGTATTCTTCTCCTATCTTTTCTGTGAGAGGTGAGCTTACAAAGCTCTTGAAGGCAGTCATTTCCTCTCTCAGTTCTCTGCCGCATATTCCCTTGCTGTGGCATCTCAATATATAGTCAAGCATAAGCTCGCCCACCTGATTGCCGCTGAGCTTGCAGTATCCTTCGCCATCAAAAACAGCCACACCCATCCTGTCGCTGTCCGGGTCCGTAGCCAGAATCACGTCATACTGATTATCCTGTTCATCGCACAGCCTGACAGCCTCTGTGAAGGCAGCCTCATTCTCCGGATTAGGTGATGGGCATGTAGGAAAGCTTCCGTCCGGTTCCTTCTGGGTTGGCACTACCTGCACCGTCCCGACGCCTAAATGATCAAGAACTTCTGTTACATATCCCAGACCGCTGCCGTTGAGCGGTGTATAACATACTTTCAGCCCGGACAGTGCCTTAAGGCAGCTCTGCGGCTCATCCCACCAAAGAATGTTCTCCTTAATAGCATTGAGATATGCCCCTCTGACGCTTCCGTCAAGCAGATGAACCCTGCCCGCACAGGCTCTGTTCTCGCCGCCTAGCTCACCTGTGCCGAAAGGGTCTTCCTTCTTTATATATTCTTCTGCCAGCCTCGCCTTATTGTCATCTATCTGGTTTCCGAAATGATCGTATACCTTATACCCGTTGTATTCTCTTGTATTATGGCTGGCGGTGATCATTACGCCGCCGTTCAGGCCGAGGTGACGCACAGCAAAAGATACCACCGGCACAGGAGTGGCCTCGCTGAAAATATAGGCATCCACACCCATTTCCGCGAAAACTTCTGCCACAGAGGCTGCATATTCCTTTGAATTGATCCTGGTATCGAAACCGATTACTATCCCCGGCGCTTCATATCGGTCGGTAAGATAGCGTGCTATGCCCATGGTGGCCTTTCTCAGCATCACCGAATTGATGCGGTTGGTTCCGGCTCCCATTCTGCCACGAAGTCCCGATGTTCCGAAGGCAATGTCCTTGCAGAACCGGTCGTATATTTCGTCCTCATCATCTTCGATGCGGGCAAGCTCTTCTGCCAGATCCTCCGGCAATCCGGCCTCTCTCCACCTTGTATATTCTATAAAGCATCTTTCCATAATATTTATATCCTCAACAAGTTATTTTATCATATTTCACATCTTTTTTACACAGAAAATACACAAAATCCGATTATAATTTGGGTAAATTCAGAAAAGAAATAAGACAAGGAGGCCGTATTATGGACGATTGGGATAAATTTCAGTACGAAGAGAATAAAACCGTGTATACCGACACGGCTGAAGCTCCTAAAAGAGCTCCAAAAGAGAAAAAAGAACCGGTGTATGTGACCAGAAAGGCCTTCGCCGTTACGCTGATAATCTGCATGGTAATCTCAGCAGCTGTAGGTGCAGGTGCCTATGCCCTGGCCATGAGCCATTTCGGAGGAGCCGTAATAGACAAGACCATAACTACTACAAACTACAACCTGGCACAGGCTACAGGCAGCGAGCTTTCCGTTCAGGAAATTATCGCTAAAAACGAAAATTCCGTTGTTGCAATTTCTACAGAATCCGTAGCCACAGATACATGGCTGCGACAGTATGTAACCAAAGGTGCAGGCAGCGGAGTGATATACAGTGAGGACGGCTACATCATAACAAACAATCACGTTATCGAAGATGCAAGTACAATCGAGGTCACTCTGTACGACGGTTCTTCATATGATGCGACTCTGGTTGCTTCAGACGAACAGACTGACCTGGCAGTAATCAAAATAGATCAGAAAGGACTTACTCCTGTCACCATAGGCACTATGGATAACCTTAACGTAGGCGACCTGGTGGTTGCAATAGGTAATCCTCTGGGAACCCTGTCAGGTACTGCAACTGAAGGAATTATAAGCGCTCTGGAAAGGGAAATCACCCTTGACGGTAAAACCATGACACTGATTCAGACCAGTGCCTCCATTAACCCGGGCAACTCCGGCGGCGGTCTCTTCGACCAGTTCGGAAACCTCATCGGTATCGTAGTTGCAAAATCCTCCGGCTCTGACGTAGAGGGACTTGGCTTCGCTATCCCGTGTGATAAAGTTTCAACCGTAGTAAAATCACTTATCAAAAACGGATATGTGGAAGGACGTCCAGCTGCAGGCATTAATGTCATCGACCTGACCTCAGCGCAGAAAGCTATGCAGTACGGCGTATCCATAACCGGCGTATATATTCAGGATGTTACAGGTGAGAATGCCAAAAAGGCCGGCCTGAAAGCCGGTGATTTAATCTACTACCTGGATGATGTGAAGATTACCGACACTTCCACTCTCCTGAACACTATACAGAGCCACCAGGTTGGAGACATAGTTGAGTTTACCGTTGTAAGAGACAATGAGATAAAAAAGATAAAAGTCAAGCTGCAGTCTTCTCATGAAGCAGCCGGCAACAGCAATTAAGGGAATAAGAAAAGGCATGAAAGCTAATTCTTTTTCATATACTTCTCCAAACATATAATAAAGACGCAAAAGAGCAGAGGTTTTCGCCCCTGCTCTTTTGTTCATACTTTTTTATACCGCCATTCTTTAGCAGTTCCAGCACCTTGGATTTGAGCACCAGCCGCCCCTGGATGTCTTTGTCAAACATTTCTTCATAGCCGCTTTCCCGAGCGTCAACAAGGCATAACGGAGGAAAAACGACGCACCACCAGTTCTGTCCCTTGCCTTCACCGATGGTAATAGTCAGCGCCTCGTAGCTGCCTGCCGGGAAGTACACATCATCATACTCTTTGGCCGGAATAGCGGTAACTCCTATCCGCGCTTTAACGTTATAGTCATAGCCTTCGGCCCTTACGCACTGCAAGGCACAGGCCTCAATCTCTTCAAGATTTTCCTCGATATATTTTCTGGTCTCAGCTGCACCCTGACTTCCCTCCAGAGCATTCTGCACTTTGGCCAGAACCCGGTTTCTCACCTTGAACTTAAGCTCCTGATCTTCATCGGAGTCGCTGTTTGCGATGACATGGAAACGGATTATGCCTTCATATTCGTTTATCATACCTTCCTCATCTGCGGGCCACTGTATTGCCGCAATTCTGCTTACCTCTGCACGGGCTGCCTGAGCCTTGGGTATGTAGTCCGTAATACATGCCCCTGTGACAAATATCATCACCAAAAAATATATTTTCAGTATCTTCAGTCCCTTCAAATCCATCTTATACCCCCTTGTTTCAAAGAGAGTATAGACAAGCGGGCTGCTTTTAATGCAGCCCGCCGTTAATATTTCCTGTATTCCCTGCCTATCTGATTATCAGGAGTTTCCTTCCCTCTTCTATCTGTCCGTCCTCCAGCTGATTGAGCTTCGCCACCGTTTCAACAGAAGTTTTGAATTTCTTGGCGATGCTCCACAGGCTGTCGCCCTTTCCGGCCACATACACTATCATAGGTGCGATGGCCGCCTTGGAGGTGCTTTCCTCGAAAGCAGGGTTAGCGAGCACCTTGAAGGTGACTTCTCTCATAATCTCTGCGCTTACCATGACAGTGGCATTGAACTCCAGCTGCTTGCCGTTTATTTTTTCTGCCCATAGATCTCTCAAATGAATTCCTGCTGAAACCTTTTCATCGCCCGTCATCTGAGGCACCGATGTCACCACCCGGAAAGGCGCCGTCTGCCTGATGGAAAACAGCTGCGGCCCATCATCGTCTTCCCCATGTGTCATGCAGATCATCTTGATCATGAGATTTCCTTCTGTAATTACCTTACCCTGCTCTCCCCGGCTTTCGCTTTCTGCAATCTCTCCCGTGGTGTAAAGAATTTTTTCTACCTCTCCGTATCCGCTGTCAGGTGAAATAATTTCACGAACCGAAGCTTCTCCCACTGCCGAGGCAACCGGCGTGCGGCTCCTGCCCTGGTTGAAGTCACAGATAAAGTCCTTCTCTCTATGGTATCCGTCTATAATAATTTCCTTTTCTACGCTTTCATACAGCTCTACATAGGTTACGATTTCTCCCTCCAAATGCAGGATTTCTCCCTTTTCGTCATCCTGAAGCAGCTTCACTCTCAGACCGCTGCCGTCAAAGCATACGCTGCCCCCTCCGGCTCCGTGCTTGATAGGGATGAACTGTGTAAATTCTACCCGCTCCTGAGCCTGCCGGATGAAGTCGCACGGGTTTTCTCCCGTTCCTGTCACAGTGTAGAGCAGATTCACGAATACAAAACCGCTGATTACCACCT
>JALFXR010000223.1 GCA_022787405.1 Bacillota bacterium
TACGAATATTTCTCGCTGAGGTACAGATAATAACACGAAAAGGAAAAAATATTATGACAGATTACAAGGGAATCGAATATCTGAGAAACAAATTAAGACAGAAAAGGCCAAGAGTGCTTTTGAGGTACGATTACTACGACATGAAAAACGTTGTAAAGGATTTTGGGATATCAACACCTCCGGATCTTCGCAACTGGATATCATGCCTGGGCTGGTGCGGAAAGGGAGTTGATAAGCTGGCAGACAGGCTTGTATTCAAGGAGTTCAAGAATGACAATTTAGGTTTGAACGAGATATTCCGGATGAACAATCCGGATATCCTGTACCGAAGTGCAATCAACGGAGCATTGATTACGTCTTGCGATTTCATTTACATTTCGCCTGATAAGGATGGATTTCCAAGGATGCATGTTATTGACGGCGGTAATGCTACAGGCATCATCGACCAGACAACAGGACTTCTGAAAGAAGGGTATGCGGTTCTGGATAGAAATGATTACGGCCAGCCGCTCGTTGAAGCATACTTTACGGATACCGGTACGCAGTATAAATATAAAAACAAGAATGATACTCAGTGGGTGCCGCACAATGTCGGACATCCTCTCCTGGTTCCTATAATCTATAAACCGGATGAGAAGAGACCGTTTGGCCATGCGAGAATATCAAGAGCATGGATGTCTCTCGTACAGTCTGCAGTAAGAACCATCAAGCGTTCAGAAATAGCAGCTGAATTCTATTCATATCCACAGAAATACGTTACAGGACTGGACGAAAATGCAGAGAAAATGGAGAAATGGAAGGCAACTATTTCCAGTATGATGCAATTCTACAAGGACGAGGATGGAGATAAGCCAACGGTTGGACAGTTCCAGCAGCAGAGCATGACACCGCACACAGAGCAGCTGAAGATGTTTGCGTCTCTCTTTGCTAATGAAGCGGATCTTACTTTTGAAGACATGGGATTCCAGGGAAGCAATCCTTCATCTGCAGATGCTATTAAAGCAGCACATGAGAATATGAGACTTACAGCAAGAGCCGCTCAGCGATCATTCGCAAGCGGTTTTCTTAATGCCGGTTATCTGGCTGCCTGTCTCAGGGATGATATACAGTACAAACGAGAAGTGCTGTATATGACAAAGGCCAGATGGGAACCAATCTTTGAACCGGATGCATCGATGCTGTCGGCAATCGGAGACGGAGTAATGAAACTCAATCAGGCAATACCGGGATTCATTTCTGCAGAAACACTAAGCGACCTTACGGGGATTGACTATGAAGGAGAATAAGCAATGAACGATGTAGCACCTATCCTGCTTGAAAGTGTGCAGAAGTGCTTTGATAAGTGGTTTTACACTGACAGAGAGGTAAAGGAGATATACAAAAAAGTCAGGAAAGGAACTGCAACCTTCAAGGAAATGAAGCGGTTTTCTGAACGTGCAGGGGCTATTTTAGTAGAGTCGCTAAAGGCTACATTTTCTGCAGATAAACTTCCGGACGGAAAACTGTATCAGAACATTGCGGAAAAGGTAATAACGCCCATGCTCGAACAGAATCATGGACTGATTAACGAAGTGTGCGGGTATGTGGCAGATGATCTGAATAAAGCAGCTAGAATTGGAACTAAGGCGGTTACAGCTGTATTCAATGCCGATAAGGCAGAAACTGTGGCACAAATAGCAGCGAATTATGGAGAGGTTGTGCCGGGAAACAAAGCGGCACAGCTGGTAGAAAACGCAACCATGAGTATGGTTGATGATTTCATCCAGGCAAATCTTGAATTTCAAAAGAAATTAGGACTTGTTCCGCAGATTCAGAGAATATATCACGGTGGGAAAAACCGTTGCGAGTTCTGCGCCTCGCTCCAGTACACAGGGGAATATAATGGGCCTGGCATGCCGTCTGAAATATTTCGGCGCCATAGAGACTGCAGATGCACTCTGATATATAAGCCGCAAAAAGGACCTTATCAGGATCCATGGAGCAAAGCAGAAAAAGACGACTATCAAAAGCTGGTAACAGAACAGAGAAAATACCTTACGGAACTTGATAAGATGTCAGCTGGTGAAAGAAGGTTCGAAAGAAACGCTAAAGCAAGAGCGCAAAGACGCACTCTGTATGGGCCGGCAGAATGGAGCAGCAGAAAAGCACAGCAGATAATCATTGCTGACAACAGAGCTTCAGGTAAAGAATATCGAGCAATAACCCAGGAAAAGATTCTTAAAGAAAAGGATGCGCAAAAAAGAATAAGAAAAGAAAGAGCGGAATCACTGGTAAGCGTTGAAAAATCGACAAAAAATGCTATAATTAAGATGCAAAAAGCAATTGATTTTTTTGCTGGTCCAAACGGAAAAATCCTACCGAGGAAGTACGCAAAATGGATAGGAGAAAACATGTATTACAAGTACATGCAGGCGACAGAAGGGGAGGAAGCGAAAAAATATATCAGAACAGCATACAGGAAGACATCAATTATAGGAAACGGTGGAACTGCCGATGTCAGGAGATTCGAAAAGCAAACAGGGATTAATCTTGGTCGAAATAACAACAATCATGCGAAAAAGGTCGAAGATTTAATTCGACAACTTGAAAAGTCATTGATGAAACCAATGAGTGATAAGGACAGGCTATTTTTAGAGAGCGAGTTAGCAAAATTAAAACAGGTGAGATAGTGATAACATACGACACATTACTTACAACTGCAATAAATGAACTACATGGATTCAAGGAAAAATATGAGGCTGAAATAGGATGCGATACGTTAGATGCAGAATCAGGTATGCATACAATATTTAGCTTTGTATTTGTTCCTATTCTTTCTGATGCTATAAGCAGAGATGAAGAATTGGCAAAGCAGTATTTTGATTTTGTAGAGCAGATGGAAGCAAGTGATGATGTATTGGTACAAGAAGTCTGTGAATTTACAATACTCGAAGAATTATGCGATGAATTTAAAGATGCAGAAATTGAAAGATATTTAGGAAAAGTGACAAAAGACGGTTATAATTGTATCAGAAAATATATCGGTAATTAAATCAGAAAAAATGATAAGATGCACAAACGCACGCAAACACACGCGTGCGTTTTTATAATGTGTTAAAACACGCATGTGATATAGGAGGGATAAATGACATAGTAAACAAATAATGTGAAGTATATGCGAAGTAACAACGGAGGGAGTGTATGGCAGAACAAAGAATAGGACGCCAGACACCCACACAATCAGTTGTAATTCCTTACAGAGACACAAAAGGACCTGAAGCGGTCCGGTTATACAACAAGAAAAACAGAGCATGCCACGACTGGCAGCAGCTGCAGATATATGACATTATGGCCGTTGATGAAAACGGTCTGTGGCTCCACATGAAATATGGTCTTGCAGTTCCTCGGCGTAATGGAAAAAATGAAGTAATAATCATGCGCGAGCTCTGGGGACTTGTGAACGGTGAAAAGATTATGCACACAGCACATAGAACCACCACTTCACATAGTGCCTGGGAGCGCCTGATTACGGCTCTGAGCCGTGCAGGATATCGTGAAGGTACAGATTTCAAATCAACAGCTCAAAAGGGCTTAGAGACAATCACGATGCTGATTAATGGCGGCGGAAGCATCCAGTTCAGAACAAGATCATCAAAAGGCGGTCTCGGAGAAGGATATGACCTTCTCATTATTGACGAAGCTCAGGAATACACTACAGACCAGGAGTCTGCGCTGCAGTATGTTGTAACTGACAGCAGCAATCCTCAGACTATAATGACCGGAACACCTCCGACAGCAGTAAGTGTAGGCACAGTATTTACGGAATTCAGAAACGACGTCTTTGCGAAGGAGAAAAAAGGCGGATGGGCTGAATGGTCTGTTGATAAACTCTATCCGGTAATCGATTTGGAGATGGCGGAGCTGAAAGAACTATGGTATGAAGTCAATCCTTCCCTTGGCCTGACTCTAACCGAAAGAAGCGTAGCGGATGAAAGCAGGAAGGATGAAATAGACTACTGCATTCAGAGACTGGGCTTGTGGCTTTTGCATAATCAGAAATCGGCTATCAGTCAGACGGAGTGGGAAGAACTGCAACTCACACACCCGCCAAAACTGCAGAGGAGGCTGTTTGCAGCGGTCAAGTACGGCAAGGATGGAACCAATGTAGCGCTTTCGGTATCCGTAAAGACGAAGGATGATCTGAGGTTCGTGGAATGTATAGACTGCCGATCTGTTAGAGACGGAAACGGCTGGATAGTCGATTACTTGAAGCGGATGAAACCGGAGAAGATAGTTATTAACGGACAGGCCGGCCAGAATAATCTGGCGAAGGATCTGAAAGAAAATCATGTGAAGAATGTGCTGCTTCCAACAGTCAAGGAGGTAATAAGCGCAGCAAGCGCATTTGAACAGGCGATATTCTCTCAGCAATTATGTCACATGGGACAGCCGTCATTAACCCAGGCTGCCAGTAACTGTGAACACAGAATGATAGGATCCAGCGGAGGCTTTGGTTACAAGGCACTGAAAGAAGGAATAGAAATCGCCATCCTGGAATCAGTAATGCTGGCATTCTGGGCATGCAACGAAAGTAAGGAAAAGAAGGTACAACGAATTAATTATTAAGAGGACGCAATAAGGCGGCCTTTTTTTAATATTTACGCGACCACGCGGCAAGTGGGGAAAGGCAGTATTATGGCATTTGAAACAATAACAACACAGGAACAGCTTGATGCAATTATTCAGGAAAGAGTCGGAAGAGCGAAGGACTCGGTAAGAAAAGAGTTCGAAGGATGGATTTCGCCGGAAGACCAGGAGAAGAAAACATTGGGGCTGAACCAGCAGATCAGTGACCTTAACGGACAGGTGAAAGACCTGAACGAGAAGGTGGAGAATCATGCACAGGAAATCGCAGAAAGGGACACCAGAATCAAGGCATACGAGACCAGCTCGGTAAAAATGAGAGTTGCCAGAGAGAAGGGACTCCCATATGAAGCGGTTGAATTTATAACCGGAGAAGACGAGGAAAGTATCGGTAAAAGCGCAGATGCACTCAAGGGTCTTTTTAAAGGCTCAAGAGCAGAGCCACCGACACCGAATCCCGAAGGATCCGGCAGAAAAGAACATGATGACAATGAGTCATATAGGAAAGCACTTAAAAAATTAAGAGGAGGAAATGAATAATGGCAGTATTATCAAAGGGCGATCTGTTTGACGCGAAACTTAAAACAGAGATATTCAACAAAGTGAAGGGACGTTCAACGCTTGCAAGACTGTCAGGGCAGGAACCGATCCCATTTAATGGATCAAAGGAGTTCATATTCAATATGGACAAAGAAATCGATATTGTCGCTGAAAACGGAGCAAAGAGCCACGGAGGAGTCACTATAGCACCGTTTGTAATGGTTCCTATTAAGGTGGAATACGGCGCAAGAGTATCAGATGAATTCATGAATGCATCTGAAGAGGAAGCTATTGACATTATGAGAGCATGGACAGATGGTTTTTCCATGAAACTTGCAAGAGGCTTTGACCTGATGGCAATTCACGGTATCAATCCAAGAACCGGCACTACATCATCAATAATAGGCACAAACTCATTTGATACAAACACAAGTGTTAACGTTGTTACGTATAATGAGGCCGATCCTGAAGGCAACCTCGACGACGCTGCAGCAGCAATCGATGATTTTAACATTTCCGGATGGGGATTTTCGAAGGACTTTGCCTCAGCTCTCGCAAAGCTTAAGGTAAATGGCGTACCGCAGTATCCTGAGTTCAGATTCGGAGCGAACCCGGGTGCATTTGGTGGAGCAAACTGCGATGTGAACGGCACAGTCGGATACGGTGATAAGGATAAGGTGATAACCGGAGACTTCAGCTGTTTCAAGTGGGGTATAGCTAAGCAGTTCCCTCTTGAAGTAATCGAGTATGGTAACCCTGACAATTCGGATGCTGGCGACCTGAAAGGACACAATCAGGTATACCTGAGATCCGAAGCAT
>JALFXR010000230.1 GCA_022787405.1 Bacillota bacterium
GGCAAGAAGAGCATGGCCTTCTCACTGACCTACAGGGCAGCGGACAGAACCCTGACCGACGAGGATGTTCAGGCTGTTCACAGCAACGTTCTTGAAGCGCTCAAGGAAAAGCTGGGCGTAACGCTGAGAGATATGTAAGAGGCCGGATTGGCACGATTTAGAGATAAAGCCGAAGCTGAAGCTGTCATTTTTCCACCATTTTAAAGGGGTTTCCCACTTCTGGTGGAATTTTGACGGCTTTTGGTGGAAGCCCACGATTCTATCAGGAAGAAAAGGAGTTACAGATAATGTTCGAAACTACAGGCGTAATTAACGAAAAACTGCTGAAGGAAATAAAACTGCATATTATGCCGCGCAGCCGCAAAATGGGCTTCCTGATAGGGGGAGGGATTTTTGCTGTTGCAGCTATAGTATTTCTTATAATGAAAAATACAATGCTTGCTGAAATATCCCTGCTTGGACTCATAGTGGTGGCGGTGGAGTATTATGCTACACTGGGTAAAATAATCAAAACGTCACTGGATAAAATGGTGAAATACACGGGAAAACCCGAAAACGGATATACCTCCTCTTTAAACGATGATGGTCTTCAGTTCTTTGATCACGTTACAGGTGACAGAGGTGTGCTGAAGTACGGTGATTTCAAAAAGTTTTTAGAAACTGAAAGCGGTTATTTTCTGTTCACCAGAGGAGGGAAATTTTCAGTTATATTCAAAGACGGAAGTTTTGAGCGTAAGGAGCTTCTGGACTTCCTCAAGAGCAAGCCGACACAGATAGCGTGGAAATAAAGGAGACTCAAGATGTTTACCTATAGACTCGCAGCAGAATCGGACCGCGAAATCTGGATTAAACTCAACAGAGAATTCATGGCTGAGGAAATCCAGGACGCCGATTTGTGGAACAATACCGGTGAAACCGGTGATGAGCAGTTCGCGGAGACTTTCAGATGGGCAAGAGCTTCAGAAGATATGATACGGCTGATGCTCTTCGAAGAAAAGGGCAAGGTCATCGGGTTTGCCAACCTGCTGATTATTTTCAGCGTCTGGAGTCACGGCAAGGCAATGATAATTGATGACCTTTATATTACTAAGGCAAACAGGGGTAAAGGATTTGGCAGAAGTGCCCTTACATACATAGAAGAGTATGCAAGACAGATTGGCTGCAAAAGGCTGCAATTTCAGTCTGAGCTGACAAATCCAAACGCAATGGAATTTTATAAGGCCGTGGGGTATACACCGGCTGATATGAAGTTTTATGTAAAGTATCTTTAATTTGATAATGAACTTTTATGTGGTTTTATTGCACTTCTGTGTGTAAATCGTACATATGTGCTATGAACGGTTTCCGCAGACGTGGCATAAAACGGCTAATTAAGAGGCGAATATGAGCAGCTGAGAAGGCGGCACTGTTTGAGCCGTAGGCGAGTTTGCCGGCTTCTCTGAGAATAGAGCCTCGTATTACTGCCGTTTTCCACAGTTAAGGACTAAGAGAATGGCACATATGTACGGTTGAAATACAGAAGTGCATAAAATAGCGCAGAAAAAGGAGGATAACATGGAAGACAACAAGGTAAAGGTAAGAATTTACGGACAGGAATACACCATCTCAGGCGAAAGAGACGAAGAAACCATCATTGAAATCGCCGACTATGTTGACGGTAAAATGCGGGAAATCAGCAGATTCTTTTCTTCCAATATCCCCGGTTCACTGGCAGTGCTGGCATCCATAAACATAGCAGATGAACTTTTCAGCGCCAGAGAGGAAACAGAAAAAATAAAGGAAGAAAAAAACCAGCTGGAAAAAGAGGCGGAGAACTACCTGAAGATGTGGGACGAAGCCAAGAAGAGCTTTGTGCAGTATAAGGAAGGTGCAAACAAGGCCAGCGAGGACATGAAGGAGCTGGAGGAGAAGTGCAGGCAGCTGGAGGAACGCTGCAGCGAGTTTGAAAGCTCATACTTCGATGTGCAGATGGAGAACATAAGGCTGAAGGATCAGCTGGAAAAGCTAAAGGAAAGCAACGGATAAAAAGACAAAAAGATAAATGGATAAACAGGATGAATAAAAAGGGACTTAAGGTTTTAGAATACAACAAAATAATAGAACTTTTAAGCTCTCAGGCTGGTTCGGAAATGGCAAAGGAAAAGCTTAAGGCTCTGATACCGTCGGACAATGCGGCGGAGATAAGAGAAGGCCTGGCTGAAACCAGCGAAGCGGTCAGTGTGATAGTCCGAAAGGGAAGCCTTCCTGTGGGGCAGATTTACGACATAGAAAACGCCATGTACCTTGCCAGGAAGGGCGGAAGCCTGACCATGAGGCAGCTGCTGCAGGTGCTTTACAACCTGAAGGTGGCTTCCAATGTGGTGACTTTCCTCAAGAGCGACCTGCCGCCTCTGCCTATCATAAACGGTATGGCGGAGGTAATCGTCACCTTTCCGCGTCTCGCTGAGAGAATAGACAGGTGCATACTTTCCGAGGATGAAATGGCCGACAGTGCCTCACCGGAGCTGAGAAACATCAGGCGTGATATCGTGAGGCAGAACGATGCCATCAGAAACAGGCTTAACAACATTCTCAACTCCAGCACCAGCAGGGCTTATCTGCAGGATGCCATCGTCACCATGAGAGACGGCCGGTATGTGGTTCCCGTCAAGGCGGAGAACAGAGCCAAGGTGCCCGGCATTGTCCACGACCAGTCGGGAAGCGGCGCTACCCTGTTTGTGGAACCGCAGGTCATCGTGGAGCTGAACAACAAGCTGAGGGAGCTGGAGCTGGCTGAGAAGGCCGAGATAGAAAGAATACTGGCGGAGCTTTCATCCAATGTGGCAGAACATTTCCACGATATAATGAACAACCAGAAGCTGCTCATAGATCTGGATGTGATATTTGCCAAGGGCAAGCTTTCATGCATGATGCAGGGAGAGGAGCCGGCCATAGATGAGTATGGATATCTGGACCTGAGGCAGGCAAGACATCCTCTCATAGATCCTAAAAAAGTTGTTCCTATCAATGTATCGATAGGAAAAGAATATAATACACTGGTAATCACGGGACCAAACACCGGCGGCAAGACCGTGACCCTGAAAACCATCGGCCTCCTGGCCATGATGTGTCAGAGCGGTCTCCATATACCGGCGGCAGGCACAAGCAGGATGCCGGTTTACCATGATATTTTCGCCGACATAGGCGATGAACAGAGCATAGAGCAGAGCCTGAGCACCTTTTCTTCACATATGCGAAACACTGTGGAGCTGGTGGAAAAGGCCGAGACAGGAACTCTGGTGCTGCTGGACGAACTGGGGGCGGGAACCGACCCGACAGAGGGTGCGGCTCTGGCTATAGCCATTCTGGAGAGACTGGCGGCCCAGGGAGCACAGACAGTAGCCACCACCCATTACAATGAACTTAAAAAATACGCTATATCGACACCAGGTGTGGAGAATGCCTCCATGGAATTTGACGTGGAGACTCTTAGCCCGACCTACAGGCTCTCCATAGGAGTACCGGGCAAATCCAATGCTTTCGAGATTTCAAGAAAGCTGGGACTGCCGGGAGGAATCATCGACAGAGCAAACGAGCTGCTGGAAAAGGGAGACATCGAGTTTGAGGATGTGCTTTCGGCTATCGAGGCAGATAAGAAGCGTGCCGAGGATGAGAGAGACGAGGCTGAGGCACTTGCCGCTTCTATGAGAAAACAGCAGGAGGAACTGGAGCGCAGAGAGAGAATTCTGGAAAAGAGAGAGCGTGAAGCTCTGCAGAAGGCCAAAGAAGAAGCCAGAGCCATCATCAGAGAGGCTAAGGAAACGGCTTCAGAGGTGCAGAAGGAGCTGAGAGAGCTTTCCAAAGTACAGAGTCTGGGCGAAAGGAACAAGCGCCTGGAACAGGGCAGGCGAAGACTTAGGGAAACCGAAAACAGGTATCAGGACGGCATTGTCAGGGAGGTCAACGAAAACCCTGTAAGCATAGATGACATCAGAGCAGGAGATAAAGTCAAGCTGCTGACTCTGGATCAGACGGGAGAAGTTCTCACTCAGCCCGACGAAAAAGGCGATCTGATGGTGAAGGTCGGCATAATGAAAATCAACGTCAACGTCAGCGACCTGATGATGATAAACGAGAAGAAAAGCGGCAAAACCGGCAAGGGCGCCGGCCAATACGGAAGTCTTTACAGAGCCAAGGCCATGGCTGTTTCCACATCGGTCAACGTGGTAGGAAAGAATCTGGAGGATGCCACCATGGAGGTGGAGAAATATCTGGATGACGCGTACATGGCCGGACTTAAAGAAGTCACTGTGATTCACGGACGTGGTCAGGGAA
>JALFXR010000244.1 GCA_022787405.1 Bacillota bacterium
AGAGCCGGCGCACGCTTTGCAGCAAAGCACGGCAACCCGCAAAAAGATAATCCCTACTTCTGTCAGCTCCTGCGTCAAGGAGGAACCGTTGCCATCATGTGTCCAACTATGAGCATGGTGGCAACTGTACTTTTCAATATCATTATGGGCGGAGCCTCATGGCTTCAGCTGCCTTCCATATGGGTCGGGACATTATTTAAAAACTTTCCTATGGCTTTCTTCTGGAATTTCTTTGCCGCTACACCTTTTTCTCACTGGGCTTTCAGTATGATCTTTCGAGCTCATCATAAACAAAAGGATGCCATCTGAACGGCATCCCAATCATCCTATCTAGATTACACCCAGAAGCTCAAGACCTCTTTGATACTTGCTCTTATCGCTGGTTTCCAGATTATACTTGGCCGCCAGTTCGCTTCCGAGAGCAACCATATCCTCCTGATCTCCGGAGTACAGCTCCACTTCAAGTTCCAGAATTTCAGCATCGCCCTTTGAAGTGTGAATAGTACCCTCGTCTAGAGAAACCACACTGATGGACCTGCCGGTATCAACCTGAATGGCCTTTCGCACATAATCCATTTCCATAACCGGAATCAGCTTCTTATCGCTTACCGCTCCCAGAAGTTCGTCATAAATCTCGCTTCCCTTAAAAATGTCCACCGTAGGGTTTTCAATGTACTCAGGACCCGCCGGCACATTAAGCTCGCCCCTGACATGGAGTCCGTCATGTGCACTTCCCTTCCACTTAAGGGTAATAACAACCTTTTCATTCTCAAAGCGGGCACGCAGTGCAATCTGCAGATTCCGCAGATCACCGTTCTCAGTATCAAAATATATTGCCCTCATCTGCACAGTCTCGTCGCAATCGGGATCCTTTATTTCTAAAAGATGTCTGTCACTCAGAATCCTGTCTTTTGCAAGATTATCACCCAGCAGATATTTTAATTCTATTTCCATTGTCTCTTCTCCGTGCTTTTATAATAGTAGAAATCATTATACCACAGTAAATTAAAAATGCCACAGCAATTTTTTAAATTCCCATGAGCTTCTTTCCCGCCTCGAGGGCACCTATGGCAAAAATCTTCTTTGAATATGCCCGGTGAGTAATTTCCAGCACCTCATCCTCCATGGCAAAATACACAGTGTGCTCTCCCGGTACCGTTCCCATCCGCATCACCGCTGTCTTATCCGGATAATCCTCCTCAGGAATCCCAAGGCATGAGCAGAGAGTCTTTGCTGTTCCGCTGGGAGCATCTTTCTTTTTGGTGTGATGTGTTTCCAGAACTCTTATATCAGCCCATTCTCCCAGCAGATAGGCACCCTGCTCCGCCATACGGTTCATTACTTCCACACCTCTGGAAAAATTGTTTTTTTGTACCAGGGGACAGATTTTCTGAATGAGCTTTATAATTTCCCATTCCTGCGGTCCATAGCCTGTAGTGGCCAGAACTACAGGGAAACCTCCACCCTTCTTTCTGCAGAAATCATAAATAGAATTTATGGCCCCCGGATTGCTGAAATCTATTAAAAGATCCGGCTTTTCCGAAGGCCATGTGTTTTCTTCAGTCGGTTCTATGAAAAAGATGGTGTCGAAAGTGCCTTCTTCCAAAGCGTACTGTCTCAGAACCTTTCCCATAGCTCCTGTTCCAACTATTGCCAGTTTCATTTCGACCTCCTTAATACATTTTTATTTCATTTTTCTCATAGTATTACGGAAGGCCCGGTCAAATTCCTTTCAGGGCTGAAAATTAACCTATTTTTTTCTGGCCACCTCCACGATGTCCATGAACTTGCTCATAATGTACTCATAGTTTTTTCTCTTGTGAGGCACCAGGCAGTCTGAGCAGTCCTTGATACCGTCCTCAGTGTATTTGAAATTGCCGCCGCAGTTTTCGCCCAGAGCATACAGCGGACAGTAGCAGAACAGGCAGTTGAAGTTTTCCTCATCCTCTGTCTTATGACAAGGGAAAAACTCACACTCCCTGTGCTGGAAAAATTTATAGTTTTCAGTTTTTAATTCTTGCATGATGTTCCTCCGTTTCTATCTGTAAATCCCGTATTTTATCTTTATCCTCTCCAGCTTTTCTATCATAGGATTGCCGATTACGAACATGCA
>JALFXR010000254.1 GCA_022787405.1 Bacillota bacterium
GCATGGATACTGCGGTGGTAAACATTCTGCAGCAGGTTGACCTGGTAGAGGGCGGCTGGAGTGACAGCATAGGCGCTCCATACATAATGAAAATCAATCCTAACATGATGCCTATAGCAGTTGCTTCGGTGGACATGGATGGATACGATACAGAGAAACTGTCATCTTTCGTTGAAGACACCCTCATGAACAAGCTGGAGGGCATTACAGGCGTAGCCAGCATAAATGCAGGCGGTCTTCTCGAATCCAAGATAAATGTAACCATAAGTGAAGATAAGATAGAAAAGCTTAATGAAAAGCTGCTGGGAGAAGCGAGCCCTTCAATGGCTAAGGCAAAGAGCCAGCTCAATTCCGGCATGAAACAGATAAAGAAGGCAGAGGCTCAGCTTGCTGCCAGCGAAAAGGAACTTGAACAGACCAAGAGCGACACCTATGATCGGCTGGCTGAAGCAAGCGCTCAGCTGGATGTGGCCGTTTCAAAGGCCAGCGCTCTTGCGACCCAGATTACCGTGCTGGAAGGAAGACAGGCTGCCATAGAGGCTCAGATTTCACAGGGAATTTACGGCCCGCAGGTGGGAATTACTCTGGAGGAGCTTCAGGAACAGCTTAAGGATATAAAGAGCCAGCTTGCTGTAATGCAGATGGACAGTGCAGCAGCAGAAGCACAGGTAACACAGCTGCAGGAGGCATATAAACAGGCAGAACGAGGTACATATACAGCTCAGGAAGCTTTTGACGATGCAGAGGCTCAGCTGGCATCGGCTAAAAAACAGATAGCAAGCCAGAAATCTCAGCTTAATTCTGCCATGGCCCAGCTTGATGAAGCAGGCAATCAGTCTCTTCAGGCTGCAGGTCTGGGTTCCATGATAACTGTAGATATGATTTCGGGAATTCTGCAGGGTCAGAACTTCTCCATGCCTGCCGGATATGTGCAGGAGGATGACGTAAAGTATCTGGTCAGCGTGGGTGATGAATTGAAGGACCTGGATGAGGTTGAAAATCTTTTCATCTTTAATATAGACGGGCTGGGAGATGTAACTCTGGACGATGTGGCCGAGGTATTTATGACGGATAATTCAGATTCCATTTATGCAAGCATCAATGGCAATCCCGGAGTGCTCCTTACATTCTCAAGACAGTCCAATTACGCTACAGCCACGGTTTCCAACAATATTGCAGATAAATTCGAGCAGCTTTCCGAAGAGTACGAAGGTCTTCACTTTACTACTCTTATGGACCAGGGCGATTACATATACCTTATAATCGGATCTATTATGCAGAGCCTTGGATGGGGTGCCCTGTTTGCAGTACTTGTTCTGCTGCTTTTCCTGAGAGACATAAAGCCGACATTTATAACACTGCTCAGTATTCCTATAAGTATAACCTTTGCATTAGTGATCATGTACTTCTCCGGAGTAACGCTGAACATGATTTCTCTGTCCGGCCTTGCTGTGGCAGTGGGAATGCTGGTGGATAATTCCATAGTAGTAATAGAAAACATTTTCAGAATGAGACGGTTGGGTGTGCCTCCTAAAAAGGCGGCTATTGCAGGTGCTAAAGAGGTTGCGGCAGCCATTACAGCCTCCACTCTGACCACTGTCAGCGTATTCGCTCCTATTGTGTTTGTAGAGGGCATTACACGTCAGCTGTTTTCTGATATGGCTCTGACTGTTACATATTCTCTGGGCGCCAGTCTTATTATCGCATTGACGCTGGTTCCTGCTATGTCCTCCATGATGTTCGTAAAGGAACCGAAACCGGAGGGAGCAGGTTTTGCCAGATTCAAAAACGGCTACAGAAGGCTCCTTAACTGGAACTTGAACCATAAAGCGCTGATCCTCATACTTGCGATTGCGCTCCTCGGCGGAAGCGTTTATGCATCTCTTTCAAAGGGCTTCATATTCATCCCTGATATGGCCACACCGCAGCTTAACGGCAGCATGGTCATGAATGATGAGGAAGCTACTCTGGAAGAAACAAAAGAGATGGCGGATAAAGTAATCGATATAATCAAAGATACAGAGGGTGTTGAGACTGTTGGCGGCATGCTTTCCCAGGCAGGAGGCATGGGCGGTATGACCGGCGAGACTTCAAACACATCGGTATCACTGTATATAATAGTGGATGAGGAAAGCGACCTGTCCGGAGGGCAGATAGCTGACAGCATTGAGGAGAAAACTGCAGACCTTGACTGTCAGGTTAAAATTATGAGTTCTTCGTCCATGACTTCCTACACAACTGCTTTGGGCGGCTCGGGAGTATCAATCGACATATACAGCACTGACAATGAAAAACTGCAGAACGCAGCAGAAAAGCTGGGCAGGAAGCTGGAAAGTGTCGAGGGCATTGATGAGGTAGATAACGGTCTTGCAGAGGCTGAACCGGAACTGCACTATATCGTTGACAAAGAAAAGGCCATGAAGAACGGACTGACGGTTGCTCAGGTATGTATGCAGGTCTCCAAGGCACTTACCCTGGAAAATACAGCAACATCTATGAGTCTTGGCGGTGACGAATATGATATAGTTGTTTCGTCGGATGACAAGGAAAGTGTCGCACCAAAGGATATAAGAAATCTGGAACTGGAAGGCACAGATTCTGACGGCAAGACAGTATATGTAAAGCTGAAAGATATCGCCAAGGTAAAAGAAACCAAGACTCTTCCGTCTATTGAAAGAAATGATCAGAGGACATATCTGACAGTTTCCGGAACTGTGAAAGAGGGCTACAATATTACTCTGGTGACAGATGCGGCCAAGGAAGATATCAAGGAACTCAGTCTGCCGGAGGGAGTATCATATGAGTTTAACGGAGAAAACGAGACAATTATGGATGCCATGGTCGATCTGGTTAAGATGATGGCCCTCGGCTTCCTGCTTGTTTACCTCATCATGGTAGCACAGTTCCAGTCGCTGAAATCGCCGTTCATAGTAATGTTCACCATACCGCTTGCATTTACGGGAGGTCTGCTGGCGCTGCTCATCTTCGGCAAGGAGCTGAGCATAATTGCCATGATAGGTCTGATACTGCTTATGGGCGTAATCGTAAACAACGGTATAGTGCTGGTGGACTACACCAACCAGCTCCGCGGCCGGGGACTGACCAAGCGCCAGGCCATTATCGAGGCAGGAGCTACACGTATGCGTCCTGTTATGATGACCAGTCTGACTACGATTCTGGGACTTATAGTAATGGCCATCGGCAAGACAGCTGGAACGGATATGATGCAGCCTATAGCTCTGGTATGCATCGGAGGACTGCTTTATGCCACAGTGCTTACACTTCTGGTGGTACCTGTAATCTACGACATCTTTAACGGTGAGGAATATAAGGCGGCCAAGAAGGAAGACCTTGATATCAGCGGGCTGATTGGAGAGTAAAACAATATAGAATGCCATTAAAACAGGCTGCACCATAACCGGTGCAGCCTGAAGTTTTTTTATTCAAACAACGGTGTGGAGAAATATCTCTCTGCTGTATCCGGCAGAACGGTTACCACTGTCTTGCCTTTGCCCAGCTTTTTCGCCAGGCGCAGAGCGGCAGCCACATTAGTTCCGCTGGATATGCCGCACATGAGGCCTTCCTTGATGGCAAGGTCCTTTGCTGTCCTGAGAGCATCCTCGTCTGAGATAATGCAGATATCATCGTAAATCTGCTGATTAAGAACTCCTGGAATCACACCATCTCCGATTCCCATTTGGATATGGGTGCTGACTGTACCTCCGGCCAGGATAGCCGCGTTTTCCGGTTCAACTGCCCATATTTCAATCTGAGGATTAAGAGCTTTGAGAGTTTCACCTATGCCGGTGATGGTGCCGCCGGTGCCTATACCGGAGCAGAAACCATCTATAGGACCTGCAACCTGTTCCAGAATCTCCAGACCTGTATGGTGGCGGTGAACCATTGGATTTGCCTGGTTTTCAAACTGCTGAGGGACGAAAACCTTTGGGTTTTCTTCTGCCATCTTTGCAGCCATTTCCACGCACTCTTCGATGCAGTCACCGATGTTTCCCGCATCGTGAACCAGAATAACTCTCGCTCCGTAGTGTTCCACCAGGAGTCTGCGTTCACTGCTGACAGAATCTGGCATTATTATAATGGTTTCGTAGCCTTTTACTGCTCCGACCAGAGCCAGACCTATACCCTGGTTTCCGCTGGTGGGTTCTACAATAATTGAATCCGGTTTAAGTATACCGTCTTCCTCGGCTTTCTTAATCATATTAAAAGCAGTTCTGGTCTTGATAGAACCCCCTACGTTAAGGCCTTCATATTTTACCAGCACACGGGCGCCATCAGGATCAGTCATACGATTAAGCTGAATCATAGGGGTGTGACCCATGGCTTCAAGTACATTGTTATATATCATTTTAAATCTCCTGTAAAATAGCCGCTGTTGCGGCCGACTTTCTTGATTTCAGTATAGCATAAACGAGGAAAAAAGTGTTTCTTGTTTGCAAAATTTTAGAAAATTTCTTCTAAATTTCTTCTAAAAGTCCATTGACAATAAAAAAACAAGTGATATAATAATATACGGTTAGCAAAGGCTAACTAATATTTTGTCATTGAGGTTAGCGGACGCTAACCTATTAAAAAGGGCGTTGGTTAGCAGAGACTAACCAACGGAGCAGGTACTGAAGAAAGGAAGAATGAATATGAATACGAATTTGAATTTGAATTTGTCAGCCGCAGAGGCAGGTCGTGAGTACATAATCAGGGATGTTGTGACACAGGATGATGAGCTAAACGGGTTCCTCTTTTCTCTGGGCTGCTACAGCGGAGAGCCCATTACCGTAGTCCGCAGAATCAAAGGCGGAATGGTAGTGTCCATCAAGGACGGCAGATACAATATTGACAACGAACTGGCAGCAGCCATTCTCGTATAAACAGCAGATATAATCGAAGCATATAAATCGGACAGGAGGAATTACAGATGAGAATTGCTTTAGCAGGTAATCCGAACAGTGGCAAGACCACCATGTATAACGCCCTGACAGGCAGAAACGAAAAGGTGGGAAACTGGGCGGGAGTTACCGTAGATAAAAAGGAAAGCCCTATCAAAAAGAAATTTTACAGCGGGGAGCTTATTGCGGTTGACCTTCCCGGAGCTTATTCAATGTCACCTTTCACAGCAGAGGAAAGCATCACCGCAAGCTATGTTAAAAAAGAAAATCCCGACGTGATAATCAACATCGTAGACGCCACCAATCTGAGCAGAAGCCTTTTTTTCACAACGCAGCTTCTTGAACTGGGAATTCCAGTGGTGGTTGCACTTAACAAAAGCGATATCAACGAAAAGAAAGAAACGAAGATTAATACTGCGGCCTTATCCGAAAAGCTGGGCTGTCCGGTAATAGAAACAGTTTCAACTTCCGCTGCTATATCGGCAAACGGCCTGGTTAAGGTTGTAGAAGCAGCGGCAGCGGCGACCGGCAAAGAACAGAAGGCGCCTTTTGAACAGGGAGATATAGACCTTCACCGTAAGGAAGAGGTAGAGGCGGCAGACAGAAGGCGCTTCGATTTCGTGAATAGGCTGGTGGCGGAGGTAGAAACCAGAAAGATTCTTACGAAGGATAAAAATTTTCAGGATAAGATAGACGCGGTTCTGACAAACAAGGTTTGGGGGATTCTCATATTTGCGGCAGTTATGTTTGCGGTATTTGATATTTCACAGTCAACTTTGGGACCTTTCCTTGCAGACGCACTTGTGGGATGGATAGAGACATTCCGGGAATGGGCGGCAGAGATGACCTCAGGTACTTCTCCGTTTATGCAGGCGTTGCTCATAGACGGAATAATCGGCGGCGTAGGCGCAGTAGTAGGATTTTTGCCGCTGGTAATGGTTATGTACTTCCTCATTGCTCTTCTTGAGGACTGCGGGTACATGGCCAGGGCAACAGTAGTGCTTGATCCGATTTTCAAGCGAGTGGGGCTGTCGGGGAAGTCTGCAATCCCTATGGTTATAGGAACAGGCTGTGCTATACCGGGAATCATGGCATGCCGCACCATAAAAAATGAAAGAGAAAGAAGAGCTACGGCCATGCTGACGCCTTTCATGCCTTGCGGCGCCAAGCTGCCGGTAATAGCCCTATTTGCAGGCGCTTTCTTCAGCAATGCCTCATGGGTGGGCACCTTGATGTACTTCGCAGGTATAATGCTTATCCTTTTGGGAGCTTTGCTGGTAAACAAGCTGACAGGACATAAATACAGAAAATCATTCTTCATTATGGAGCTTCCGGAGTACAAGGCCCCGAGCCTTTGGAAAGCCTTTCTTTCCATGTGTTCAAGGGGTAAGGCATATATAATAAAGGCGGGCACCATTATTCTGGTGTGCAACGCTGTGGTACAGATAATGCAGACCTTTAACTGGCAGCTTCAGGTTGTGGAGGAGGGAATGGAGAGCACCTCCATACTGGCTACAATCGCCTCTCCTTTTGCTGTGCTGCTCATTCCGCTGGGCTTTGGTGTATGGCAGATGGCAGCGGCTTCAATTACAGGCTTTATTGCTAAGGAAAATGTAGTGGGCACCCTTGCCGTGGTATACGGACTCACCAACTTTATAGATACGGAGGAGCTGGTGCTCATAGGGGGCGCAAATCAGGTTGCTGCAGCCTTCGGACTGACATCGGCAGCGGCTCTTGCCTGCCTCATGTTCAATCTCTATACACCTCCTTGCTTCGCGGCAATAGGAGCCATGAACTCGGAGATGCAGGACAGAAAATGGCTCTTCGGAGGCATCGCGCTCCAGCTGGGAACGGGCTATACGGTGGCTTTTCTCGTATACCATATAGGGACTCTGATTACCACGGGAGCTTTCGGCACAGGCTTCATATGGGGATTAATAGCAGTTGCAGTCATGGCGGTATTTGTAGTATACTTGATTAAAAGAGAAGAGAAAACCTTTGACAGAGAATACGGAGTAAAAACATGTCAGATTTAATTCTTGGTTTGGTTTTGCTGGTGCTCATAGGAGCAGCGGTAAGATATATAATAAAAGCGAAGAAAAAGGGTATAAAGTGCATAGGCTGTCCGGAGGGAGCATCATGCAGCAGAAAGCAGTCGGGAGGCTGCAGCTGCTGCTCTGTTCCGGATGACTTTAAGATAGAGAAATAATAAAAAGAAAAGGGAAGAAGGACGATACAAATGACGCTATATGCGTTCTACGGAATCATGATTCCGTTTCTGGGTACGGTTATGGGCGCTTCCTGCGTCCTGTTTATGAAAAACGCCATGAGCGACAGACTGCAGAGGGCTCTGTCGGGCTTTGCTGCGGGGGTTATGGTGGCTGCATCCATATGGAGTCTAATCATACCGGCACTTGAGCAGGCAGAGGAAAGTATGGGCAAGCTGTCTTTCGTTCCTGCTGCAGTGGGGTTCTGGGCGGGAATTTTGTTCTTGCTGCTTCTGGACCATGTGATTCCTCACCTTCATAGAAATGCCGACGAAGCTGAGGGACCCAAAAGCCGTCTGCAAAAGACTACCATGCTTGTGCTGGCGGTTACTCTTCATAACATCCCGGAGGGCATGGCAGTAGGTGTGGTCTATGCCGGATATATTACGGGAAATACTAATATTACAGCCATGGGGGCGCTGGCTCTTTCTCTAGGCATTGCCATTCAGAATTTTCCCGAGGGAGCTATCATTTCCATGCCCCTTCGGGCGGGAGGCGTAAAAAAACACAAGGCCTTCCTGAGCGGTGCTGCTTCCGGTATAGTTGAGCCTGTTGGCGCTCTTATTACCATTGCGGCTGCAAGCCTTGTGATTCCTTTACTCCCGTATCTTCTCAGCTTTGCCGCAGGGGCAATGCTTTATGTGGTAGTTGAGGAGCTGATTCCCGAAATGTCTGCAGGTAAGCACTCTAACATCGGTACGGTGTTCTTCGCTGTGGGATTCAGCGTAATGATGATTCTTGATGTGGCTCTGGGTTGATATCAGCCCCGGGCCTCTTTTATTCCCTCGTTTGCCAGCTCGTCGGCACGGTTATTCATCTGAGTTATATATTTAAAATCTCCGAAGGAAAAGCGTGCTCCGTTCCACTCAACGAATTTGGCGTAGAGCTTGTCAAAGTCGGTGGACCTGCTTTCCAGATTAACATGACCTTTTACACGGTAAAACCTCACATCGTGAAGACGCACAAGAGCCAGAAGTTCCTCCCAGAGCTGACGGTTTTCAACAGGCTTTTTGGCAGCGTTACGCCAATGGTTCTTTTCCCAGGACTCGTACCACTTTTCCCGGAAGCAGTTTGAAACATATGCGCTGTCAGAAAACACCTCTATAGTGCGTCCTGTGCCCTTGATGGCCTTAAGTGCTTCGATTACTGCGGTCAGTTCCATGCGGTTGTTGGTGGTGTTTGCCTGACCGCCGAAGAGTTCCTTCTGATGTTCGCCGTACTCCAGGATGGCACCCCAGCCGCCGAAGTTTTCCTTCTCCTGATTGCCTGAGCAGGCTCCGTCTGTATAAATTCTCAAAATCGCCATCTTTTCCCTCCGAATTTCTATATTCTGCTAACAGCTAATTATATTATGACTTATTTTAATGGATTTTACAACGAAAAAATGGTATACTTATTGGCGGCGCCTGTAACGGGAAGCCGTAAGAGTCAAGAAAAAGGGAGTTACATATATGGAGCTTGGATTACAGACACTTGCCAGCAGCAGCTCCGGCAACAGTTATCTCATAAAAAGTGAAAACACGAATATTATTCTCGACATCGGGATAGGAATAAAGAAACTTAACGAAAAGCTGGCGGAAGTGCAGCTCAGGCCTGAAGAAATCAGCGGCGTGCTGCTCACTCATGAGCATATCGACCATGTGAGAAGTCTGGGGCCGCTGATACGCAAGTCTTCAGACATGACAGTTTATGCCACCAGAGGGACTATAGGTGCGATTGTGGAAAAAACTTCAGGACTTGGCAGCACCCGATTCGTGCCGGTGACAGGCGGAGAAGATTTCATGGTGGGGGACATCAGGGTTATTCCTTTCAACGTATCCCATGACACTGCCGAGCCGGTGGCTTATGCCTTCGAAAAGGGCGGTCGCAAGGCTGCGGTGGTCACAGATACGGGCTTTGTCAGCGACGAAATTTTCGAGAATATAAAGGACGCGGATCTGCTGGTGCTTGAAGCAAACCATGAGAGGAACATCCTCTTATATGGCAGATATCCTTATCCTGTGAAGCACAGAATCCTAAGCGATTTAGGACATCTTTCCAACGAAGCGGCGGCGGAGTGTCTCGTCCGCATGCTGACTGAACTTGGAGGCAGCAAGGTTCCTCGGGTGCTTCTTGCCCACCTGAGCAAGGAAAACAATACCCCGCAGCAGGCCCTGATTACGGTTCGAAATCTGCTGGAGGAAGAGGGTTTCTACATAGGAAAGGATCTGGAGCTTGAGGTTGTAGACAGAGAAGAGACAGGAAGGTTTCTGGTGGTGTAGGAATGAACATTCAGATAATATGTATAGGGAAATTAAAAGAAAAATACTGGACTGATGCGGTGGCCGAATATATGAAAAGGCTGTCCCGCTATGCTTCTGTGGAAATTGTGGAGCTGAAAGAGTCCAGACTTCCGGATAAAGCCGGTCCTGCAGAGGAAGAAAGGGTAAAATTGGAGGAAGGCCGTGAAATCCTGAAATCAATCAAGGATGGAACTTATGTTGTTACCCTGGAGATTCAGGGAAAACAGCTCTCCTCGGAAGAATTGGCGTCAAAGATTGAAGGCCTTGGCCTTGAAGGTAAAAGTGATATAGCCTTCGTCATAGGAGGAAGCATTGGGCTCTCTCCTGAGGTCAGCAAGAGGGCGGACTTCAAGCTGTCCTTTTCAAAAATGACTTTTCCTCACCAGATGATGCGAGTAGTGCTTCTTGAGCAGATTTATAGGAGCTTTAAGATTATAAGGAACGAGGCGTATCACAAGTAGGCGATTTGAAATAAAAGTGTAAGTGCAGGTACAGTTTAGATTAGTCTGTTGGCAGAAAAGCGTGTGAACGGGATTTCTGCCAACATTTTTTTGATAATATGCAGGAAAACTTTATTTTGGCGGCAAAAAAAGTAAAAATTGTTGGCGAAATTTATCGATAAAAGAAAAAATGCCAACAAATCGAAAAAAAACGTTGGCAGAATTTCAGTGACAGGGTCAAGCCCTTTTTTGTGTGTAAATTCACCTTTAGGTTACAACCGGCTATGCTGCCAGTAGTTTTTGTTGTTCGTATGCTATCTCCGCTAGCTTTGGAGCACAGGAGTCCAGTGAAGCAACCGCACTTCGTG
>JALFXR010000004.1 GCA_022787405.1 Bacillota bacterium
TGAAACAGAAGCCACATTGTCTGCATTCATCAGATATGCACCGTCCCCGCTCGGATCTGATATTTCGCCGTTTTCATCGGTTACTCCCAGGACGAAGGCTGTGTTGGTTTCCATGTGTCCCCACTGCTCTTCGTAAGAAGCACGGTTTAGGTATACGTAGTGATATACGTAGTTTTCACATAGTGCCGTAATCTTGAGATTCATTTCCCTCATGTCGCTGTCAAATACGGTGAAAGTATCCCCGGCCTCCAGCCCCAGTTTAAGAGCCAGATTTTCGTTTATGACGCATTCGCCGTCACCCGGGAATTCGATAGGACCATCTTCATTGTGAAGGTCAATAAACTTTTCTATTGGAGCATCCTGCTCTGCAACTACCATGTTTACTGATTTAACGGCGTTGCCTGCTCTGGCATCTACCGAAATGGTATTCAGGAAAAGACAGTCTGAAACAACGCTGCTGTTCTCATCAATGAATTCCTGCTGCTCATCTGCGGTGAGGTCTTTGTCGAAGGTAACCGTATAGTCCACATGGAATATATTGTCGTACTGGTCAGAAACCACGTTCTTTATTGAGTCGTTTATGCCGAAGGCTGCTACCAGGAGGGCTGTGCAGCCGCAGACACCGATGACCATCATGAAGAAACGTTTTTTGTAGCGGAAGATATTACGCATTGAAACTTTACGCAGGAAGGAAAGTCTTTTCCAGATGAATCCGATGCGCTCCAGCAGAATGCGTTTGCCCATGGCAGGTGTCTTTGGTCTGATAAGCTGCGAAGGAACTTCCCTGAGTTCTCTGTAGCAGGAGAAAACAGTGCTTCCCACAGCGCATACCAGAGCTGCCAGAATGGACAATCCGCCAAGTTTCCAGTCTATTACGAAAATAATATCGGAGAAGTTATACAGCATTCCGTAGGCGGTCCATATTACCCAAGGGAAAGCATAGGAGCCTGAAATAAATCCTGTAAGGCCTCCGATAAGGGTTGCGCTTGCCGAGTATACCACGTATTTTTTCAGAATGGTGTTTCTGCTGTAACCCAGTGCTTTAAGCACACCTATCTGGGTACGCTGTTCATCCACCATTCTTGTCATGGTGGTCATAACAACCAGTGCAGCCACAATAAAGAAGAAGATAGGGAAAAGCTTGGCGATTCCGTCCACTATGCCTGAATCGTTATCAAAGCAGACATAGCCGATATTGGTATCCCTGCCGAGAACGTAGGTGTCAGGATGCTCTATGTCATCAATTTCATCCCTGGCATCGTCCAGCTCTTCTTCGGCATCGGCAATTTTCTTCTTACCGTCAGCAATTTCCTGCTTTCCGTCTGCAATTTTCTTTCTGCCGTCAGCAAGATCAGCTTTGGCGTCCTTAAGTTCCTGCCGGCCGTCTGATATTTTCTTTTCACCTTTCTCTATTTCACGACGCCCTTTTTCAAGTTCTGCCCATGCGGTTTCAAACTGGCTGTCTGCCTGAGCCTTCGCCTGAGTGTACTGAGCCAGATACTGGTCGTAGTACGGCGTTCCAGCTGCCATATCCACCTGAGCCTTGAGCTTGTCAAGCTGCGCATAAGCATCGGCCTTTTCGCTGTTATATTTTTCAACACCGTTCTCGTAATCAGCTTTTGCCTTTTTCAGATCCTTTTCGGAGTTGTCAAGTTTCTTTTCATTATCCCTTATTTCTTTTTCGGCATCGGCCAGTTTCTTTTCATTATCCTTGAGCTTCTTTTCGCCATCGGCCAGGTCTGCCTTGGCATCTGCCAGTTTTTCCTCGGCCTCAGCCAGCTTTTCATTGGCCTCATCCATGATTTCATCGTATCTGGCGCTGCCGCAGCTTTCCAGAGCCTCGGTGAGAGGTTCCTCCATACTGTCTGCAATTTCCTTATATTCATCGGTGAAAATAGGTGCAGTCTTTTCAAGGTCCACATATATTTCTGTAAAGTAATCACAGTCCCATGCTTCAGGGGTTATGTATATGAATGCGGCCACCTTGCCGTCGCCCAGGGATGTGGAGCCTCGCTCAAAATTAAGGTAAATAGGGGAGTTGACCAGTCCTGTTATGGTATATTCGCGGACTGCCAGCATGTCCAGAGTGTCTTCCTCATTGCCGTCGGTGAACTTTATGGTTTTGCCTATGTCATCGGAGCTGAAACGGAGTGAATCAACTACGCATTCGTCAGCTTTTTCAGGCATACGCCCTTCTACAAGGGAAAGTGTGTTTATTTTTTCACTGACGGTGTGGAGCTTGGCCACATTTTCGCCGTTTTCCGTGTCTTCCTCCTCGAAGAGAATGTCCGCCGAACGGGAGCCTTCCGCGTATCTGACACCATCCACAGCATTGATCGTATCCACGCTTTCCTCGTCAAGACCCAGTGTGGAAACAAGCTCGTAGTCAAAGAGATTGTGTTCGTCCAGATAAGTGTCACCGGTAAGGGTGAAGGCATCTTTGCAGACCTTAAGACCGCAGAAAAAACCCACTCCCAGCATGACAATGGCAAGTATGGCCA
>JALFXR010000027.1 GCA_022787405.1 Bacillota bacterium
CATTGTGTTCAACCTCCGGTATTGGTTTTATTGTGGTGATTTAATTATACCTAAAGGTGAGCCCTTTGGCTCTTTATTTTTTTTAATTTACACCATTATACGGGCGTAACTAGTGACAGCCTTTATATGCCAACATGCCAATCCTCCAACACTTCAAAGGTGCCAACATAGACTGTTTCGAAAGCTGATTTGGTTTAGAAGTGGTTCAGACTGCTCTTGTAGTCCATGCCCCATTCCACCATTGCGTCAAGCACAGGTTTCAGACTGAGGCCCAGTTCGGTGAGGGAGTATTCCACCCGAGGCGGCACTTCGGCATAAACCTTGCGGTCTACGAGACCGGATTCCTCCATATCCCTGAGCTGGGCGGTGAGAACTTTCTGGGAAATGTCTCCGACAGACTTCTTAAGCTGGCCGAAGCGCATGGTGCCCTCCATAAGGTCGCGGAGTATGAGGACTTTCCACTTGTTGCCTATGAGAGAAAGAGTAGTTTCCACCGGACATGCAGGCAATTCTTTGGGCATCTTTTTATCAGACATGTTATTTCCTCCTCACATTTTTATATCTAAAATCAAATAGTATCTAAAAGAAACTTACGGTCTAATTATACCGTACAGAAAAATTTTTTGTCAAGTACTTCGTTGGAATTACTTAAAGGTTCCCTCAAGGTAACTACGCCACTTTAAAGTGCGTACTTTACACTGCAGTTTTCCAAGGCTACAATAAGTCCATAAGAAAGGGGGACGGCCGCTCCCGCGCACATAGTAAAATTAAAATTAATTTTTGTATCTGAGGAAAATAAAATGAAAATAGCAGTTATTTGCGCAAATGGAAAAGCAGGAAAGTTAATCGTAAAGGAAGCTTTAGACAGAAATATTGATGTGACAGCAGTGGTAAGAGGTGAAAACAAATCAGCTGCGACCAAGGTGATAAAAAAAGATTTGTTCGACCTTACTGCAGATGATTTGAAGGATTTTGATATAGTAATTGATGCTTTCGGAGCGTGGACTGAGGATACTCTTCCTCAGCACAGCACTTCTCTTGCGCACTTGTGTGACATCCTTTCAGGTACGGATACAAGACTTCTTGTTGTAGGTGGTGCCGGCAGCCTTTATGTTAATCCGGAACACACCATTTGTGTTGCCGATGGCCCGGATTTTCCTGACATGTTTAAGCCCCTTGCAGCAGCAATGGCTAAGGCTCTCGGAGAGCTTCGTCAGAGAAGTGATGTAAAATGGACATATATCAGTCCTGCAGGTGATTTCCAGGCGAACGGTGAAAGAACCGGCGAGTATATTCTCGGAGGAGAAGAATTAACACTCAACTCAAAGGGTGAAAGCGTTATAAGTTACGCAGACTACGCTGTCGCAATGATAGATGAAGCTGTAAGCGGTAATCACATTCAAGAGCGTATAAGCGTTGTAAGAGAATAAGCAAAATGAATCAGAGGGAAAGAAGAGAATATTTAATAAATAAACTTCTGGCAGAGCAGCCGCAGTATAGAGAACTTGAGATGCCTGTGGAGGCCGGGGAGCAGAAGCGGCTGCTGCGCTCCCTCATGAATGTGCGAAGGCCGCAGCCTGTCAGCAGCGATATTACCAGTGTACAGGATGAATATCTGCAGACGGAAACATGCGCAAAAGGCATTACGGAATTTTCTGACATGACACCTGTAGAGGAAGGCATTTACCTATGGAAAGGAGACATCACCACCCTGCGGTGCGATGCCATAGTCAACGCTGCAAACAGTGGATTGACAGGATGCTACTATCCTTGCCACGGCTGCATAGATAATGCAATCCATACCTATGCTGGAATGCAGCTTCGACTGGAATGCGCCCGGCTTATTGAAAGGCAGGGCCACGAAGAACCTGTAGGCAGCGCCAAAATTACATCAGCTTATAACCTGCCATGCAATTGTATTATACATACTGTGGGTCCCATTGTGGGAGAGCGGGTGACTTCAGAGGATGAGAGACTGCTGGAATCATGCTACCGATCCTGCCTTGAGCTTGCAGAAACTCACGGAATAAAAAGTATAGCCTTCTGCTGTATTTCCACAGGAGAATTTCACTTTCCAAACGAAAGAGCAGCGGAAATTGCAGTGAAAACGGTCAGGGATTACATGAAGCGGGAGAACAGTCAGATAAATGTGATATTCAATGTATTCAAGGAGATAGACTATGACATATACAGAAAACTGCTCACAGGACGCGGTTAAAAGTTTAAGGGAAGCTCTAGGTGCTGCAGAAGCCGTAGTGATCGGCGCGGGCGCAGGGCTTTCCGCGGCGGCAGGTTTTGAATACAGCGGAGAAAGATTTTCGAAATACTTTGCTGATTTCGGAGACAAATACGGCTTCAGTGATATGTACTCAGGCGGCTTTTACCCTTTTGAAAGCCCGGAAGAATACTGGGCCTACTGGAGCCGCTACATTTACATAAACCGCTATATGGACCCGCCAACGCCGGTTTATGACAAGCTGTTTGAGCTGGTATGCCATAAGAACTATTTTGTCATAACCACCAATGTGGACCACTGCTTTCAAAAAGCAGGGTTTGACAAGAAAAGACTTTTCTATACTCAGGGAGATTACGGCCTGTTTCAGTGCAGCAGGCCTTGTCACAAGAAAACATATGACAATGAGGAAATAATAAAGAAAATGATGGAATCCCAGAATGATATGAGAATTCCACCTGACCTTGTGCCCCATTGTCCTGTATGCGGTGCACCAATGACCATGAACCTGAGAGCAGATAATTCTTTTGTGGAGGACGAAGGCTGGCACCAGGCCGCTTCCAGATACCAGACTTTTTTACAGAAAAACGTAAGTGGCCGGGTGCTTTTCCTCGAACTGGGTGTGGGCTTCAACACCACGGGCATAATAAAATACCCTTTCATGAAGATGACTGCGGCAAATCCGAAGGCAATATACGCGTGCATAAACAGCGGAGAAGCGTATTGCCCGAAGGAAATAGAAAAGCAGTCGATTTGCATTGCAGAGGACATAGGGGATATGGTATTATTTTTATAAATATACTATGGGAGGTGCAATATGGATAAATGGATTGTGACATACCGGGGAGGATTCATGACCAATGCAGGCCCGACATGCGAAGAGATTAAAGTGGAAAAGACAGTCCTGTGGGGTGATGAACGCTGGCACATACCGTCGGTATATGTATGCGACGAAGGAATTGTTATAGACTTTTGCGTGGAAAGGCCACCGCAGTTGTTTAAAGAATATGTGAACAAATGGGATCTTCTTCACTCCAGAAGGGATGACTTTACTCGTGAACAGCTTATGCAGATTGAAAACGAGAACCCTGATAACATAGAATTTGACACCGAGATAAGGGTAAACGGAGAGGAATTGTGCTATAGGCATGATTTTGGTACATATTATGTTCCCTGGGACTGCATGCCGAATTATTTCGGAAATGATAAGGCGGCCAAATCAGCTATGGAGCATTACTGCCTCGATACATCTATTGGCTGGGTAATACGCAGATATGTCTTTGGATGGGAAGGATCCGATTCTGCAATTGAAACGTTGACAATAAAAATGAAGAGAAGAACGGTAGAGCTGCCGGGAATTCATTTTCCTACACCTGAGAATGGTGGGAGTGTCGTTTTCAATCATCCGGTAACCGGGACGGAACACAAGCTGACTGTACAGGAGTGTGTTTGCCGGAAACTGGAGGGACACTGTGATGATGCAGATGCAGAATACCCTATATTCTACACAGATTTGTTGTATACTCTGGATCCTGACCTTCCTGAAAATAGCTTCAGACTGCAGGATTATAACGATGGGGATGATCCGAGATCGAAAAAAGCAGGTCGAGAAAAATCCCGGCCTGCTGCAATGGGTTATGCTGCTGTTGTAATGCTGACACCGGACAATGAAGAGCCGGAAATTGTTAATGCAGATGGTTCCACTGCCAGAATACACACATCCTTCTCCCCTTTTTATTTTGAACCGAACGAGAACGTAGAGTGGTATATGATTTTTAATCATAAGACAATGGAGGATATTGATATCCGGGTTATATAACATAATTATCCGCCGCAGATGCAGCCATAAGATCCGCAATTGTTCTGCCTTTAAAGAAGTTTCGGGTGGTATCGTAATACTCTTTCCACATATGCAGGGTGCGACACTCCGAAGCCCTCGGACAAGGTTCAGCGTTCTGACCTAAACAGGAAACCGGGGCAAGGTCTCCCTCGGCGGCCTGCAAAACCTCCAAAACTGTATACTCATCGGGCTCGCGGGTAAGCTGATATCCGCCGCCTTTGCCATGGAGCCCCTTTACAAGGTTATTCTTAGTTAACACAGGCATAATACGTTCTATATATTTCAGCGAAATTTCTTGACGGGCGGCCACTTCCTTCATAGGGATGAAGCCGCCGTTTCTGTGTTCTGCCAGATCTATCATAATACGCAGAGCGTATCTTCCTTTAGTTGAAATCATGTTAAATACGTCCTTTGAAATTATATTATTTGCGTTAATCCTGGAATAACGGTGTGGAAAGATATCTGTCGCCTGTGTCAGGAAGCAGAGCTACGATGGTTTTGCCTTCGTTTTCAGGGCGTTTTGCAAGCTCTATAGCTGCATAGAGTGCTGCACCTGATGAAATTCCCACCAGCACGCCTTCACTCTTGCCCAGAAGCTTTCCTGTTTCAAAGGCGTCCTCGTTTGATACAGGCAATACCTCATCGTAAACGGCTGTGTTAAGAACGTCAGGCACGAAGCCTGCGCCGATACCCTGAATCTTATGAGCTCCGGCTTTGCCTTCGGAGAGGACAGGTGAATCCTTAGGCTCGACTGCAACTACCTTTACATCAGGCTTTTTAGATTTGAGGTATTCGCCTACGCCGGTAACTGTGCCGCCGGTGCCTACGCCTGCTACAAAGATATCCACTTTGCCGTCAGTATCCTCGTAAATTTCAGGACCTGTAGTTTCGCGGTGAGCTTTAGGGTTGGCAGGGTTTACAAACTGTCCCGGGATGAAGCTGTTCGGGATTTCTGCTGCAAGCTCGTCTGCCTTGGCAATGGCGCCTTTCATACCCTTGGCACCTTCTGTGAGAACAAGTTCTGCACCGTAAGCCTTCATAAGCTGTCTGCGTTCTACGGACATGGTTTCAGGCATTACGATGATGATACGGTAACCTCGGGCTGCTGCAACGGCCGCCAGACCGATTCCTGTATTGCCGCTGGTTGGCTCGATGATTACAGAACCCGGCTTTAATGCACCGGAAGCCTCTGCATCGTCGATCATCGCCTTGGCGATTCTGTCCTTTACAGAGCCTGCCGGATTGAAGTATTCCAGCTTGGCGAGGATGGTGGCCTTAAGGCCCAGTTCTTTTTCTATGTGAGTGAGTTCTAAAAGCGGTGTTTTGCCGATTAACTGGTCGGCTGAAGTGTAAATCTTAGACATGGTAATATTCTCCCTTCTATATAAACATATTTACCTACTAGATTGGTAGTATAATATCACCAATCAAAGGAACAGTCAATAGAATTTTTAAATTTTTTGCAGAAAAAAACCGGCGGCTGGATAAAAACCATACTGCCGGATCTGTTATTGCCTACTGGACTGCAAATTTTTTCGTAGCATTGAGGTACTGCATGAGCATTCCCAGGTTTACGTAGTAGTAGGAAAACTTGTCCTTTTTTTTGATTTGAACCAGTCCTGAATCAACCAGCTTTTTCATGTGCTGGGAGACGGTTGCCTGGGCGTAGTCGAAATGCTCCACCAGATCTTTGTTGCAGACAGTGACCATGGCACGGTTGGCCTGCATTATGTATTTGAACATTTTTACGCGAGCCGGGTGGGCCAGTGCATCGGATACATCTGCAATGAGCAGAATTTCATCCTCGAGCATTTCATCCTGTTCTTTTCGTAATCTCATATATTTACTCCTTTTCGGGGTTAGGCCATGGCTTTCTTTATTTTTTCCATGAGCTCATCGTAGCTTTCACAAATACCGACGTCAGGGTTGGCTTCCTTGATTTGATCGGTACTCTTAAAGAGCCATCCTGCCTTGCTGGCGCGGATCATTCCCAGGTCGTTGTAGCTGTCACCGCTGGCGATAGTTTCAAAACCGCAGGACTGCAGAGCCTTTACAGTGCTTAGCTTGGATTCATTCAATCTCATTCTGAAATCGGTGATTTCTCCGTCTTCGGCCACAACCAGCTCGTTGCAGAAAATTGTCGGCCAGCCCAGCTTTTTCATAAGAGGCTGTGCGAACTGTGTGAAAGTATCGCTGATAATTATTACCTGAGAAAAGCTGCGGAGTTCATCGAGAAATTCCTTTGCTCCCGGCAGCGGGTCTATGGTGGCGATAGTATCCTGAATTTCCTTGAGGCCAAGTCCATGCTGTCTTAAAACATCAAGACGCCATGCCATCAGCTTATTGTAATCAGGCTCGTCGCGGGTGGTCTTTTTTAATTCAGGAATACCGGCGGCTTCTGCGAATGCAACCCAGATTTCGGGTACCAGCACGCCTTCTAGGTCTAAACAAGTCAAGTACATTTTTTATTCCTCACTTTCTTATAGTGCATTGTTTAGTGTATCGTTTAATTACGCTATAATCATTTATCATATCGCATTTTTCGCCAATATACAAGAGGTTTTTCGGTGCAAAAATATTTGCAGTGGCCGGATTTTTATGATATACTGAAGCAGAAAGGCGGTGCAGATCCGATGAAAGCAGAGCATTACAAGAAAATTCTGGATGAACTCATAGAGCTTATCGACGAAGGTATATATATAGTAGACAAAGATGGTGTGGGTATTAACTATAATAAAGCTATGGCGGGTATGGAAAAGGTCAACGTCAGCGATGTGCTGGGCAAGAAGTTTCATGAGGCCTTTCCTGACTTCAGCATGGGAGAAAGCACCATGTTCAATGCACTGAAAAAAAATGCTCCGACAATAAAGAAACAGCAGACCTATAAAAACCTTTACGGTAAGGAAATAACCACTGTAAACAGCACAGTTCCCATAATTGTGGACGGCGAGACGGTAGCGGCCCTGGAGGTTGCAAAGGACATCACCAGCATACGACAGATGTCCGACACATTGCTGGAACTACAGGAAGGGGCACTTGAACATGCTGAGGCACAGCAGGAGTCTCAGGTTAAAGGAATAAAACGCTATACTTTTGAAGATATTTACGGTCAAAATCCTCAATTTACTGAGGTTGTGGAAAGGGCCCGCAGGGCAGCGGACAATGATGCATCTGTATTTATTTATGGTGAAACCGGAACGGGCAAAGAGCTTTTTGCACAGAGTATACATTACGGAGGCAAAAGAGCCGATAAGCCTTTTCTGGCTCAGAACTGCGCAGCCATACCGGAGACTTTGCTGGAGGGCATACTGTTCGGAACTACCAAGGGAAGCTTCACAGGAGCTGTGGACAGGGCCGGACTTTTCGAGCAGGCAAACGGCGGAACCTTACTTCTGGATGAAATCAGCGCCATGCCTTACGACCTTCAGAGCAAGCTGCTGAGAGTCCTTCAGGAGGGATATATAAGACGTGTAGGCGGAACCAAGGACAGACCGGTAAACGTCCGTATTATTTCGACGGTAAACGAGCCTCCCGAGGAGCTCATCGAGCAGGGAAAGCTGAGAAAAGACCTTTACTACAGACTTAACGTTATCAATATTTCCATACCTGCTCTCAGAGAAAGGCTGGACGACATACCCGTACTTACAGACATTTTCCTGGAAAAGCACAACAAACGCTTCGGCAAGGAGCTGTGGATGGTCACCGATGGAGCCATAAAGAAACTTCAGCACTATGATTACCCGGGAAATGTGCGGGAACTGGAAAATATAATAGAACAGGCGGTTTCAATGGCTGATAAGGAGCATGTGCTTTCCGAAAAAATACTTAATATGCCGGGAGCGGCCAGAAAGGCCAGAAGTCTTCAGATAAGCTACGACAACACTCAGCCTCTGGACGAGTATCTGGCCGCAGAGGAAGCGAGAATAATCAGGGATGCCATAATGGCTGCAGACGGTAATATTTCAAGGGCTGCAGACAGCCTGAAGATAAAAAGACAGACCCTTCAGCATAAGCTTAAGAAGTATCATATATCAGGACAGTAAATACATGAAATAGCAAAAATATTTGCACTTATAGTGCAAATATTTTTGCGTTTCAAGGACTTTTTTCCATATTTTCCAGACGATTTGATAGGGTATGAAGAATCATTACAGAAAAATTTTGTTTTATACAAACACAAAAAAACTACAAATTGTGTTTTTTTGTTGAAACAAACCAATTTCACACTACATTTTTCCTTAAATCCGCCCTGGTTAAGTATACAATATTCAGAAACGATAGTGGCATGGTATTTGCTTTATATATAATGCAGACAGCTGGAAGTTTGAAAGAGCTTTCCGGAATGACTGATGGTCAATCTTATTTTACTAAATAAAGAAAAAGGAGAGAATATTATGCAGAACGTAAAAGTAATTGTATGGGGTCTTGGCGCTATGGGCGGCGGAATCGCTAAAATGCTTACAAAGAAGAAAGGCGTAGATATCGTTGGAGCAATCGATATCGGAGCAAAGCTCGGAAAGAGCATGTATGACGTTATTCCTGGAATCGAAAGAGGAGACAGAGAAGACGTTATCGTAGGAACTCCTGAAGAAGTAATCAAAGAGGGTTCAGCAGACATCGTTGTAGTATGCACAAACTCATTCACAAAGGACGTTTACGACAAACTCGTTTTCGTAATGGAGAGAGGCATGAACGTTATCACTTCTGCAGAAGAAATGGCTTATCCTAAGGCTCAGGAACCTGAACTTGCTGCTAAGCTTGACGAAATCGCAAAGAAGAACGGCGTAACCGTTCTGGGAACAGGTATCAACCCTGGTTTAATCATGGACTTACTGGTAATCCTCTGGACAGGTGCTTGTGAAACAGTTGATCATATCGTTTCAAGAAGAGTTAACAGCTTATCACCGTTCGGACCTGCCGTAATGGAAGAACAGGGAATCGGTATGGAAGTTGCTGAATTCGAAAAGAGAAAAGCAGACGGAACTATGGCCGGTCACGTAGGATTTGCTGAATCAGTTGGAATGATCTGCGATGCTTTAGGATGGAAGCTTGACAAGTTCGAACAGGATATGGAACCGATCGTAACAGATGTTGACAGAAAATCACCTTACGGATTTGCTGCTGCAGGTCAGGTTGCAGGTGTTGCAATGAAGGGCTGGGGTACTGTTGACGGAGAAGTTAAGATTGAAATGGATCACCCTCAGCAGATTGAACCTGAACAGGTTGGCGTTCACACTGGTGACTATGTAGAAATCAAGGGTATCCCTCCTGTAAACATGGCTAACACTCCTGAAATCGAAGGCGGAATCGGAACAATGGCAATGATTATGAACACAATTCCTCACGTAATCAACGCTAGACCTGGTCTTAAGACAATGATCGACATTCCTGTTCCTAGAGCAATCATGGGAGACATGAGAGATCTTATCGAAGAAGACTGCAAACTTGTAAAATAATAAAGCAAAATAACTGATTAGGAGATGACTGAAATGGCTAAAAAAGGCGATTGGGTCCGCATTCATTCAGTAGTTTTAAAGGCTGAGG
>JALFXR010000032.1 GCA_022787405.1 Bacillota bacterium
CGGCCAGTGGGTTGATGAAACTCTAGAGAAGACAGGCAAAACCGGTTTAATCGTTGGCTGTGAACCAACAGGGCACTACTGGATGCCCCTGGGTAAATTCTTAAAAGCACATGAAGTTAAAATGGTGTTTGTCAATCCATACCACGTTCATCAGATAAAGGAACTGGATGACAACTGTCCTCTTGCAATATTTCCGTTCGGCCAGTCCTTCCGAAGCGAGGGACTGCAGCTTTCCTTACACCATGCGGCTTTAAGTTTATTGTAGACTGTAACGACTATTTATCGTTGCTCTTTTGGTATTTAGTCCCTCTTCCGTTTCCGGTTTTCCTGATATACCCTTTCTCCTCTAAATCTCTTAACACTCTCAAGGCTTTGCTCTTCCCAAATCCCGATGCTTCTATTATTTGTGAACTCGATTTTCCTGTTCTGCTTAAGCTTTTGTATATGATCTGTTCATCTCCCGACAGCTCGTCTCCTTCTGAAATTACCGGAAGCACCACTTTTATTACGTTTGGAGAAAACTCATGTCTAGGTCTTACTTTGCTGCCGGCATATGCTGCATCTATTCTTTGAATTCCCGTTCCAAAACTCTCAATAATATTGAGTCTGTAAAAGACTCCTCCTATAAGCGGATTACGCAGTACCGATATTTGCCCCGAAAGATATTCTTCTGCCGTAATCCCTTTCGGCAGACCTCCCGGCGAGAACACTTCAATTCTGTCTTGATACATCGCCACTCTTATGTGCGCATTTATATCCCATGCTCTGTGAACCAGTGCATTTGCTATTGTTTCCCTGAAAGCTTTCTCCGGTATGGTCTCTACGGTGACTCGCGCAGCTCCTTTAATCTCATCAAACTGGTAGTATTTTCTATACAGACTTACAGCCTCATCATACTGCTGCAGTATGGATTTTTTCTCAAGTATCTCTCTGTCAAATATTATATCTATTGTTTCACCAAACCGGGCACAGTCAATTCCGCAAAAGCTGTTTTCATCAGCCAGCAAAGCACCTGCGTTACTGTATTTGCCATCGCTTCTTATTATCCCAAGCGTCCTTAAGATATCATCGTTAATTTCACTTATTCCTATTTCTTTTTTCATCTTCTCTTCCAGAAAGAAAAACTTAAGATCTTTTTCATCAGACTCCAGTTCATCATAAGAAAGATTCTCTCCTTCGAGGACGAGACGATTAAGTTCTATACGATCAACTTCTATAGTTGCTGTGTCATTTCTCTTATATGCTTTACCTTTGTAGTAATATGGCTTGAAGCGACCTTCCCTTACTTCCAGGGTTATTACATTGTTTTTATCATCCAGGCTAAGGCTGTAATCCGGAGCCGGTGAAATACTGTCATTAATCCTGTTTTCTATATCAAGACATGCACACACTGCATCGTCTAAGCCAACGACGTTCCCATCGTCATCAATCCCAAAGCAGATTACTCCATCTCCGAAATTTGCATATGCACATACTGTTTTAAGAAATGTACTTGTAACCCTTTCCTTAAACTCCAGCGAACGACTCTCTTTCATTGTCAGCATCCTTTCGTTTTATTGTTTTGTTTATATTATACTAAAACAAAACGCAAAATCAAACGTATTTTTTTGCGTTTGATTTTGCGTTTTCGTTTCATTCGTATTTTTTCGTCTACGTAAATGCATGGTGTCTTATTGTTCCGTAATTCAGCAAAATATTGTTCCGATAGAGATTGCAGTGTTCCGTAAAACTGGTATACTTTTATCAGGACGGAGGTGAAGCCAATGTATATTACGGTTAAAACCGCTGCAGAAAAATGGGGGATATCGGAGAGAAGAGTTCGTACCCTGTGTGCAGATGGAAGAATTCACGGAGCATTTCAGGAGGGACGCGGCTGGAAGATACCTGTTGATGCGGCAAAGCCCGCAGACGGACGATTCAAGTCAAGTGAGAGTCTGCTGCAGCAGATTGACAGAAAGAAAACTGAATTGGACCGATGCAGACCTTTGACGGAAGGCGAGCTTGAAAGACTCAATGAAGAGTTTACTGTTGAATACACATATAACTCAAATGCCATTGAAGGAAATACACTTACATTACGTGAAACAGATCTTGTTCTCAGAGGTCTGACCATTGACCGGAAACCACTTAAGGATCATATGGAAGCTGTCGGGCATAAAGAGGCCTTTGATTTCGTGAGAGAACTTGTTAAAGAAAAAGCCCCTATGACTGAAAGCATAATCAAGCAAATACATTACCTTGTTCTTGCTGACAAGAAGGATGACCGCGGTATATACCGCAGAGTTCCTGTTCGCATACTTGGAGCGCAGCATGAACCGGTACAGCCATATCTTATTAGTCCTATGATGGAACAGCTCCTTACAGACTATGAAGAAAGCGATGCTCATATTGTAACAAGACTTGCAAAATTCCACATCGAGTTTGAAGGAATACATCCATTTATTGACGGTAACGGCAGAACAGGAAGACTTCTTGTCAATCTGGAACTGATGAAGGCAGGCTATCCGCCGATAGACATCAAGTTCACAGACAGGCTTTCCTACTATAATGCATTTGATGAATATCATACAAAACACAGTCTCAAGCCCATGGAAGACCTGTTCGCAGGATACATCAATCAGAGACTGGATTCATATCTTGCCATATTGCATCGGTAGGCAAGTATAGGCTACTACACTCTTCAATCAAGTACCAAAAATAGGACAGCATAGCGAGTATTATATATGACAAGAGGGGCGGACATAGAGGCCGCGTTAGCATAAGGAGAAAACGAAAATGAAATATATAGTACTTGATATGGAGTGGAACAGGCCTGAGAGCAGAGCGAAATGCATCAAAAGCCCGGTGAGACTCAGAGGGGAGATTATTCAGATCGGAGCGGTGATGCTCAACGAGGACCTGCAGGAAGTCAGCAGCCTTGAGATTAAAGTGAAACCGCGGTTTTACAGAAAGCTGCACAGGGATGTACAGGCCCTTACATCAATAAGCCCGCAGGAGCTTCAGAACGGGCTGCCCTTTCAGGAGACCCTGGAAAACAGACAGTTCTCGTTGGACTACGCGGTCTACTACTTCGAACTCAAGGGGAGCAAAGGGCACGATGCGCTGAATGATGCGAGGGACACGGCAGCGGTAATCAGAGAACTTGATCTTGAAACTTTCATCGAAGAAGAGCGTGAATGGAGGAAAGAGAGCGCGACTACAATCGCATAGGGAATGAGATGAAAAAGAGAAAGAGCGATTGCATTGACGGATGCAGTCGCTTTTTCCTTGTAGACATTTCTGACAAAAACCCGAATTTACCTTCCGAATGAATAATGACACATTGTTTATTCACTTGATATTGCCGATATCCGGCTGTGATTACGGTGATTCTTCGGCGAAGTTAAGAAATTCAGCAGGAATCGGCCTGCATAAGCATGCATGGGTTATGTATAATCGGGCAGATACACTTATAAGTGTCATTTTGATATTAGTACAATGCAATGCTACGATAGAATACAGAGTATTAAAGAGAGATGAAGGCAACCCTTACGGTGTATAGTAGTGCCATCTGCTTCGGAAATGCCAGAGCAGATATTTTCAATATTACAACAGGTACTGGTTTGTCTTGTATCGTAGCAGGATTAGTGTATCTGCTGTTAGCACAAATTCCAAGTATAAAGAAATATCTTACAAAAGATAAGGCTAAATAATCAGGAGAAACGAGGTTGCAGGAAAGGTATGCGATTTTGCTCAGTCGATTGAAGGGAGAATTCTATCCTCGAAGTTACTTTTTGGTAAAAGAAAAGGCGCGGGAATTACCTTTGCGTAACAGAATAACAATTTAACACAAAACACACCAGGAGCTATAAGCGTTGAAATATCAACGCTTATAGCTCCTTTTTGTTTTTAAAATCAATGTGGCACGCTCCATGCTCTTAATAAGGTCACTTTGTTTATGTGGAAGCGTACTTGGAGGTAAGAAAAATGCAAGTAAAAGAAAAGTATCTGAATTTCTATTATGAAACAATAGGTGAAGTTGATGAGCCGAAAATCGATCCTAAGAAGACTGCGCTTCTTCTTGTCGATCTTCAGAATGAGTTCGTTTTAAGAGATTTCGGTGAGGCTCTTCAGTTTAAGGAAGCAGGCGAGTGGGAAAGATGGATTCCTTTCCACGACAGACTCGATGACATCGTAATTCCAAACAACAAAAAGCTTCTTGATTTCTTCAGAAAAAACGGACTTACGGTTACATTCGGAAGAATCGCATGCCTGCGTGAAGACGGAGAAGACCGTTCCCCTGTACAGAAGTCGGACGGCTGGAACGGAATGCTTCTTCCTGTAAACAGCTATGCTGCTCAGATGGTGGATGAGCTTACACCGCTTGAGAATGAAATCGTAGTGAACAAGACTACAGACAGCGTAACAACAGGAACAAACTATCTGCAGCTTCTTCAGTTCATGGGAATTGAAACGGTTATCGTAACAGGTATCGTAACTGACCAGTGCGTTGCATCAACAGTAAGAGGTCTTGCCGATGCAGGCTACAAAGTTATCTGCGTAGAGGATGCATGCGCTGCAGGAAGCCAGGAGCTTCACGATGCAGAGCTTAAGATAATGAGCGTTATATATTGCGATGTTCTTTCAACAGATGAGACTATTTCTCTTATTGAAAAGAACCTGTAAGAATTTGGAGGTGTTATTATGGATAATGGTTTAAGAAAGGCGATACGTCTGCCGGGAATGATTGCTATGGCAGCCGGCGGCATGATCGCAGCCTGGATGGTTGAAATCAAGTACTGGTTTGAAGTTGGAGGCGGCGGCGCTGCATTGTCACTTCTTACCTGTGCAATTCTTATTCTGCCGCTTTGCTTTATGTACACAGAGCTTACAAGCATGATGCCGTATGCAGGAGGCCAGAATATCTGGATTACAAATGCATTCGGATTTAACACAGGATTTGCATCATGCTGGGTTATTATGCTTCTTTACATAATGGCAATGCCTACAGTTTCAATGGGTATTGCATCAATGCTGGGATATCTCTTCCCGATTACGGCAACTCAGATTAAGATAATAGCAGCGGTGCTGCTTGTGCTATGGTATTTTCTTACTAACTTTGAGCTTAAACTTCTTACTAAGCTTCAAAATATATGCTTCTGGAGTACGCTCATCGTAGCAGTAGTAGCTGACATCATCTTTATCTGCAGTGGTAAGTGGAGCTTTTCAAACATCGAATGGTTCCCTAACGGATTTAACGGATACACAGCAGGAATCGGCCTTCTTATCATGAAGTTTGTAGGATTTGACCTTATTCCTCAGCTTTCAGAAGAAGCAAACTTCCCTAAGAAGCATCTGTGGAAGGCATTCCTTGGAGCACTTGGATGCACAGTACTTGTATACGGCCTTGCAGTAGTAGCAATCGGCGGTATAGTATCTCTTGACTGGATTGATTCGGTTAACATCGTTGACCCTAAGGTAGCAGATTTTCTGGGACTTCACTGGCTTGGAATACTGATTGTTGTAATGGGAGTTTTAACCTGCATCACAACGCTTTCATCATTCTGGCTTTCAGCATCAAGAATCCTTTACGGGGCAGCCAAGCAGCACCAGATGACTTCAAAGTTTGCGAAGCTTAACAAGCACGGACAGCCTCAGTTTGCTAACCTTATCGTAGGAATCTTCTCGATATACTTTACTATCTTTGCCCCTGAAGCATGGGTAAACTATATCTACGTAATCTACGGAGTTGCAGCCGGATTCGTATACTTATTAGTAACACTTTCCTTCTTAAAGCTCAGAAAGTCTCACCCTGAATGGGAAAGACCGTATAAGGCTAAAGCAGGAGTTGTAATGGGCATAATAGGAATACTGTTCTGCGCATGGATACTATGGACAAACGGTACAGCAATGGGTAAAGCTGAGTGGATAGTTCTTCTTATTTACCTTGCAATAGGACTTATTCTTTGGGGATATGCTAAGATGATGCAGAAGAAAAAGCCTGAAGAGTGGGCACCGGTTGTAATAAACCCTGAAACAGTTTCTAAAGAAGAAGCTAAAAACATTGTACAGTAATAAGTAATATAAATAATTTCAAACACTGCGGGCCTGGATATATTCCGGGCTTGCAGTGTAAAGTCATAACATTAGGTGTATAATAATAAAAATGTTTGAACGTCAGAGGTCTTTAATAGTAACAATAGTAATACTCTTTCTTGTTCTTAACGTATTCTCTATATTTGCTTTTTCAAGATATGCAATATCTAAATCCGAGACGCAAAGCCTTGACAGCGCAAAGGACAGCATCCTTGAAATGGTAAAAGAAAAGGGGGTTTGTGTTTCTGATACCTTTGACAAGATTGAAAGCAACGCTGAGCTATTAGGCGTTGCAATGGAAAATGAGCTTGAAGATAATCAAAAGAAGGTAGCACCATCTGATTATCACATAACAGAAGATAACATTTTGGTAAGAGACCGGAACTCTTCAAAGGAAGATTTTGAGCAAAGCAACGTAATTCGCCCAAATACCTCTAAGATGAGTCAGGATCTCATCAGGACAATTAATGCGACAGAGCGGCTTGACAAAGCTCTAAGCTCTATAGCGTCAAACGACATCGTTGAATGGACATACATTATAACAAAAGATAATTTCATGAGGTGCATGCCATATACTAATCTTCCTGATTATTATAACGATGCGCACGCACAGATAAAGGATGACTTTTACAAAATAGCTAACGAAGAAAACAACCCGGACAGAAAGATTGTCTGGACGAATATATATTATGACTATCTCGGAAAGGGCTGGATGACAACGTGTTCAAGGCCTGTATATGATAGTAATGATGAGCTCTTTGCTGTAGTATCAATTGACGTTTCCATTAAAGAAATGCAGAGTGTGTATTTTGAAGATTTTCCTCTTGGTGATACAGGTAAGGTCTGCTGGGCGGACAAACAAGGAAATGTAATATATCATAGCGATTATCAGGACATGACAGCAGAGCAGGGCGAGAAATTCGGAATGAACGTCTTTGATGAAGAAATGAGTGGCTCAAAAGAGGCGGCTCTTGAAGATGCATTTTCAGGAAAGACCGGAATAACCTTTTTTAGGGATAAAGGCTCTAAAATGCTTGTCTATACGGACATCAAAGGATGCGATTCGGTTTTATTCTTTGAAGTTGATATGGACGAGTTTAAGGCAAGCGAGGAAATTGATATCACCGGCATGTGGATTATAGTAGGCCTTGGCGTTGTCTTTATAATAATCTGCGCCGCATTTTTATACCTATATATTTCAAGACCTTTAAACAGGCTCGTCAAAAAATCAGAGCGTATTTCAAAAGGAAACTTTAAGGTTATAGAAGATGAGGATGACAGCTCCGGCTTTTATGAGATAGCAAGCCTTAATCAGGCTTTTAAGACCATGAATGAAAGCCTCGAAAAGTATACAGATAACTTGATTGAAAGAAACCGCGAGCTTTCGGTTATCATGGAGTCAATTGAAGAAACTCTGATGATTGCCGGACTTGATGGAAATATAGAGCTGAAAGCAGACGGTAAAAAAACCGTTCCGGAGGAGATGCTTAAAAACGGAGTTGCCTGCGTAATTGAAACGGGAGAAATATATAAAGAGCAGCCGGTAGTCGGAGGCGAGGTGTATAAGAACACATATTATCCTGTATTTACGGATGGCAAGCTGACGAGCGTTGTAGTATCAAGTGCCTGCATAACCAAAAACGTCCTCATGGAGAAAGAGCTCCAGCAGATTGAGAAAATGGCAGGAGTAGGACAGCTTGCGGCAGCAATAGTTCACGAGCTTAAGAATTCCCTGGCTCTTGTTAACGGCGCTACATATATCCTTGAGATGACCATGGAAGACAGCAGTGCTGAAGTGAACACCATCAAAGATGCTGTCATGGATGCGCAGAACATTATAGACACGCTCCTTGAGTATTCTCAGAAAGATGAGCACGGAGTAGAACCTATACACATCAGAACTATGATAAACCAGATTCTGCTTCTTGCCAAAAAGGAAATGATTTCAAAGGGAATAGAAGTAGACGTTGACTGCTCCGATGAGTGCTACTACAACTCAAGCGGAAGAACGGCCTTAAAAGTAATACTCCAAAACATTATTCTTAACGCTATTCAGCAATTTAGCGAAGAAGGTAGTATTTATATTAAGCTCACAGAAGATGATGATGCCATTTCTATTGCAATTACAGATACGGCAGGAGGAATAAAGGCAGAAGACAAGGACAGCATCTTCGAGCCGTTTGTAACAACAAAAGATGACGGTAACGGTATAGGGCTCTGGATAACGAAGCAGCTTGTCGAAAGCTTGAACGGCAGCATAAGAGTATCAGAGCCCGGAGAAGGCATGACCACGTTTACTGTAGTTCTGCCGAGAAATGGTGAGGAAGGCGAAAGTGATGACGAAGGTACTATTAATTGACGATGATAAAAAGCTGCTTGATGTATATGAGAAAATCTTTCAGCTTAAGGGATTTGACGTAACAGCCTGCTCCAATGCGATGGAAGCAATATCTGAAATGAAGACCAAAGAATTTTCTGTAGTAGTTTCAGATATAATAATGCCGAGGATGAACGGAATTCACCTTCTGGAATATGTCAAGGGAAATTATCCGAGCACTGAAGTTATCATGCTTACTGCGGAGGGATCTATTAAAGGGGCTGTTGATGCAGTCAAGAAGGGCGCGTTCTCATACCTTGTCAAGCCTGCAGATATTGACGAGCTTGTAAGTATGGTGGGAAAAGCAGCAGAGCTTTACAGAATAAAATCAGAGAATACCATTCTTAAGGGACAGCTCAAAGACAAAGAACAGGACCGCGCATTCATCTCGGTTTCCGAGACAGGGCGGCGTGTTTATGACATGGCCTGCAAAATCGGAAAGACCGACTCATCCGTTCTGATAACGGGTGAAACCGGAACAGGAAAGGAAATTATAGCACATACCATTCATAAAAACAGTGCGCGCGCGGACAAACCTTTTATCTGCATAAACTGCGGAGCGCTCAATGAAAATCTGATAGAAAGCGAGCTCTTCGGCAGCGAAAAGGGAGCATACACCGGTGCAGAAAAAAGGCACATAGGCAAGTTCGAAGCAGCTGACGGGGGAACGATATTCCTTGATGAAGTCGGAGAGCTCAGCCTGAATATGCAGACAAGGCTTTTAAGAGTTCTTCAGGAGAAGGAATTTAGCCGTGTCGGCGGTATCGAAACAATTAAAAGCGATTTCAGAATAATAACTGCCACCAACAGAAATCTTAAAAAAGAAGTGGAAGAAAAGAGCTTCAGAGACGATCTGTACTACAGAATCAGCATCGTGCCTATTGAAATTCCGCCGCTTCGCAGCAGGAAAGAGGACATAAAGCCTTTGTGCGAGCATTTTATACGGCAGTACGAAGCGGAGCTTAAAAAGAAAATAGCACCGATTGATGAGGAATTTCTTGGCATTTTCTGCTGTTACGACTGGCCGGGAAATGTAAGAGAGCTTAAGAACATAATAGAACGGATGGCGGTTCTTGCTGAGGACGGAGAGCTTTCTGTCAGCTGCATCCCGGAGGAGATAATATCATCAGCAGCTCCTGCGGAAGAATCGCTTAAGGGAAAAACTAAGGAATTTGAGAAACAATATATAATAAGTGTTCTGGCAAAACATGGCGGAAGTGTCGCAAAGGCCGCAGAGGAAATGCAGATAGCTAAGAAGAATCTGTACAGGAAGCTCAATGAATATGAAATCAAATATTAACAAAGTGACATTCGGTGATATAAAGGGAAATCACCCCTTGTTAAAAAAGCAGATAGAAATTGCCGTGAAGGCATCAAGGTGCGATGCGCCGGTATTGATTTACGGAAAGCGGTGCTTTTACCGATGCTGTAGAAAGCAAAGGCCTGTTTCAACTGGCAGATGGCGGGACCGTGCTTCTTGATGAGCTGAACAGCATGCCTGTTTTTCTTCAGTCGAAGCTCCTCAGGTTTTTGCAGGACGGTCTTGTCAGAAGGCTCGGCGGGCTCACGGAAGAGGCAGTTGATGTCAGGGTGATTGCGGCTGTAAATGAGGACCCCGAAGAGCTTGTGGAAAGAGGAATTTTAAGGGCCGATCTGTTTTACCGGCTTAATGTTATACGAATTAATGTGCCGTCTCTTGATGAGCATAAAGAAGATATTCCGATTTATGTTGAGCATTTTATCGAGAAGGCTAATAGAAGATACGGCAAGGAGATAAAGGGAGTCAGCGATGATGTTATATCAGAGCTAGGCTGATATGAGATGTGGGATATGAATGCAAATACCCCAAAGAGAACATGATCTTATAATCCATTTCTGTAGATGTCATTAATTATCGCCTGATAGCGTCTCTATCGCTTAATATAGACAGATTAAGCGGTAAACCCTGCGCAATCTGATGAAAAATCGCCCCGCGAAAGCGGGGCGCTACTTTTATCAGATTAAGGCATAGGTTCATGTATACCTACGGTCCTGTTTTTTTCCCTTATAGGAGTACATCGACCTTCCCCAATACCCCACCCGGGCATAGCAAATGCTTCAGTTTCCTACATGAACTGCACGGTTACGCCGGCAGGGTCTGTGACAAAGAAAAACTCAACTCCCGGCATTGGGGAGACCATCGGCGTCGGTGCAAAGCCTGCTTCTATCATCTTTTCACGCTGAGCGGAAATGTCCTCGGCTTTAAAACCGACTGACAAGTACCTGTTACCGGCATTATCTGAGTCCGGATTATACAGAACTTCGATGCATGTTTCTCCTGCACTGTTCCCGAGAAAAACAATATCCTTGCCTTTATCCCGAAGATCATCCTGAACAGTAAGTCCCGCATATTCCCGGTAGAAATTGATTTCTTCTTCCGGTTTGTTTGTCTGAATAGTCACATGAAGCATTTTCATAACAGTCTCCTCCTTTAACATGAAATATATTCTCACACAGTCTATATTATACCATTGCGGGAAGCAACAGTTACTTTTTCCGGTACGAAAAAAGGAGTGCATCAGATGATACTCAGACTGTAGACAAAGTCCGGTTCTGATAAAATACCCGGATTTCGGCGATGTTTTGTCAGGAAATCTCGTGAGAATTCTTCATATGCATAATCACACGCCGTTTATACGCTCGTATTGACAATATCTGGTAGCGTAGCAGGGCGGCGGAGCCGGGTGCAAAGGCCTTTGTTCTCTCAGGGGAGTCGATTCCTGACAAAAATTTCATATATCGAGGATTTTGTCAGAATACCGGTTGAATAAGGAAATCCGGCCCGATTTGCTGCGAATAAGCATACGAGAGTTATACAAACATAAAGCCTGCACCATACACGGTCCAAGGCCGTGAAGAAACGGAGGAGAAAACATGAAAAAGATGCTATCAGTACTGCTTGCCTGCATCATGACACTGACAATGATACCGGCGGCAGCATTCGCGGATTCGGGGGGAGTGTCGCAATAAATGAGACAAACTTTCCTGATGCGAGCTTCAGAACTTATGTGAAAACATTTGATAAAAACAGCGATGGAAGTCTTTCGGAATCAGAGATTGCAGCTGTTACAGAGATTAGCTGTGCGAATAAAAGTATAGGAAGTTTGGAAGGTGTTGAGAACTTCACAAATGTGGTTAAGCTTGACTGCCGTAACAACAGTCTGACATCCCTCGATGTAAGCAACTGCGCGGATTTGACTTCGCTGAATGTTTCAGACAACAATCTGACAACTATTTCTGTTAGCAATAATTACAAGTTAAACTTTCTTGATATAAGGAATAACAATCTGACATCGCTGAATCTTAGCAATAATACCAACATTGAAGGTCTCAACTCCGCCGGCAATACATATGATATTATCCCTGACAGCAACAGACAGTTCAACCTATCTAATCTTGCGGGAGCTTTATCTGTATCAAAAACAAGTAGCTGGAGTGATGGCACAACAAACACAGTGAAGGGTAAATGGCAGATTACGAAGGCTGACCCTGAATACACTGTCCCGACAGGCCTTTCGGGAGTGAAGGGCAAGACTCTATGGACTGTCGGTCTTCCGGAGGGTTTATCGTGGATGGACGGCAATACTGTCATGAATACTGCAGGGGAGCAGATTTTTAAGGCTAAGTATATTCCTGAGGATACGAAGAACTACAATACTATCGAAAACATCGATGTTAAGGTTAATGTGGCAGTTCCCAATATCTCCGACGCGACAATCAAGCTTCCGTCAGCCTATACCTACACCGGCAAGAGCATAACCCCGGCTGTTACTGTGACAGACTCAGGTAAGAAGCTGGTGAAGAATACCGACTACACCGTTTCCTGTTCGAAGAACAAGTATGTGGGCACCGCGAAGGTTACGATTCGAGGCACGGGAGCATATACAGGCACCGTGACCAAGACGTTTAAGATCAACCCGACCAAGGTAACTGTGAGAAGCGTCAAGAGAGCCGGTTCCGGCAAGATGAAGGTTACGTGGCAGAAGCATTCCACACAGACTACAGGCTTCCAGATTCAGTACGGCACATCGAGCACATTCAAGAACGTGAAGACTACCACAGTATCGGGCAGCAAAGCCACAACGAAGACTATCAAAAAGCTGAAGAAAGGCAAGAAGTACTACGTGCGCGTACGTGCATACAAGACCGTGAACAAGGTTAAATACTACAGCAGCTGGTCTTCGAAGAAGTACGTGAAGATTAAATAAACAGACAGTCACATGCCCGGCCTCCGGCCGGGTTTTGTATTACCAAACTATTTGAGTAACTCAAATTCTCTTTTCAAGAAACTCAAATCATAATTGAGTTTCTCTTGAAATAACTCAAATATGATGTTAAAATATTTAACAAATAAAGGAGAAACTCAAATGACAACAGATGAATTAAGAGAATTATTAAAATCAATTCAAAAAAACAAATGCGAAAGTCAAACTTTGGAATTAAAAAGAGCTGAATTGGAGTGCCCTAAGCGCTTATACGATACTTTGTCAAGTTTCTCAAATCAGGATATGGGAGGCATCATTGTATTCGGCATATATGAGGAGAATGACTACGAAGAAGTCGGCGTGTATGATCCTCAGGATATACAGAAAAAAATAAATGAGCAATGTCTGCAGATGGAGCCTAAGATACGCCCGCTTATTACAGTGCTTGAGAAAGACAACAAGTTCTTCGTTTCGGTGGAAATTCCCGGAATTGATGTTGCCGACAGGCCGTGTTTTTATAGAGGAAAAGGAAGAGTCAGGGGTTCTTATACACGCGTCGGAGACAGTGATGAACCGATGACAGAATACGAGGTGTACAGCTATGAGGCCTTCAGGAAGAAGTATCAGGACGATATTCGTACAATACCCAGGGTATCATTTAACTCTCTCAACAAGGAAGCTCTCGGTAAATACGTTTCGAAGCTCAAAGAAGGCAAGCCTCATTTGGCAGGATTGCCGGACGATATAATTTGTGAATTGATGAGCATAACGAGAAATAAGGAAGTAACACTGGCCTCAACACTGTTATTCAGTCCCTATCCTCAGGCATATGCGCCCCAGCTCTGTATAACGGCACTGTCAATACCTGGCACAGAGAAAGGAAGTATAGGAGAAACCGGAGAGCGTTTCATTGACAACGAGAGGATTGAGGGAACTATTCCTGAGATGCTGGAGCAGGCAATCTCTTTCGTTCGAAAAAACATGAAGAAAAGAACGATAATAAACAGCGAAACGGGTAAAAGAGAGGATAAAACAGATTATCCTATAACTGCGGTCAGAGAAGCTGTTCTCAATGCATTGGTTCACAGAGACTACAGCATTCATACAGAAGGAATGCCCATTACGCTGGATATGTATGAGGACAGAATTGAAATCAGCAATCCGGGCGGATTATACGGGCGCATTCGAGTTGATCAATTGGGAAAAGTGCAGCCAGACACAAGAAATCCTGTAATTGTAACGGCTTTAGAAGTTCTGGATATTACTGAAAACAGATACTCCGGCATCCCGACAATCAGGCAGGAACTGAAGAATTACGGGCTCGAGGAACCTGAGTTTATTGACCGCGGGGGGCATTTCACAACGATCTTTCATAAGGCGAAATCTTCTCCTTCTAAGGTAGAGGAATCCACTGATGAAACAAGCAAAAACCTCATAGAGTTTTGTGCGGTACCGAGAAGTCGTGCAGAAATAACAAGTTATCTGGGGCTGGAATCCCAGTCCTATGCAATCACCAGATACGTCACACCACTGGTGGAGGCAGGCGTTGTTAAGCTTACCATACCGGACAAACCGCGAAGCTCGAAGCAGAAGTATTACAGTGAACAAGCAGGAGGAAGACTATGAAACTGAAGAACGTTTTAATCGTAGTCGAAGACATAGAGAAATCGAGAAAATTCTATCACAATCTGTTTGGTATAGAGCTGGTGGTTGATAACGACGGCAATATGATTCTTACCGAGGGCCTCGTCCTTCAGGATAAGAAAATCTGGGAAAAGTTTCTGGGCAGAGACGTCACCGCTAAGAGTAATTCCTGTGAATTGTATTTCGAGGAGCGGGACATTGAAGGTTTCATCGAGAAGCTCGAGAGTTTGTACCCCGACATCGAATACGTCAACCGACTCATGACACATAGCTGGGGTCAGCAGGTCATCCGCTTCTACGACCCGGACGGTAACCTGATAGAAGTGGGAACACCGGTGTAATTGGTACAACTAGAGAAGAGCAGGAGGCGCAGTTTTTCATAGCGACTCACTCGCCGATTCTCCTGGGGCTGCCGGGTGCGGGAAGTGAAGATTTGAAATCGAGTATTAACGATTAACGGAGTGTTTGAGTATGAAAGTTTATGATGTATTAAAGGAGTACAAGGCCCTGTTGGACGAGGGTATTATCACTGAAGAAGAATTCGAGAAGAAGAAGAAGGAGCTGCTTGCGCTGCCGGACTTCGGGGAGGAAGAGGAAACCCAGGGCAAGATAGAAGATGAGAGGAATGCTCTGGAGGAGCACAGGAGAAAGCTCAAGGAAGCTTCTCTCGAAGAGAAACGGAAGCATCTGGAGCAGCTGGAGGAGGAAGAGCGACAGAGAAACGCTGAACGGGAACAGGAGGAAAAACCGGTCGATGCGGAATGGGAACCGGCTGAGGAAAGCGATTATTTCTGTGGCGAAACGGGAGAAGGACGTAAGAAGAAAACTAAGCTGTTAGGGATAATAATAGCGGCAATCATTATCGTTCTGTTAATCCTTATTATCGTGGTGAAAACCGGCAAACCCAATTATGAATGGCCTAAGAGCGGGCTGGCGACGAGCATTCCTGAACCGAGCCAGAAAAAGGGCGAAATATACAGCAATGATAATACAATGTTTGACATTAACCTGTATCGAGTCTCCGAAGATGACTATTCCGCATATGTACAGGAGTGTATGGATAGCGGGTATACTGTAGAAGCTGATGATGAGACTGCAGATTACGGCGCTTATAACGAGGATAAGGATCGGTATATAGAAATAAACTACTATGACTACAACAGTGAGATGAGTGTAACTGTACACGCACCTGACAAATGGACCGATATATATTGGCCATCCAGTAAGGTGGTGAAGAATTTGCCGAAACCGAAGAATCTCTATGGCGTTATTAACTGGGATTACTCTGACAGCTTCAGTGTGGATATAGCGAATGTATCTGAAGCTGAATTTCAGGACTATATAGATGAATGCATGAAGGCCGGTTATAATGTTGACTACGATAGAAATGATGACTCATACTATGCTGATAACAAGGCCGGTGTGAATTTGAGCGTTAGTTATGAGTATTTCGACGTAATGAACATAAGTGTCAGAATGGAGGACTAACCTGCCATTCTCGGCACCTGTATTTCTCCAAAAATAAGTTCGATATCGCCAAACATGCTAATCCATTCCGAAACAGCTGGCGAAGGAATTAAAGAAGTTCCGGTACTCGACAGTTGAGAAGGGAAAAACGCGCAAGAAATACGGCGGCAGTGCAGTTCCGGTTGAAGTTAAAGCCGGTAACACAGCCACAGTATCACTGAATAATTTCATTAGAGATTTCAATCCCCCGGCAGCCTATAAGTTTGTAAGCGGTAATGTGGGGATTTCGGGAAACAAGATAACATTGCCACATTACATGGTGATGTTCATGACAACTGATA
>JALFXR010000030.1 GCA_022787405.1 Bacillota bacterium
GATGACACGGTCGTTGCCCAACTGCTCCTTCAACTGCTCTACTGTGGTTTCAACAAACGAGGCTGGACTCCAGTCTTGAGTGCTGCCGCATATATCTACAACGAAATTGCGCAACAACTCCTTGCCCTGAAGGCTATGAAACACCTCTGGATGAAACTGCACAGCCCAAAGAGGCACCTCAGTAGATGCATAGGCGGCATTGGTGACATCGGCAGTAGAGGCGATAACACGGCAACTCTCTGGTATGGCAGTGATGGTATCTCCATGACTCATCCATACCTGGGAATGTGGCTCGAAACCTCGGAAAAGCGGATTGGAGGCATCGAAACTCTCGAGATGTGCACGACCATACTCACGGCTGTCTGCTTTCTCTACCTTGCCGCCAAGGGTGTTGGCGATAAACTGGGCACCATAGCTATGATGGTATCACGCCCGCTGCCCTTAGGAGCGGATATTGCAGCAGATACCATGAGGTTGGCCACATGCATGACCGCATCTCTTTCGCATATTTCCATTGTCTTAATCATTTCGCACCTCCAATTGATGAAACTATTATACCACTACTTGCACCAGTGGCAAAGATGATATATTATTATGTTTGAAATATTGTTCCGAAAAATGGGAGGAAGAAATGAAAAAAGAACCCGTATTAGTTATTATGGCTGCCGGGATGGGATCAAGATTCGGCGGTCTGAAGCAGATAGAACCGGTAACAGGCAAGGGAGAGCTTATCATAGATTTTTCACTATATGATGCTGTTATGGCCGGGTTTAATAAGGCCGTATTCGTAATCAAGAAGGAAAACGAGGAAGACTTCAGGAAACTTCTCGACGAAAAGGCAGGAAAATATATAGATATAGAATATGCATTTCAGGAACTCGGCGATATTCCTGAAGGATATGAAGTGCCTGATGGCAGACAGAAACCGTGGGGAACAGCCCATGCGGTTATGGCAGCCAGAAAAAAGGTTGACGGGCCTTTTGCGGTAATTAACTCAGATGACTACTATGGTCCGGGAGCTTTCCAGTCCATATATGAGTTCCTTGAAAATGCAGAAGACGGAGAAAAATACAGCTACTGTATGGTAGGTTACGATATAGAAAACACTCTTACGGAAAACGGATATGTTTCCCGCGGTGTCTGCGAAACGGATAAGGACGGCATGCTCAGTACTATAACCGAGCGTACTAAAATAAAATGGGAAGGCGAAAAAATAGTCTTCGAAGAAGGTGGAGGAGAAGCTTCGGAACCTGTACAAACGGAGCTTTCCAGAGGCACTGTGGTATCCATGAACTTCTGGGGCTTTACAGCATCCATGCTGACTGAAATGGAAGCCGGCTTCCCTGCTTTTCTGGATAAAGCACTGAAAGAAAACCCTCTGAAAGGAGAGTATTTCCTGCCGGGCGTGGTGGACAGACTCATCGGTGAAGGCAAAGCACAGGTAAGGGTGCTTCGTTCAAGGGACCGCTGGTATGGAGTGACCTACAAGGAGGATAAGCAGAGCGTGGTGGACGCACTGCAGTCAATGAAGGATAAGGGCGAATACCCGGATGTTCTTTGGAAATAGGAGGACGCGTGTATCATGGATAAAAAATATTATGTCAGCGCCATGGACTGCTGGACAGGGCGTGTGGACAGCGTAGATGATTACGATGCCTTCAGATGGCATCAGTGGGTTAAGCCGCTTGATTTAAACGAAGACAACAAGCCTTTTAAGGGGAAGCTGGCTTTTGGAATTGTGGGCTTCTGCAGTGAGCAGGGCGTGCAGAGGAACAAAGGCAGAGTAGGAACGGCTCTGGCGCCGGACTTTATAAGAAGGCAGATGTCAAACCTGCCATGCAGCTTTTCAGAAAAGGTTGAAATATATGATGCAGGAAACATACTGTGCCAGGAAATTTCCATGGAGGAAGGCCAGCGCATGCTGGGAGAAGCCGTGGAGAAGCTGCTGGATCTGAATCTTTTCCCTATAGTGCTGGGAGGCGGCCATGAGACAACCTTCGGGCATTTCCAGGGTCAGTTTAACAGTATAAAAAAGAAGGGTAGGAAGCCGGATATCGGCATTGTCAATTTCGATGCCCACTTCGACCTGAGGCCTTATGACAACGGCAGTTCATCAGGCTCCATGTTCAGACAGATTTACGATATATGCATGGAGGAAGGCTGTAAATACGGATACCTGCCTTTGGGAATTCAGCAGCACAGCAACACAGTGAGCCTGTTTAAGAAAGCTAAGGAGATAGGCGTAAACTATGTGCTGGCCAGAATGTTCCAGTACGGCAGCACTGCTTCTGTTCTCGAAAAGATAGACACATTTATGTATGGACATAAGGATGCTTACATAACCATCTGTACAGATGTGTTCAGTTCGGCATTTGCGCCGGGAGTAAGCGCCACCCAGTCTCTGGGGCTGGACCCGGAGGTGGTGATTCCTATGATAAAGCACATCCTCAGAACCAGAAAGGTAAGAGGATTTGATATCTGCGAAATCTCACCTAGATTCGACCAGGATAACACCACAGCCAATCTGGGGGCCGTTATAATATTCTCCGTAGTAAATACCCTCTGCAAACTTCACGGTCTGGGGCTTACCATGGAGGGAGACATTTTTTAAATACTCAGCTCTCTGTAAGTGCTTCGTATAATTACGCAGGCAATGACAAAGGTAAGGATATCCGCTGCCGGGAAGGAATAAAGAAGCCCGTACAGACCGAAGAAAACAGGTAGAATTATAGGCAGAGCTACACCGAAAATTATCTCACGGGTAAGAGAGATAATGGTGGACTCAATAGCCTTTCCCATGGCCTGCAGGTATATGAAGGTCCCTTTGTTGACTGTAGCGAGAATCATCATGCAGAGGTAGATTCGGAAACTCTTTACCGCAAAAGCAGTATAGTAGGCGCTTTCATTGTGAGCACCGAAGATTCCGATAAGCTGCTCCGGGAAAACCTCTACTATTACCAGAGCAACTGCCCCTACGATGGCTTCAGCCACAAGAAGGTGAGTAAAGAGAGACTTTGCTCTGTATTTTTTTCCGGCCCCGATGTTATAACCGACAACAGGAATGCAGCCTGCGGCCATGCCGATGGCAATAGAGATAGCAATCTGGAAAAACTTCATAACTATGCCGAGAACCGCAAGAGGAATCTGGGCGAATTCCTGCTGACTGAAGATGGGATCCAGAGCACCGTATTTAGTGCACATGTTCTGAACCGCCGCCATGGATATGACCAGGGAGATCTGAGCCAGGAAACTGGTGAGGCCCAGAATCAGGAATCGTTTCATAAGGCCGGGCCAGAGACCGAAGCTGTGTTTTCCAAGTTTTACAGCCTTCATATGGCACAGATACCAGAGAGAAAGAGCAGCAGTAACTATCTGTCCCATGACTGTAGCAACTGCGGCGCCTTTCATGCCCATCTGCAGAGGAAAGATAAATACAGGGTCCAGTATTATGTTGATGACTGCACCGAGTATTTCCTCATCAGGCGGCCGATTTTCTCGGTCTCGAGAAATGAGTTTGATTTTTGATCCATTAGTATTAACCTCCATTTCATAAAAAAAGTGCGCAGGTCTGAAAGCTGGACTTATGCCTTCAGGCTGCGCACTTGTTTTGCTGTTTTATTTGAAGGTAATTATAACACTTTTTCTTGAAAAAAATCAAGGAGTTTTTAGGAGGAGATTATCCTTTTGCAGGAGTATAGAGGCAAGGCTGCCTTCCATGCGCGTGTGCGGTTGATTTTTTCGCTCCGAAATGGTATACTCAGCATGTTAATTCGGATATAGAAAGATCGAAAGCAGGGGTACATATGAACAACGGACAAAAGAATTTTTTATTGATTTGATAGACGGAAATCTTCTTATAAGCCCGCGCAAGTGTTTATAAAACCTCGCGAAAATGGCTTAAAATCAAGGTTTTCTGCATATCGTCATTTATCTTGCCATATCTCCGTATAAGATGATTTTGTA
>JALFXR010000038.1 GCA_022787405.1 Bacillota bacterium
TTTCAATCTTTGTTTGGGATTATGTCTTTTTTAACATTTAAATTCAGGTGCTACTTCCTTGATCTTAGGCAAGATACCTATTCCACCAGGTGTCTGCCCCGGAAGCTGCCAGAAGTCATGAGCACAGTAGTTGTTTCCTTCGATAATTACAGGACCTGTCGGAGTTATAGCTACGTCCCAGCCTACATAACGCATCTGAGGAACCACTGTAGCCGCCTTCTTTGCAAGCTCAACAGCTTCTTTAACGTATGGCACCTTGTAACCTACAAGCTTGATATGGCTGTAAGGATGTTCTGTGTAATGTATGCCTGCAGTAGTATCGCCTGAATGAGCAGGGAACAGAAACTCTCCTGTTTCCATGTCAACCGGTCCGTGGAGGCCGTAGTTATCAACTACTCTGCCGTCCTTACCCATTTTGAATACAGCATAGAGGCAATGAGGCTCACCCTTTGCATCCAGCATTGTTATAATCCTGATGGTGTTGACAGAGAACGGATATAACTTGGCTACATCCGGATGGTTCTCGATAACATCTTCAATGGTAGCAAAGCCTTTTTCACGTATATATTTCAGGAAAGCCTCCGCATCCTCGAATTTTTCTGTCTCCAGAAGCTCGCAGCCTATGCCGCAGCTGAGGTCTTTCATCTTGGCGAATATTTTTTTACGGCTCTCGAAGAAGTTTTTCACATCTTCATCGGATGCCGTCTCAAGGTCTAAGCATTCTCTTCCTATGAAATCCTTGAACACTTCATTAAATTCATTCTTATTATTGAAAATGTGAGCATAACTGTGGTCGTTCATGAACATCATTAACTTTTTGCTTCTGAATCTTGTAAGATAGGTATCCCTCTGCTTTCCGCTAAGATTCCAGAACTCAAAAGTCACATAATCATTATATCCGGCACCATACCTGGCCATGGAATAAAGCATGTCACAGAAAAGCACAACTTTGTTCTTCCCTGACCTGATATGGGCGTTATCAAGCACCTTAAAAAACTTCTGAAAACTTGCGCCTTTAAAAACTCTTATATAATACTGCAGTTTGTTTTCCATTCCAATACCTCCTATAATTAAGGTTCAATACATTTTATCATATCATACTTTTCGCTTTGCCGCCATAAAAATTCCAAGTATACATAAAAAAGTGAATATTGCAAAGGAAACGTGAAGAGTTTTCATCAGCATTTCCTGTGGTACCTCTCCTATACTGCTACTTCCCATATATATTCCTGAAATCGCCGTAACCGCTGACATACTTGCTGTATGTCCGAGAGAACGCATCGTGGACAGAATTGAAGAAGCAGTACCATAATCCTCCTTTTTTACACAGGACATTACAGCATTTGTATTAGGCGTCGAAAACAAAGCAAAACCTAATCCAGAAAGAGCAAGAGTGATAATTATCCGCGTCAGAGACGAATCCTGTCCCACCAATGCGAAAAAGAATAAAGCCGCAGCACAAAACACCATTCCCACGGCGGATATTCTGTTAGGAGACAATCTGTCCGAAAGCCGCCCAACCCACGGAGAAAGCAGTGCCATAATCACTGTGCCGGATGCCAGTACAATCCCTGCCCATTGAGATGACATTTCTTTTACCGACTGAAGATATATAGAAATTAAATATGACATGGCAAAATTGGAACCGTAATTAAACATGGCCGCAAAGCATGACAATGTAAATGGAAGATTCCTGCCAAACATTCTTATATCAACTACAGGATTTACCGCCTTTTTTTCTGTCCTTATAAATATAATAAACAAAAAAAGCCCCGCGGCCAGAATGAAAGGGGCTGCAACATTATTTTTAAAAGCTGAAAGGCCGTACATGGACGTCACCATAGACATGATGAAAAGAATGTTTCCCGCATAATCAGCCACAGGTTTATTTTCTTCAGATGATGAATATTGCGTTCCGGAACCTTTATGAAGTCTGAGAACCGCCCCACAAAAGGCAATAGCCGATATTGCAGCGGTAACTAAAAAAATTGCTCTCCATCCAAAATGCTGATTAAGAATTCCACCAATAACAGGCCCGGCGGAAAGCCCTGCATATGTGGCGCATGTGGCATATCCCAGAACTCTCCCTCTTTCATTTCCATCAAAGGCGGCAGCCAGAATTGCAATATTGGTACTGAAAATCATGGAAGCACCTATACCCTGCATCAAGCGGAACGAAAGAAGAATCACCATACTGCGGGAGATGACCGCACTCAATGATCCTGCAGAAAAAATGAGAATGCCTGTCCTGAGAATTAATACTCTGTCAACTATGTCGGCCAACCGCCCGAAAGGCACCGCCAGTGCCGAACATGTGAGCATATATATTGTGACAACCCATCCGACGGTCTGCGCTCCTACCCCAAATTCCTTCTCCAAAGCCGGAATTGAAAGGTTCAGAGCGCTTCCCATGAAAGTTGTTATAAAGGCCGTTATCACACATACGATAACCGTATTTTTCTGTTCCCTAATCTTTTCCATAGGGATATTTTGCACCCAAACTAAAGTATTATGCAGATAAAATAATCCTTGCCCTCATCGCTTATTTTCTGAAGTGAACGCTGTACCTTGCCTCTGAGTGCTTCCGGTACATTATTTACCTTGTTCTCCATCTGTTCCGTAACCATTTCCTTTAAGGATTTACCAAAAAGGTTTGTTTCCCATATGTCTTCCTCACTTCCGAACTGCTCCGTAAGCAGCTTTGCCAGATCTGCCGACTGACTTTCGGTTCCTACCACCGGAGAAACCTCTGTGGTTATGTCTGTTCTTATTATGTGAAGACATGGAGCTTTGGCCTTCATTCTCACTCCATACTTGCTTCCCTGTTTGAATACCTCCGGTTTTTCCAGAACCATTTCTGAAAGCTTAGGCGCTACTATACCATAGTCTGTTCTCCTGGCTTCCTCCAGAGCACTCTTTATGCAGTCATATGCCACCTTGGCCTGTGCATATTCCTTTAAAAGCATAAACAGCTGACTGTCATCGGAGACAGGTGCTCCCATAAGTTCTTCGATAACCTTATAGTACAGGCTCTCATCGAGTTGCGGTTCTAATGTGAGTACACCATGAGCCATATCCGCTCTGACTATTTTTATTTCTTTTACTATCCTCCCGTCAGCTATGCCGTGACAGCTGTCCATAGCCTCACCTATGGTCTCAAAAGTTCCCATCCAGTTCCTAACGCTCTCTATTATGGTTGCCTTTATCCAGTGAGTCCCTGCGAGTGCATCCAGATATCCGGGAAGCTTGAAATCAATCTGACAGCATGGAAACTGATTTATCAGGTGTTCGAAAAGTCTGTCAAAATCTCTTTCGTTCATTCTCTGGCAGTTGAGAGGAATAATAGGTACGTCGTATTTTCCCTCAAGTTTTGCTGCCAGTTCAATGCATCTGGCACTTTCTGGTTCTGAAGAATTTAAAACAGTGACAAAAGGCTTTCCAAGGGCCTTCAGCTGAGCAATCGTCCTTTCTTCAGCTTCTTTAAAATTTTTTCTCGGTATTTCGCCGAAAGATCCGTCAGTTGTGACCACAATTCCGACCACAGAATGCTCTGTTATAACTTTTTCTGTGCCCATTTCAGCAGCCCTGGTAAAAGGGATTTTTTCATCCTGCCATGGTGTGGAAACCATTCTCTCGTTCCCGCCTTCCTTATCTCCAAGTACTCCCGGAAC
>JALFXR010000039.1 GCA_022787405.1 Bacillota bacterium
CGGCTCCCCTGTAAAGCAGAAAGCAGCACCTGCAACAACCATGAATACGCTTACCAGTGCCGTAACGCCGGAAGCCAGGCCGTCAAGACCGTCCGTCAGATTTACTGAATTGCTGAAAGCCACCAGTACGAATATCTCAAAAGGTATATACAGGATTCCGAAATTCACGTATCTGTCTATAAAAGGTATCCATACCTCTGTACCTCCGACCGTGCCGAAAGCCGCTGTAGAAAAATATGCCGCAAACACAGCAAACACAAGTGAAAATCCGAACTGCATGACTATCTTCTGCTTAGGACTGATACCTGCGTTATTCTTTTTTATGGCTTTTTCGTAGTCATCTATAAATCCGATAAGAGCAAACAGGTACATGAGCACTATAACACCTGCGACTCTTATGTCCAGACTGCCCTCTATGGCGGTAACAGCAATAGAAGCTATTGCTGCGGAGTTGATGATTGCCAGTCCGCCCATGCTGGGTGTGCCTGTCTTGGAAAGATGAGACTGAGGTCCTACTTCCCTTACAAACTGTCTGAACTGTTTCTTTTCTAAAAATGGAATGAGCATCTTGGTGAACAAAGCTCCCAGAACCCATGCTATAACCGTTGCAATTACAGGGTATATCAAATTCTGCATTTTCTTACTCCTATCTCGTTTTAATTATTTATCCTTCAGTATTTCCTTTACAACCTCTTCAAGAAACATGCTTCTTGAAGCCTTTACCAGTACCACGTCCCCCTGATTTATCATACCGGAAATGTCCTTAAGCAGTGTTTCCTTATCAGCGTAGTAACGCACCCTGTCCTTCCTCATGTCTTTCATGGCTTCTGCACCGCGGGCGTAACCTTCCGCAGCCTCTCCTACTGCAATCAGAAGGTCGGTTCCTTTTTCACCCGCATAGCGGCCGATTTCCAGATGAGCCTTTTCACTCTCTCCGCCCAGTTCAAGCATATCTCCCAAGATGGCAATTCTTCTGCCATCTGCTTCTTTTTCAGTAGCCATAAGTGTATTGATTGCTGATTTCATAGAATCGGGACAGGCATTATAAGTATCATCTATAACCTTAATTCTGCCCTTATTCTTTATATTTAATCTCTTTTCCGTAAGTTCTGCATGCTCCAGCCCTCTTATGGCCTTGTCAGGTGAAACACCTGCAATCTCAGCTGCTGCTACTGCAAGAGCGGAATTGACAGCATTATGGGCCCCCGGCACAGGTAGTTTTACAGCATATTCCCTGTCTCCGCAGTGCAGATTATATTCCACACCCTTATCACCGGAATCGCAAACATCAGATATTCTGTAATCGCAGTCAGAACCGCTGCCTACGGTTACAACCCTGTATGGTCCATTCACATTTTCCGGTGTAAGCATATCGTTATCAGCATTTATTATCAGTACGGAGTTCTCGTCAAAGCAGGATGTAATCTCCAGCTTTGCTTTGAGTATACCTTCTCTGCTTCCCAGATTCTCTATATGTGAAATCCCTATGTTGGTGATAATAGCTATGTCCGGCCTGGCCAGCCTTGCAAGTTTTTCTATTTCACCGGCGGCGCTCATGCCCATCTCAAGCACTGCGGCCTCAGTATCAGGAGCAAAATCCATGATACTGAGAGGAAGGCCGAAGCCGTTGTTGAAGTTCTTCGGATTCCTTCCAGTTCTGAAGGTGGTTGAAAGAGCATAATAAAGCATATCTCTGGTGCTGGTCTTGCCCACGCTGCCCGTCACCGCTATCTTGGCTGTCAGGGGCAGACTGTCCAGGTAGTACGCAGAAAGCCTCTGCAGTGCGGCTGTAGTATCCTCTGTGGATATTATGTCCGCATCTCCCGGCTGAGCCTGAAATGCCTGCTTGGGCACCTTGCTTTCGTCAGATACGACTATTGTCCGGCATCCCGATTCCAGTACCTGAGCCAGATAGTTGTGGCCATCGTTGTTTTCTCCTTTAAGTGCAAAAAACAGATCTCCCGGTCCTGCTTTTCTGGAATCGGTGCAGACCCGGTAAACCTCATTGCTTTCGTCGCCCGAAAGCAGGATTCCTCCTGTGGCATCTATTATTTCTTTTACAGTAAATGTTCTCATAGTTTTTTCCTCAAATTTTTCCCATTGCAGAAAGGACCTCCTCACGATCATCAAAGTGGCGTTTTTCTTCGCCTGTTATCTGATAGGTTTCGTGTCCCTTTCCTGCAATAATTATTATATCCCCGGTCTGAGCCTGGGAAACAGTCCATCGTATTGCTTCTCTCCTGTCCGGAATGACAGTATAGCTGCCTTCCTCCTCCGCCATGGCCGAGATTATGTCCCTTATTATATCCATAGGCTTTTCCCGCCTGGGATTGTCTGAGGTGACCACTGTGAAATCCGCCAGTTCCGCAGCGCACCTTCCCATCTCAAAGCGCCTGTTCCTGTCTCTTTCTCCTCCGCAGCCGAATACAGGAATCAGCCTGGCCGGTTCGTACTCACGAAGGGTTGACAGCAGACTCTCAAGTGCCGGTCCGTTATGGGCGTAATCTACCAGAACGGTAAAATCCTCATTAAGATCAACCTGTTCTGTTCTGCCCCTTACGCGCACATCGGCAAGAGCCTTCGCAGCAATGCTCATATCGACTCCCAGCGTTTCCGCACATGCTGCTGCTCCAAGGGCATTGGCTGCGTTGAATTTTCCCGGCATTCCCAGAACGAATTCAAGGCCGCGTGTATTGAAGCTGACCCCAAGAATATCTCTCTGCCACATGAGTCTTATGTCAGATGCGATATAATCCGCCGATGTATCACCGGCCGTGGAAAAAGTAACAATTCTGTCTGCTTCGCTTTCTCCTGCAATATACCCCCAGTGTGGATCATCTCTATTGATTATAGCTGTTTTTGTCTGTTTAAACAACCTGCTTTTCCAGTAAATATAATCTTCAAAATTTTTATGCTCCCTCCCGCCTATATGGTCGGGATAAATATTAGTAAAGATTGCCGAATCGAAGTTCAAGCCGAAGGTTCTTTCCTGCATCAGTCCCTGGGACGAAACCTCGATCACTGCAGCTCTGCAGCCTGCATCAGCCATTTTTCTCAGCGCGCCGTGAATGTCCGTGGACTGAGGTGTTGTGTTTGATGCCTCTTCATAGCATCCGTCATACCCCGACACCACCGTTCCTATTATTCCCGTTTTGATACCTGCTGCTTCAAGTATTTCCTTGACCATAAAGGTGGTGGTGGTCTTTCCCTTGGTGCCGGTAACGCCTATGAGCATCAGTTCGTCTGCAGGCCTTCCGTAAAACTCGGCGGAAGCTGCTGCCAAAGCCTTTCTGGTACTCTCTGTGTAGACGGCTGTAAGTCCGTATTGTGCAGACAATCTTTTAAGTAAGCCGTCAGTCTCAGGACCGCCTCTTTCGGTAACAATAAGGCAGGCTCCCTTTTGCGCTGCGCTTTCCATATAGCTTCTGCCGTCCCTCTCCGTCCCGTTTATGGCAAAAAAAGCACTTCCGGGTACGGTCTTGTCTGAATGGTAAATCAACGCGCATGCGTCCTTATCCGGAGTACCTGCTGCGATTTCAAAACCGAAACCTCCCAGCAAAGCTTCCAGCATCATTTTCAATTTACCTCCGGGATATATTTTATACTCAGGTCCTATTCCTTGTAGACATAGACCACTGAATTCTTTTTAACCTTGGTTCCCGCCTTAGGATACTGATCCACAACGGTAAAGTTGTCATCGTCTCTGGCCGACTTAGGACGGCTGTACTTAAGTTCTTTGCCTCCCAGAATGCCTGCCGCCTCGCTGAACTCCTTGCCAACAACATCAGGCACTACAGTGTAATTCCCTTCAATAGCCGCTTTTTCCGCATCGGTATATTCAGGCGTGATGTTCATGTAGCGCAGCACATCCGAAAGAATGGACTTGGCAATAGGAGCAGCCACGATGGAGCCATAGTATGAGCCCTTCGGGCTGTCAACCACTACAAGAATGGAAACCTGCGGATTATCCATAGGTGCCATTCCGACAAATGAACTGTAGTAATTCTTGCCGTAGCTTCCGTTTTCAACCTTGTTTGCCGTACCCGTCTTGCCGCCGATTCTGTAACCTGTAATCTTGGCATTTCCTCCGCCTGCCTCGGCAACTACGTACTCCATAATTTCTTTCATTTCATTGGCAGTCTTGGTGGAAAGCACCTTTCTTACTACTTTAGGCTCATATTCCTCTACAATCTTGCCTTCACTGTCGGTCAAAGCCTTTACATAACGCGGCTGCATCAGCACACCGTCGTTTCCGATTGAACTGATTGCTGTCAGCAGCTGTATAGGGGTTACGGAAATACCATGGCCGTATCCTATAGTGGCAAGTTCGACAGGACCTACGTTTTCGAGGCTCTGTACGATGGCACCTGCTTCTCCCGGATAATCCACTCCGGTCTTCTCTGTTATACCGAACAGATCCAGGTATTTATAGAAAGTCTTTTTTCCCATTTTGGTGGCGACCTTGGCCATTACAGGGTTACAGGAGTTTCCTACAGCTTGTTTGATGGTCTGTGTACCATGATTTGTATTGCTCCAGCAGTGGAGCGTCACTCCTGCCACGGTAACACGTGAATTGCAGCTGAAGGTTTCAGTGGTGGTTATAGCCTTTTCCTCAATTGCTGAGGATGCGGTGATGAGCTTGAATGTTGAGCCCGGCTCATAAGTATCGCTGACTATGGGATTTCTCCACATCTTGGATAAAACTTCAGATTTATTCTTTGCTTTTTCGTATTCCTCAGCGTAGGTTTCATCTGTAGGCACAGTGGCGTTGTTAGGATCGAACCCCGGTGTAACGGCACTGGCCAGAATGTCCCCCGTCTTAGGATCCATAACAAGACACATTATGCGCTTGGCCCCGGTCTTTTCCATACCCTCATCTATAGCCTTCTCCACATAGTACTGGATTGCTTCGTCGAGAGTGGTAACCACATTGAGTCCATCCTGTGCCTCGTGATATTCTTCCCGGCCTTCTACAAGCTCGTTTCCGGAAATATCGGTGTTTTTAACCCATCTTCCCGGCACTCCGCTGAGAAATTCATCGTACTGAAGCTCAAGGCCTGTTCTGCCCTGATTATCGTCATTTACACTTCCCAGAACCTGAGATGCAAAATTTCCGAGAGGATAGTTTCTCTTGGTGCCCTCTGCCAGCTCAAGACCGCTGTATTTCAATGCCCTGATTTTATCTGCAGTTTCCTTGTCGAGATATTTTGCCAGGGAAACCATAAGAGTATCCTTAGTAGCGCTCTGAAGGACCTTTTCCTCGTCTTTATCTATGATTTCGGCTATTTTGCCGCACATCTCCTTTATTTCGGCATCGGTCTTCTCATATGTGAACTGAGCCGGCCATACCCAGAGAGTGTAGCAGGTAGTGCTTGTAGCCAGTTCCTTGCCGTTTCTGTCATATATGATGCCCCTCTTGGCCTGAATAGCCGTATCGTTCGTCTGCTGAAGTATGGCCTTTTCGGTGTACTCTTCGGCATCTACAATCTGAATCCACGCAACCCTGAACGTAAGGGCGACCATAAGCAGGGCAACAATAAAGAACCCTATCGCTACTCTTCTCTTATGTACTAAATTTACCGGTGCTTTCATACAGCTTTTGACTCCTGTTATTTCCTCTTATCAAACAGAAAGCCAGACCACCAATGGCTGTATTAAGTTGTCTGGCTCGCCTGTATATGAAATTATTCTAAGACTATTTATATTAACGCAGTATCAATTCTATGACTTGCTGTAAGCCTTCTCCCTTATTTCTGCACTGAGGGTATCTCTTACCACCGCGTCTTCTTCTATATAAATACACTGATTAGCTGAAGGATATTTCATTTTAAGTTCATTTATAGCATACTCCTCAACCGACTCAATACCGTTTGCACCTTCTATCTTAACCTTCAGAGAAGTGATTTCGTTTTCGATGGTGCGGATTTCCTTGTTTGTTTTATTAATCGAATATTTTATTTCTGTTGCCTTGGCACTCATCCATACTGTTCCTACCAGCAAAACACCTGCAATAACAAGTAAAATAACAGAACGCACTAAAACAGCACGGGAAACAGGGCTCTTAGGCTGTGTCCTAGGAACCTCCCGGATTTTTTTTTCTCTGTCGGGTCTTGACGTTCTTCCTTTTCCCTCTCCTGGGTAAGTACTTCTGTCCGGGAGCTGCTGTGCAAAATCTCTTGCATAAGTGCTTGGCGGAATGTACGAATAGTCAGAAGTGTATGCTCTTTCTGCTGCTGTCATGTTTTTCCCTCATTATCATCTGGCATTAACGGTCTGTGCTGCGGCTATATTTTTTCAGCCACCCGCAGCTTGGCGCTTCTGGAGCGTGGATTTCTTTCGATTTCCTCTGCAGTAGGCGCTATTGGCTTATTTGATTTTTTCTTTATGT
>JALFXR010000103.1 GCA_022787405.1 Bacillota bacterium
TTCGACGTCATCCGCCGCATCGTCCGCGAAAAGCAGATGACCGTCATCATCATCACCCATAAACTCTATGAGGTGATGGCCATTTCTGACCGTGTAGGTGTAATGCGCCGGGGCAGACTGGTGGGAGTAGAAGAAACAAAGAATGTTAACGAACGTATTCTGGCTTCTATGATGGTAGGCAGAGACGTGCTCTTTGACAATATAGATAAGACAGGAGAGCCGGGAGAGGTTCTCATAAAAGCAGAAGACATTTATGCTGCAGATAACAGAGGTATAATGGCAGTCAGGGGAGTATCTCTTCAGGTAAGAGCCGGTGAGGTTCTGGGAATAGCCGCTATCGAAGGCAACGGACAGAGCCAGCTGGTGGAAGTGCTGACAGGTATGCGTCCGCTGCAGAAGGGAAGCTTCTATATCCACGGAACCAGAGCAGATGGTATGAATCCGGGGCAGATCAGAGCTCTGGGAGCAGCACATATACCAGAGGACAGAGTTTCAACAGGTGTATCTCTTCAGTCGACCATTACCGAAAATCTTATAATAGGCAAGGAAAGACAGACGGATTTTGCCAGATATAAGCTCCACCTGAAACAGTCATCCGTTGCAAGATATGCCAGAGAGCTTTCTGCAAAATTTGACCTCAGGGGAGGCGGACCGAATACAAGGGTAGGAGAACTATCAGGCGGCAACATGCAGAAGGTTGTTGTGGCAAGGGAATTCTCCTTTGATACACCGGTGCTGATAATCGCACAGCCTACAAGAGGAGTGGATATCGGAGCAATTGAATTTATCCACAGACAGATTATAGAAAAGAGAAATCAGGGCTGCGCCATACTTCTGGTCAGCGCAGACCTGGATGAGATATTCCGGCTGAGTGACAGAATTGTCACCATGTTTGAAGGAAAAATTACCGGAGAATTCAAGGCCGGAAAAATCGACAAGATGGAAATCGGATATTATATGACCGGAAGCAGAGACACGGAAGGAGGAAACACTGATGAGTAGAATTGCAGATACCCTCCATGAAAAGAAAGGATACCTTATTTCATTGTTTGTCAGCATTTTAGCCGCCCTTATTATAGGTGGAATGCTCATGGCTGTTACGGGGTGCAACCCTTTAAGAGGATATGAAGCAATGCTGAAAGGTGCTTTTGGCTCACCGCGCGTCTTTGGTAATACCCTGGCAAAAATGATGACTCTCTGCCTTACAGGCCTTGCTATGGCGGTAGGTTCCAAAGCGGGCATGTTCAATGTAGGCGGTGAGGGGCAGCTGTTTCTGGGCGGTCTGGCGGCTACAATGACGGCTGTATATCTCAAGGGCATGCCTGCGATTGTTGTAGTGCCCCTGGCATTTCTGGCAGCGGCAGCGGCGGGAGGATTCTTTGCCTGGATACCTGCCATGCTGAAAGTGAAGCTCAATGTCAGTGAAGTTATAACCACCATAATGCTCAACTCAGCAGCAATTTTTCTGTGTGCATATCTGACCAACAGCAGCGGTCCGCTTAAAACCCATGACAGGGGTGTAATGGCCGGAACTGATGCAGTTGCTGACAGTTATATGTTTGAGCAGGTGATTGCACGCTCCAATCTGAGTACAGCCATAATATACAGTGCGGTAATCGCTTTTCTCTGCTGGTATATCATGAAAAGAACCAGTGTGGGACTGGAGATGAAGATCACAGGAGAAAACGAAAGATTTGCTTTCTTCTCAGGCTTGAACAAGGACAAGATAATGATCGGAGCCATGGTTGCATCAGGAGTGATTTGCGGACTTGTGGGCATGTTTGAGGTATTCGGATATCAGCAGCGATTTCTTTCCTCAATATCCAACGAGTTCTATTTTGACGGTATGCTGGTAGCAATGATAATGAACTACAGCCCTCTGGGGATTATCATTATGAGCTTTTTCTTCGCAGTAATCGATATCGGGGCTTCGGCTATGGAACTCTCCGTAGGAATCTCGGGAGAAATTTCGGAGATAATATTCTCTATAATAATATTCCTGATGGCGGCTGAGGGCGGAATTTCCCAGGCTTACAGACGCAGGAAAACAAGAAACGACGCTCGCAGGAAACTCAGAGGGGAGGCACAGCAATGAATCAGATATTAGATGTTTTCAATATAGGTCTATTGCAGAATACGCTGCGCACGGCCACCCCGGTAATCCTTGCAGCTATGGGAGGCCTTCTCACAGAACAGGCCGGTATAATGAATATTGGTATGGACGGAATGATTCTGGTGGGAGCATTTGTTGCTGTGGCATTGAGCTTTGCATTCTCTTCAGCGGCAATAGGAGTGCTGGGAGCAGTGATTTCCGGAATTGTCATCGGACTGTTTTTCGCAGTGTTCGTTGTAAAGCTCAGGAGTGACGAATTTATAATAGGTATGGCGCTCAACACATTTGCAGGAGGCCTTACTGTTTATCTTCTGCGTTCAATTTTTGGAGTAAAGGGAACTTTCGCTGATGCAGGGATAGTATCACTGCCTACGGTGCACTTTGATTTTCTTGATGCAATTCCTGTGCTGGGACCGCTGCTTAACAATAACTCCATATTTGTGTACATAACCTGGCTTCTGGTGTTCCTTACCTGGGTGTTCCTGTACAGAACACCTTACGGATTCTGGCTGAGGGCAGCCGGAGAACATCCGGAGTCGCTTGAGACCGCAGGAATAAGTGCTCATAAGATGAAGTTTATTGCCAGCATTCTCTGCGGAGTGTTCTGCGGTTTTGCAGGAGCCCATCTTTCACTGGGCTATCTGACTATGTTTTCCGAGGGAATGAGCAACAGCAGAGGGTTTATTGCATTCGCCTGTGTTATTTTCGGTATGGCCAATCCGCCGAAGGTTTTCCTGGCGGCCTTGCTTTTCGGTTTCCTTGAGGCTCTGGGTATGAGACTTCAGAGCGTGGGAGTTCCGGCAGACCTGACTTCCATGGTGCCATATCTGGCTACAGTGCTGATGCTTGTATATATCGTGGTAAGCACGGATAGGAAAAAGAAAAATAAAGCTAAAAAACAGCTTGAAAAAATATAAAAAACAAAGGGGAAAATAAAATGAAAAAAGTATTAACTTTGGCACTGACTGCAGTGCTTTGCCTTGGTCTTGTCTTCATGACCGGCTGCGGAGGAGGTAATCTGGAAATGCCTTATTCCGGGTATGACCTGACAGAGTATGTGACGCTGCCTGACTATGACAGCTATACTACAGAGAAACCTGATGTCACCATTACAGATGAGGACATAGACGCGGCAATCGACGAAGTTCTGGCCCAGTATCCTACAACGGAAGAGGAAACTGAAGGTGTTGTAGAGAAAGGCGATAAAATCAGATATTCCTACAAAGGAACTCTGGCAGATGGTTCTACTACAGACGGTATGAATGCCGACAACCAGGAGATGGTTCTGGGGCAGGCAAGCATGATTGACGGTTTTCAGGAGGGAATGTACGGGGCAACCATAGGCGAGCCTGTGACTCTCAATCTGAAGTTCCCTGACCCTTATCCCAATAATGAGGACCTGTCAGGTAAAGACGTCACCTTTGTGGTTACTGTAAATGCCAAACTTGTGGACGTGCCTGCCGAACTTACAGATGATTTTGTAAAGGAACACAGCGACGAAAAGAATGTAGCGGACTACAGAAAGAGTATGGCCAAGCAGCTTGAAGAACAGGAGACCGAAGAACAGCTTTACAACATAAAAACCAAGATATGGAATCAGATTGTAGCTGAGACTGAAATCACCGAGGCAATTGCCTTAGAGGTGGACAGCAAAGTTGAGATGTTCAATACACGATATGAAAAGCTCGCAGAGCAGCAGGGCATGGAGTGGGAAGAATTCCTCGATGAGTACTTCAAGTACGATACAGATGAATATAATGAGCAGATCAGGCTTTATGCGGAAAGTATGGTAAAGACGGAAATGATTGTCTATGCTGCCGCTCAGAAGGAAGGTATCGAAGTTTCCGAAAAGGAATATGAAGAGCAGCTGGACAGCATTTTGACATCTTATGGATACTCTGACAGGGAAAGCTTTGAAGATGCGGCAGGAATGGCTCTGGATCAGTTTGCTGAGGAGCAGTATTCACTTAAACTGAATCTGTATCTGGAAAAAGTGCTGGATGTAATCTATGATAGAATAGCTGAAAACGCAGAATAAGCGTACGGAAATATGTATAATATTTTAATTGTCGAGGATGACAGAACCATAGCAAGAGCTATGAAAAATCATATTGAGGCATGGGGCTTCAATGCCCGTTGTGCAGAGAATTTCAGAGACATTATGGAGGAGTTTGCGGATTATAATCCGCAGCTCGTCCTTCTGGACATTTCTCTGCCTTTTTTTAACGGCTATCACTGGTGCAGTGAGATACGGCGTGTGTCTAAGGTGCCTATAGTCTTCATTTCTTCTGCCTCAGACAACATGAACATAGTAATGGCTATGAATATGGGTGGTGATGATTTCATTGCAAAGCCCTTTGACCTTAACGTTCTGACGGCTAAGGTACAGGCTGTTCTGAGAAGAACCTATGATTTTGCCGGACAGACGGGAATCATCGAGCATAGAGGAGCCATACTCAGCACGCAGGATACATGCCTTACCTGCAATGGGCAGACCATAGATCTTTCCAAAAATGAGTATCGGATCCTGCTCACCCTTCTTGAAAATAAGGGCAAGGTTGTCAGCAGGGAAACCCTCATGGAAAGACTCTGGGCCACCGACAGCTTTGTAGATGAGAATACCCTTACAGTTAATGTTACCAGGCTGAGAAAAAAGCTGGAAGCTGCCGGACTTGAAGATTTCATAACAACCAGAAAGGGCATGGGCTACATATGCTTGTAAAATATATGAAAACTCATATCAAGAGTCTGATTCTGTTTGCAGTTTTTTCGGTATCCATACTCACTGTAGTGCTGGTTTTTGACGCTGATATAAGGCCTGTGCTCTACGGGCTGGTGATATGCATCTTTCTGGGTGGTGTGCTTGCGGCATGGGATTTTTCACGATACTGTGATAAACATGAACTTCTGGTTTTTGCTGAAAAGGAAATAACCGAAACTATGGACCATCTGCCTGTACCGGGGGATTTGCTGGAGGAGGATTACACCAATATCGTCAAATCGTCATTTGACGATAGAATGCGTCTGTCCTTTGAAAACAGCCGGAACTATGAGGAAATGACAGAATACTATACCATTTGGGCTCACCAGATAAAGACTCCTATTGCGGCAATGCGGCTTATTCTGCAGACAGAGCCTGATACCCCGGCTATGCGTGAGATTTCCGATGAACTGTTTAAGATAGAACAGTATGTGGAAATGGTTCTCTGTTACCTTCGTCTTGACGGTGTAAGCGACTTTGTAATAAAGCCGTGCAGTCTGGATGAGATAATAAAGCAGGCTGTAAGAAAGTATGCTTCTCAATTCATAAGAACCAGAAACAGGCTGGTTTACGGCGGAACTGATGTTGTTGCAGTCACCGACGAAAAATGGCTGGGCTTTATAGTGGAGCAGGTTCTTTCCAACGCGCTGAAGTACACCGACGGGGGAGAGATCAAAATTGCAGCGGAGGATAGTGCATTGGTAATAAGCGATACAGGCATGGGAATAGCGCCTGAAGATCTGCCCCGTATCTTCGAAAAAGGTTACACCGGATATAACGGCAGAGCAGATAAAAAATCCACAGGTATCGGATTATATCTCTGCAGCCGTATCGCAGATAAAATAGGATGCTCCATAAGTGCACAGTCAGAATGCGGCAGAGGAACCACCATAAGGATTGAACTGGGGGACCTTACAAAAATGTAAGATTATAAAGAGGAAATGTAAGCCAAAGCTATGGCAGAGCATTTCCTTTTTTTGTACAATGAGAGCATAAAACAGAAAGGGGACCCGGGAGGGGTAAAAAAGATGACAATATTAGAAGTGAATAATGTAAAGAAGATATATACCACCAGATTCGGCGGTGCCAAGGTGCAGGCTCTTTCCAACGTATCATTCACAGTGGAGGAAGGTGAGTTTGTGGCTATCATGGGAGAATCAGGCTCCGGCAAGACCACTTTGCTCAATATTCTTGCGTCACTTGACAAGCCGACCAGCGGTGAGGTGAAGCTGAAGGGCATGAACCTGTCAGCCATAAGAGAAAAAGATATAGCTTCATTCAGAAGAGACCATCTGGGCTTCGTTTTCCAGGACTTCAACCTGATGGACAATTTTTCGGTGATGGATAATATTTTCCTGCCTCTGGTGCTTTCGGGGAAAAAATTCCCGGAGATGAAGGAACGTCTCAGTCCCATTGCAGAGGGCCTTGGTATAAGCGAGATTCTGCAGAAATATCCCTACGAGATTTCAGGCGGTCAGAAGCAGCGGACTGCCGTGGCAAGAGCTGTCATCACCAATCCGGAACTTATCTTGGCAGATGAGCCTACGGGGGCGCTGGACTCCAGATCGGCAGACGAGCTTCTAAACATTTTCAGAAAGATAAACTCGTCAGGGCAGACCATTCTCATGGTTACTCATTCAATCAAGGCGGCCAGCAAGGCGGGCAGGGTGCTTTTCATAAAGGACGGAGAAGTCTTCCACCAGCTTTACAGGGGATCCGGAGGCGACGACGAAATGTTCCAGAGAATTTCTGATACTCTGACTATGCTTCAGTCAAGGGGCGATATGAAGGCAGGCGGTGAGAGACAATGACAGGGGGACTTTTTGCAAAACTGGCTTTGACAAACATACGCAAGAACAGGAAGATATACGGGCCTTACATTTTTGCATGCGTAGGCATAGTGATGATGTTCTATATAATCAGCAGTCTTGCTCATGATCCGGATATACTTGAATTTTACTGCGGCGGTTCTGCGGCTATGATACTCAATCTGGGCAGTGTGGTTGTAAGTGTTTTCGCCATAATATTTCTTTTTTACACCAGCAGCTTTCTCATGAAAAGGAGAAAGACCGAACTGGGACTGTATAATGTGCTTGGATTGGGGAAAGGGCATATTATAAAGATTCTGGCATGGGAGACGTTGATGGTATGGGGTTCAAGTCTGGTGCTGGGTCTTGTTTCAGGACTGGTTTTCGGCAAGCTGGCTCAGGTAGGCCTTCTGAGAATGATGGGCGGCAGCGTGAACTATAACTTTAATTTAAGTGTCCGCGCCATTATAGCGACAGTTGCTTTGTTCGCGGGGATATTCGGGATTATTTACATCAAAAACGTAATTGAGATTTACAGGATGAAGACTATAGATCTGCTGTACAGCGCTAAACAGGGGGAAAAGCAGCCTCGTGCCAACTACGTGCTGGCAATTGCAGGCGTTGTAATGCTGGCGGCAGGATACTATATCGCTCTGGCGGTAAAAAATCCGTTTGAGGCAATTACTTTCTTCTTCTTTGCGGTTATTCTGGTTATTGCGGGAACATACTCATGTATGATTTCCGGCAGTGTGGCCCTGCTTTCCGCTATGAAAAAGAACAAGAATTATTATTATAAAACAAGCCATTTCATATCTACATCATCCATGATGTTCCGAATGAAGAAACATGGTGCCGGTCTTGCCAGCATCTGCATTCTGGCTACCATGGTGCTGGTTATGATTTCTTCAACGGCGTGCCTGTATATCGGAGCTGATAAAGCCATGGGCATAACCTAT
>JALFXR010000052.1 GCA_022787405.1 Bacillota bacterium
CAGACGTGATGCTATGGAAGTCCTTCAGGAAACTTACGGGGTCTGGCCGCCTATTTCTGCCAGAAGCATGACCTTTACCTATGATTCACGTAAAAAGGCATTCCTGGAAAAATACGGTCTGGAAACAGATCTGAGCGCTGAAGAGGCATTTAACGCTCTCAGAGAAAAGTACAGCCTCGACAAGCCTCTCTATGAAGGGAAAAAGGTTCTTTCTGACAAGCAGGTAAGAAAAATTTTCTGCATAAGAGAGGAAATAAAGAATATTGGATATAACAAGTACCGTTCCAGTACTATTGCCAGCGATGTAAGCGATGAAACCGTTGCATATGTGGAGGAAATGGGCAGTATGCTACCCGGAGTGGAAGTCGCTTCTGAAACGGTAAGAGTTTATCCGGAGGGCAGGCTGCTTTCCCATGTTCTAGGATATATGGGCAGTATTTCTGACGGGCAGTATGACGAATATGTTAACAACAGAGGATATAATGCTGATGATCTGATAGGCAAGGAAGGCATTGAGGCCTCAATGGAATCTACTTTGAAAGGAACTGACGGTGTAAGGACCATTCTGGTAAACAGCGGCGGTGATTATATAGAAACGTTAGGCGAAACAGAACCTGTGGCGGGTAAAAACGTATATCTGACCATCGATGCGGATCTGCAGAAGGTGGCGGAGGATGCTCTGGAAAGAGCAGTAAAGGCCACTGCTTCAGGCGGCGTTTTCCAAAGCAAATACGGTAATATGAAGCTGATGAAGTATGGGAAATGTGCTTCCGGAGCTGCTGTAGCCCTCGATGTGGAGACTGGAGACGTCCTTGCCATGGCAAGCTATCCTGACTATGATCCTAATATATTTGCTGAGGGAATTTCAACCAAAGCATGGGCATCGGTTCAGAGCACCAATCCACGTGACTCTTTGGCTCCTACGCCTTTATACAATAACGCAACGAGGACTTCTGTACAGCCAGGATCAACCTTTAAGCCGGTTACTGCAGTAGCAGCTCTTCAGGCGGGCCTTGATCCTGACAGAAGAATCTATGACAAAGGGCACATTGAAATGGGCGGGAGAACCTTCGGCTGCAGTTTATGGAATAACTACAGAGGAAGCCACGGCTATGAGACCCTGGTTACCGGAATACAGAACTCGTGCAACTTCTATTTTTATTGTATAGCCACGGGCAGAGACTGGAACAACATGTCTTCCCTCGGATACAAAAATGAGATGTCAGTAGAGAAGATAATGAAGGTTGCTTCGGAATTCGGTCTTGGAGAAAAGACAGGCATAGAGCTTTACGAATCAGTAACTCCTCTGGCATCAAAGGAGAGAAAACTCCAGGGAATGAAACAGTCCCTCTGGAGTCACCTCTATTACAACAGCGAAAAGTACTGGCCGTCATCCACGATAAAGGATGATGAAAAGCTCAGAGAAGAAATAAGCACCATCACAAGCTGGACTGAAGAAAACCCTGACAGAGCCACTATAATAAAGAGAATACAGGAGCAGACCACAGTAAAAGCATCCAAGGTAGAGACGCTGACAGATGTCTGCAAATATTCGTATTTCAATCAGGCGGAGTGGACAACCGGAGACGAGTTCAACATCGCCATAGGACAGGGAGACAACGCATATACACCTCTTCAGATGGCTAATTATGTGGCAACGCTAGGCAATGACGGCAAGAGAAACCAGGTCAGCATTATCAGGGGAATAGGAGGCGAAGGTCTGAACAAGAAAGAAAAGGCTTATCAGATAGACGTTGAAAAAAGCGATCTTGATAAAGTGCTGGAGGGTATGAGACTTGTAACTAAGAGAGGTACTCTGGCCAGCTGCTTCTCGCGTTTTCCGATTGACGTGGCAGGCAAAACCGGTACTGCCGAAAGATCCGGCTATATCAATCCTAAGGATGAGGTGGCATATGTGAAGGAACATCTTTCAGCTATCGCTCCGGGAGTCTCCTGGTCAGACGTACAGAAAACCATGACCAAGATGATGAAGGAGGATCCGCAGAAGTATCCTACAGAAAATGATGCGGTGGACGAAGCCCTCATTAAAGCCAGCGGCAAAAAAGTATCCTACTCTGATATAAATAAGTACAAGGATACTTACGACCACTTTGCATGGACAATAACTCTGGCACCTGCGGATAATCCAAAGATTGCAGTAGTAGTGCTGCTGGTACAGGGAGGTACTTCCTACAATGCCGCACCTGTGGCCAGAGAAATAATCGGAGAATATCTGGGAGTTAAATCAGAAAACGAAGGAAACAGCAAAGAGCTGGACTTTTCTACAAAGATGAACTAGTGCATCGCATAATTAAAGAGAAAGTTAGTGACAAAGGAGACTGCTATGGGAACTTTAGGTAAAACCATTGTAATAGCATCCGGTAAGGGAGGCACCGGAAAGACCATGTTTTCCGCCAATCTGGGGGCCACTTTGGCAAGAAGGGGACGCAGAACAGTTCTGGTGGATATGGATACCGGATTGCGTAATCTGGATTTATATCTGGGTCTGGAGAATAATGTGGTTTACGATGTGAGCGATGTGCTTAACGGAGTGTGTCGCATCAAACAAGCCCTTGTAAAGGACAAAAGCTTTCCCGGCCTTTTCTTCATGGCTGCTTCACCTAAACCGGACGACGGTGAGATAACCCCTCTTCACGTGAAGGTTTTATGCGATAAGCTTAAGCAGATATTCGATTATATAATAATAGATGCACCTGCCGGACTTGATGATGGTCTTGCAATTGCCCTTGGAGGTGCAGATGAGGTTATAATGGTTATTACGCCGGAGTACTCCTCCATGAGGGACTGCGAGGTGGTTACAATGGCTTTAAAGGAATACGGAATAGGTTTTGTGCATTATATACTGAACAAGGTTAATACCAGACTTATGAAAGCGGGGCTGGCACCATCCCTTAAAGAATTTCCGAGAACTATTACCGACAAAATAATCGGTCTGGTTCAGGAGGACGAGAATATTCATATTTCAACTAACATGGGAGTTCCTATCGTGTTTATGGAGGATACATACATAGCGAAGAATTTTGATAATATCGCAAAGAGAATAGAGACTCTCCAGCAGGAATAAAAAAAGAACTGCATGACTTCCGGATGTTCCGGACTTCATGCAGTTTTATTTTTTAGAAATTAATTGCTTTGCTGTTGATTCCCACATTGATGATTACACCTACTGAAATCATACTGGCGATAACCGATGTACCGCCCCCTGAAAGGAACGGAAGCGTAATACCGGTCACGGGCATCATTCCCATGGTCATGGCTATGTTTTCAAATGCCTGGAACAGGAACATGGCCGTGAAACCCACTACGATGAGAGCGCCGTACAGGTCTACGGAGTCACGTATTATTCTGGTGAATCTGGTAAGGAGA
>JALFXR010000174.1 GCA_022787405.1 Bacillota bacterium
TAGCAGGAAACCTGGAGGATGCGGTCTGCGTTGATCTTTTTGCAGGAACCGGAAATCTTGGACTTGAAGCTCTTTCCAGAGGTGCAGAGAAATGCTACTTTGGAGATAATTCAAGGGAAAGTCTGGCAATCATTAAAAGAAATATTGAAATGTGCAGGGCAGAGGAATGGTCGGTGGTAATACCGGGAGACTTTGAAAAGATTCTTACCAGGCTGGGAGAAAAAGAAGAAAAAATAGATATCTTTTTCCTTGACCCGCCATATAAGAAAGGACTTTACGAAAGATGCTTTGAGCTCATAAGGGAATACAACCTGCTTGCTGATGAAGGAATCATAATAGCAGAGCATAACATACGTGACGTACTGCCTGAGGAACTGGACGGATTCGTAAAGATAAAAGAAAGAACCTACGGAACGGTTGCAATATCAATATACGGTTGATTAAGACATTTTAATGTGGTAAAATAACAGAAGATATTTTTGTAATACATTGAGGTAAAAATGATAACAAAGGCTTTATATGCAGGGTCCTTTGACCCGCTTACACTGGGGCACCTGGACATCATCGAGAGAGCATCCAACATTTTCGATGAGGTGGTTGTAGGTGTGGTGGTAAATCTTGAAAAAAAGACCATGTTCACCTTTGAGGAACGCATGGATATGATAAAAGAGGTAACTAAGCATCTGCCTAATGTAACCGTTGATATGTGCGATGGCCTTCTTGCTGACTATGTCAATAATAACGGATTTAATGTAGTTGTGAGAGGACTTCGCGGTGTTTCCGACTTCGATTCTGAGAAGCAGATGGCTCAGCTTCATCAGTATCTTTATAAGGATAAAGTTGAGACTGTTTTCCTGATTTCAGATTCAAAGTACGATTTTATCAGTTCAACCATGGCCAAACAGGTCATTTCACTGGGAGGAGACGGACAGTGTCTGGTACCGCCCCATATTTTAAAAACTATGAAAGGGAAATTGGGCAAGTAAATGGAAGATACTACAAAAGTTTTAGACTTACTGGATGAATTAGAGGATCTCATGGAGGAGGCTACAGCAGTACCTCTGACCAATAAGGTGGTTTTGGAAGCTGAAGAGATTTTTGCTATAGTGAAGGACATCAGGCTTTCACTGCCGGATGATATGCAGCAGGCCAAGTGGATAAGAGATGAAAGAGACAGAATACTTGCTGAAGCGAAGGCAGAATACGAAAGGATTATCCGCGAGGCCAAGAAACAGGCTGATTATCTTGTTGAGACAGATGATATCACTAAGAGAGCAACCAAGCTTGCCGGAGAGATTCTTGAGGACGCAGAGGTTAACGCAAGAATGCTCAAGATGAAGACCTACGACTATGTGGATAAGATGCTATATGACATGCAGGGGAAGATGGATGAGCTTAACATGAAATATTTCGGAGAAATGTACACCAATCTGGCCCACACTTTCGAAGAAATAGGCACTACTCTAAATGCCAACAGAGAAGAAATCAAAAATCTTGCCTACAAGACTCAGAGCGAGGCAAAGGGCTCTCCGGAGATGGAGGAATAATAAAAAATGGAACGGAATACGCCTACGGATTCTGCCAGAACATATAGGGAGGGATTGTCGTCTGCTCTTATATGCAGCGTCTGGTGGGGAGTTATGCCCATTTACTGGCAGTGGCTTCGTCCCATTGAATCCTCGGTAATAATATTTTATAGAATTTTGCTGGTGGCAGTCATTTGTGTGATTGCTGCCTTGTTTAAGTACAGCATAAATGAAATACTGGAGCCGCTGAAGGACAGAAAACAGGTTATTAAATACATAATTGCGGGTGCTCTTATTACGGCCAACTGGTCGATATACATCTGGGCTGTCAATGCAGATTACGTGATTCAGACATGTATAGGATATTACATAGAGCCTCTCATGGTTTGTATTTTCGGAGTGGTACTTTTTAAAGAAAAGCTGACAGTATACAAAAAAACTGCACTGGCTCTTGCCTGCGCCGGAGTACTGGTAATAATCATATACTTCAGAGAGGTGCCGGTGATAGCCCTGGGACTGGCGGTAACATTTTCCATATATGCCGCGTGCAAGAAAAATTTTAACAAGCCGCCGATAATATCTCTGCTTTATGAGACTGTTTTTCTTGCACCTTTTGCGCTGGCCGTAATCATATATCTGGAAGCAACAGGGCATGGAGCTATAGCATCCCTTGGAGATGGTGAAATGTACAAATACGGATTGTTGATGTTCTGCGGTCTGTTCACAGCATTTCCACTGGCCCTCTTTGCTGATGCAGCCAATAAAATAAATTTATTCGCCTTAGGTCTGACGGAATATATTTCGCCTACCCTTTCACTTATAGCAGGCATTTTCCTGTTTAAGGAGCCTTTTGAAAAGATTCAGCTTATAGCATTTGCAATTATATGGGTTGGACTTATATTTTTCAGTTATGGTGAGTTCAAATATTACAAGCTGTCTAAGGAGACTATGAATGAAAGATAATTCTAAATCCGTCAATTTAAATGTATTAAACGTGGCTCTCATGTTCGTCGGTGCGATAATGGGAGCCGGTTTTGCGTCCGGGCGTGAATTATGGCAGTTCTTCGGTGTTTTTGGAATCAGAGGTAAAATCGGAGTGCTGCTGGTAGGAATTCTTTTTATCCTTCTGGGGACAGCTACTGCGTATATAGCAAGAAAGCTGGGAACAAACGAAATGGGACGGATTATTGCACCGGGCAATAATCAAAAGATTACCAACGCAGTAAGCTGGTTCATGGCTATAATATTATTTACGGTTCTTATCAATATGACTGCGGCCTGCGGTGCCATGCTGAATCAGCTCTTCGGCATCAATCCCATGATTGGAGGGGTTCTCATCGACGTGCTGGTTGTTGCAACCGTTCTTGGAGAATTTGAGCGTATATCAAAGGTTTTTAAATACATAATGCCGGTCCTTTTTGTGGCTGTTGTTGCAGTGAGCATCATCGTTATACTTTGCTGTGATAAAATTGAGGCAGATATGTCGCTTCTTAATCCGTCACCTATTGCCGGCAACTGGGTTCTGGCATCATGTCTGTATATCTCGTATAATATACTGGCCATGATTCCAATAGTAGCCACATCTTCTGTAAATGCCAAATCGGAAAAGGCGGCTGTACTGGGATCGGGACTGGGCGGTGTACTCCTCGGGATACTGGCCTTTGTGATTGTTAGTGCCATTCAGAAGGATATGTTATTTGCTCAGGAGGCAGATATGCCTATGCTGGCTTATTCCACCAGAGTGGCTCCTGCAGCAGGGATTGTCTATTCTGTTTTGCTGTTTGCGGCGATTTATTCATCTGCAACCAGTAATTTTTACGGTTTTACTACTAAAATAAAAGAGGGCCCGCACAAGAGCAGAATGGTGATAATCGCCGCTGCAGCGGCATTTTTGCTTGGACTTGTGGGCTTTAAGAATGTGGTAGCTTATATGTTTCCCATAGAGGGCTATCTCGGATTTGTTATTGTTGCAATGATAGCAGTAAATTTTTTTAGTATATGGAGGAAAGAAAAAATGCATGATGAAAGCCCATTTAATCTGCCGGAGCCTTTGATAAGGGTAACAGGAGGAAGCGGCGGAGAAGCGATACTGATACTGGGGACGGAAAAAACGGGACTTTATGACTGTGGAATGGCATGTTTTGAAGACAAGCTCATAGCTAATATACATAATGTTCTTGACCATAAAAACAGA
>JALFXR010000189.1 GCA_022787405.1 Bacillota bacterium
GGTGAATGGTAGTCCACTCAGCAGGAGAAAACTGGAATGCTTTTTCACCCAAAAGTTTCGTTATTCTTGCGGAAACGATGTCGGCTTCCTTTGTTTCGTTTTCCGTTTCGGTACGGGTGGATCTCTGCTCGTAATAGCTGTGAATACGCTTCTGAGCTTCATCAATGGTTATTTTACCCTCAATGTGTTCCTTTGCAGTATCCAGCAAATAATCAGAGGTTTTCAACCCGTCAACCGCCTGCAAGCCGATAGCGGTTTGCCAAGCTTCGCTTTTTTCGGCTCTTTCAGGCTCGCCCTGTCTGATATATTCTTCAAGTTCAAATTGCCAATTCTTGTCGGGCATATTTGTACCTCATTTCTTACAATTCTTCCGTCTTAAAGGTTGTATAACCCTCATAATAGTAGCTGTGGTCGATGCCTTTCATATAGACCTCACGGCTATTGATTTCATCGGTCAGTGCTGCTTTTAAAACGTGTTTTATCTCAATATCCTTAATTGGGCTGCGTTCCATTGCGAGCAGGTAATCTTCCTTTTCTACCTTGCTCCAATCGACAACTTTGCCGATTTCGTTTTTCAAAATGTGGTCGAGCCAGATGCGGGCGCTTCGACCGTTGCCCTCCCTGAACGGATGGGCGATGTTCATCTCAACATACTTTTCAACTATCTCGTCAAAATTTGACTGAGGCATTTTATCGATGTTCTCAAGGCCCGCTTCAAGATACATTAATGGAGCAAATCGGAAGTTACCCTTGGAAATATTCACCGTTCTGAGTTCGCCTGCGAAGTCGTAAATGTCTTCGAAGAGAAATTTATGGATTGCCTGCAATGTAGAAAACTTGCCGGCAGGGAGATTATCTAAAATACCTTTCTCAAAAAGTTCCATAGCCTTTTTCTTGCTGATGCGTTCTTCTTCACGGGCAAGGTCGGCAGAACTTGTAAGCCCCAATTTATTTTCAAGTGCCATATTAAACCTCCCAAAATTTCTGACGAAATGCAGATGTATTTATACAATTATATTGTAGCACTTTTTTTCACTTAAAGCAAGAATTATACCCTTTTCTGAGCGGCCACGCCCTCTCGGGTTCAAATCCCACACATGCATCTTATCGCAAAAACCCAAAAGGGCCATCTCCGTTAAAATAACTGAGATAGCCCTTTTAGGTTTTGGCGGAGACGGTGGGATTCGAACCCACGTGCCCCGAAAGGCAAACGCATTTCGAGTGCGCCCCGTTATGACCACTTCGATACGTCTCCATATTTTCACGCTCATTTACTATACCATAATGAGGGCTTTTATTCAAGTTTTTAGTTGTTTTTTGTTGGGATTTTTGACTGCGAAGAGTTTACAGAAGAGCTGCTAGTTCGTCACAAGTTGATACAAATGAGAAAAGTCGACCCTGTGATTCCGAAACACGTTGAAAAGTGGCACGTCAGGGTCGACACTTTGAAGGATGATTGACACGCATGAGGCAGATTCCCGGGCTAAAGTCGACCTTTCGTCCCCTGTATCCGTTGAAATTATAGAGGAGCAGGTTGACAAAATTCAAGGCAGTCAATGAAAAAGGATGGAATAGAGCGGGGGATGTCGACCCAACGGTGCCTGAAAGTATTGCAAATTGCATTGCGATGGTCGACTATTGGCTGAAAAATCGAAAGATACCCGCCCATCCGTCTAATTGACTTAAAGAAACATTTTTCAAATTGCATATCAGCCTGAAATGTGATATAAAATCTATATAGAAACAGCGGCTTTTGAGAGGTCTCAGACCGCAGGGGGGAGTGTTTTCCGTGAAAAAGAAGATAAAAATTATCGTGGCAGATCCGGCAGGAAATATTACGATTTTTGTGAAGGATCGTTTTGAGCGCAGCATGTATCCGGGAGTTGCAAGGCAGCTTCTGGCAATGGAAAGCCTGGGCGGCGAGCAGGTGGCATTTATGCTTGATACACCTTCATGCGGCAGGGCGCAAGGTAAGATGGAGATGTGCGGCCTGGAGTTTTGTGGAAACGGCTCACGCTCCTTTGGCCTTATCAGGGCAAAGGAGATGGGAATAGAAGGAAAGGGCAGCGTTTTTGTGGATGTAAGCGGATGCGACGAAATACTAACTATAGAAGTTGATACAAATATAAATTATACAAAGGTTAAGATGCCTAATCCTGTTAAGGTGTCAAAAATTGACCTTAGTTCATTGGCAATAGACGATGCGAAAAACTCGGACGATGCGAAAAACTCATACGATGCATTAGGCTCCATCGATGTTGTGGACTTTGGCGGGATCATGCATCTGATCATTCGCGGCATTGAGGCGACAGAAAAGAATTTTGAAGCAATAAAAGATTTCATTATGGCAAAATTCAATCCGCCGGCAATGGGTGTAATGTTCTGTGATGGTGAGATGAAAAGAGAGGGGGATACCCTTGTATGCCCGATGATACCGGTGGTCTACGTAAAGGACGTGGATACTACATACTTCGAAGGCTCCTGCGGCTCGGGGACTACGGCCTGCGCGGCGGCAATGGGACTGGAAATGGGTGACGGAATTCATCACTTTATCTTTCCGCAGCCTGCAGGGGTTATTGAATCCACTGCACATATTTCAGGCGGTATGGTTGAAAAAATTTTCATTGAGGGAAAGGTCGAGCTTTCACCGGAAATGGAAGTGGAAATAGAGGTCTGAAAACCTCTTTTTCTTTTTTGTTCTTTTTTTGTTTTTTTGACAAGAACCGTCATTTTGTGACACGGTTCTGTCACGCTTTGCTTTGTATAATGATGAAAATGGAGGTAAAAATCTATGACACCGGAACAACTCAAGTTTATAAATATTTCTGTAGAAATGTGCGGTGTGCTTTTATGTATACTGGGTATAATTGTGGTCCGCTTTGGGACTAAGATGGAAAAGGGAACGGGAAAGTACTTTGCAGCCATCTTTTTGTGTCTGGCCATCGATTTACTTTCCAATATGACCGGTCTGCTGACAAAAGGCATGAGCGGAACCTTTGGATTTTACGCGGTGAGAATAGCTGACTTTTGTGAATTCTTTTTCGGATATCTTCTGACCTTTTTCGTCACATGGTATCTGCTTTACTGCATAGACCCGAAAAAGAAAAAGAAGATTTTGCGGGCGGGAATTCTGTCCTACTATTCGCTGCAGATTCTGCTGCTGGTGATTTCTCAGTTCACCCACATGTATTACTATATAGATGCTTCCAACATATATCACAGAGGAAATCTTTTCTGGCTGTCACAGGCGGTAGCCGTTGGAACAATGGTGCTTAATGCTGTTCTGATTGTGATTTATCGAAAAAAGCTTACCAGGAGGGAACTGATGGCTTTCTGCTGCTATACCCTGATACCGGCATTAGCGCTACTGATGCAGATGTTTATATACGGTCTGTATTTAAACCTGTTTGCGGCAATAATTTCTGCAGTGATAATGTTCGTGGTCATACTGGAAGAGCAGGTGGACAAGTACTGCGAAAAGGAAAGGGAAAACACCGAACTCAGAGTTTCCATAATGCTGAGCCAGATTCAGCCTCATTTCCTGTATAACACACTTGACTCCATATACATACTTTGCGAAAAAGATCCGGACAAGGCCCAGAAGGCAGTAAGCTATTTTGCCGATTATCTGCGTTTAAACTTGAGTTCAATCAGCAGGGAGACACCTGTGACTATTGAAACGGAAATGAACCATGTAAGGACATACCTTGAGTTGGAAAAAATGTCATCTGAAGATACTTTAAACTACATTCTGGATATAGGGGCAGGCGGGTTCATGGTTCCGGCTCTTTCAGTGCAGCCTCTGGTAGAAAATGCAGTTAAGCACGGCACCTCAAAGAAGCAGGGCGGCGGCACTGTGACCGTTAAAATAAGAGAATATGATGACTGTTTTGAGATTTATGTTATAGATGACGGCGCCGGATTCGATTTGTCACAGCCGCCTGATGATGAAAGACTTCATTTGGGAATGGAAAATGTACGTAAACGGCTTAAAGCTATGTGCGGAGGAACCCTTACAGTCAGCAGTGCTCCGGGAAAGGGTACAACTGCAGTAATATGGCTCCCTAAATCCATTGAAGAGCAAGGGAACGACAGAGAGGAATTCAGATGAAAATAATTGCGGTGGATGATAAAAAGCTTACACTTGAGGCACTGACCGATGCCATTAAAAAGACGGAGCCCACTGCGCAGCTCTATTGTTTTAGAAGCGGGAGTGAGGCTTTGGCTTTTGAAGAAATTGCGGACTGTGATGTGGCATTTCTAGACATCGAAATGCCGGAAGTAAACGGGATTACTTTGGCCAAGGAACTTAAGCTTATAAATCCTTATATAAATATTATTTTTGCAACCGGATACGGAGAGTATACAGGTGAAGCCATAGAACTTCACTGCAGCGGTTATCTGATGAAGCCCATCACCCCGGAAAAGGTACGCAGAGAACTTGATGATTTGCGCCACCCAGTTCAGCCGCAGAGAAAAAAGAGGGTACGAATACAGACCTTTGGAAATTTTGAAATATATGTGGACGGAGAGCCGTTGCTTTTTCAGCGTGATAAAACTAAGGAGATTCTAGCGTATCTGATAGATAGGGGGTCTTTATGTACCCATCGTGAGATAATAGCGGCTTTATGGGAAAATGATGTGAGCGATTCATATTTTCGCCATCTCTATAAGGACCTGAGCGATACACTCAGGGAAAAGGGGTGTGAGGACATCCTCATACGACAGCGTGGAAAGCTGGGAATCGCAGCCGATAATGTTGAGTGCGACTATTATGATTGGATTGAGGGAAAACCTCGTGCAATTAACGCATACAGAGGTGAATATATGTCGCAGTACAGCTGGAGCGAATTTATCCACGGAACTTTGAGATAAGGAGGAGACATTGTGGCAAAGAAACTGGGAAAAAGTATTTTAAAATATTTTGTATACGGAGGAATTACCGAAGAAGAGTATAATGCAAATAAAGATGCTATCATGCAGAGAAATATGGAGACTTTGTCTGCGGCATCAGCAGTAACCTCGTTGATGTTTGCAGGGCTTTTGCTGAGCAGCTTCTTTTCCAATTCCATAGGAAAGTCCCAGTCGTATTATGTGATTATGCTGATTTTGTCTGTTTTCGTTTTGATAATGTCATTGACTGTGGTAAAAATGAAGCCTCCAATCGTGATTTTTATGTGGTATCTGCTGTTTCTGGCCTTCGGGCTATACGGAATATTCATTAATACCTTTATAAGACCGGAGCTTTCGGCCACCACCATATGCGTCTTTGTCGTGGCAGGACCTTTGCTGATCATAGACAGGCCCGTGAGAATAATAGGCTTTATGATGGGACTTTCTGCCTTGTTTGTAGTATGTGCTGTAAATACTAAGACACAATATCTGGCCTTTGCCGACAGCGTAAATCTCATTTGCTGTCTCCTTATGGGTATTACGATTTACATAACTCTTAATCGTGTAAGGCTCAGGGAAATAGTTCAGGCAAGTCAGCTTCGCTATGAAAGGGATACAGACAGGCTTACGGGCCTTTTGAACAAGGCCGCTGCAGAGGAAATCATCCGCCGTCAGCTTAAGAGTCTGCCCGGAAAGGGAGTTCTTCTTGTCATGGATATTGATGATTTTAAGACAATTAACGATACATACGGACATGCATACGGGGATATTATACTTAACAGAACGGCAGAGTGCATAATTTCGGTATTCGGGGAAATAGGCATCTGCAGCCGGTTTGGAGGCGACGAATTTGTAATATATCTGCCGGAAATCTTTGAACCTGATCTTTCAGTTCTGCTTGACAGCCTGAAGGAAAAACTAATGAGCGGAATAGTGATGCCGAGCCAGGATATGCATGTAAATGTAAGTGTGGGAGTCGCATTTTCCATGAGACACGGGAATGATTACAAAGATCTTTTTCAGAGCGCAGATACTGCACTTTATGCGGCCAAGAAGGCTGGGAAAAACCGATACATGATTTACTGATTTCATTGTAAATGCCGGGGAAAATATGATATAATATCCTTGGTATTTATTTGCGCTTCAACACATAAACGGGAGGAAAAACCGTGAACGAGGTTTTCAGAGCTGAAAAAAAGTATCTGCTCAATGTGACGGAGATGATGAGGGCTCGCGGCTTTTTGGACAAGCTGCTGATGCCGGACCCCCACAATGGCAGAGACGGCTATCCGGTCAGGTCTTTATATTTCGATACTTTGTCCGATGGCGATTTTTTCGATAAAAAAGATGGTCTTGAAACTAGGAAGAAAATAAGACTCAGGCTCTATGATACGTCCTCTGAAACGGTCTTGCTTGAAGTAAAACAGAAACAGGGAGAAAACCAGAGAAAACGTTCACTTAAGATAAGCCGCGAGGACGCTATGAGACTTATTAATGGTGATTTCACACCGCTGCTGACATACAGGGATGAATTTTCTTTGGAATGCTACGGCATGATGCAGACCGGTGCATATAGGCCCAAGACCATAGTGGAGTATGACAGGAGAGCATACATAGCCAAGGAAAACAGGACGCGTATTACATTTGACAGCGGAATCAGAGCAACCGAAAGCTCAATGGATTTTTTTAACCCCCATCTTGCATTAAATCCGGTAATAGATGCCCATAGTGCGGTGCTGGAGGTTAAATACAACGGATTTCTGCTTTCATATATTCATCAGTTTTTAAATTGCATAGACAAGACACCCGTATCCGTGAGCAAATACATTCTGGCAAGGCAGCAGGGCCTGCTGACACAGTTTTAAGGGGAGGAAAGATAAAAAGTGAGAGAATATATATTCAGCATACTGGAGGATCAAAGCGGATTTTCCTTTGAAGAGGTAACCGCCAACATTCTTGCTTCTGCACTTATAGGACTTTTTATTTTTATTTCATATTACATATCTCACAGAGGAACAATATATAGCAAAAAATTCAACGTTTCTCTAGTGGTGCTGACAGTGCTTACTTCCACGGTTATGACAGTAATCGGAAACAACATTGCGCTCTCCCTTGGTATGGTAGGTGCTCTTTCCATTGTACGTTTCAGAACAGTTGTCAAGGATACCAGAGATACAGTCTATATTTTCTGGACTATTGTGGCAGGCATCTGCTGCGGTGTAGGCGACTATAAGGTTGCCGCTGTCGGAAGCGGAGTGGTTTTTATCATCCTGCTGTTATTCGGCGGAATTAAAAGTGACCGCAGGATGCTCCTCATAATCAGAGGCGGCAGAAACATGGAAGGACCGGTTCAGTCTCTTGTATTCAGATTTTTTGAACGCAAGGCGGTTATGCGCGTAAAGAACACTACAGAGGATTCCATTGAATTTATCTTCGAAGTATCTGACAGGGTGCTCCGAAAAGCGGAAAAAAACAACTCCGGCATATGCGATGCTCTCTATGCCCTCGGCAATATAGAGTATGCAAATTTAGTAATGCAAAACGATGAAATATCCAGTTAAGAGGTCAGAGAATGAAGTATAAACTTGCAGGCACTCTGGCCTGTCTTATTATTTTGATAATTGCACTGATGCCCTCGGATGAGGCCATGGACGGCAGCAAGGGACAGCGCGTTCACCAGCACATTGAGGCTCAGCAGGTGACAAAGACGGCATGCAGTCACGACGACAGCATATTCTGCACGCATCTGCCTCTGGTGGTAATTGATACTGATGGAGTAACGATACCGGGAGAACCTTTGTACGACGAAGATGGAAATAGAGTCACGGGGCAATATACTGCTGCTGAAGATGGAGCCTCAACCATTACAGCCCGTTTTTCAGTGGTGGATAATCAGGAAAAGAATAATCATACCGGAGATGATGCTTCTGTAAACAGTTTGATTGATATACGCAAAAGAGGCGCATCATCACGCCATTTTGATAAGGCAAGCTATGCAATAAAGCTTAAGACCAAAGACGGCGACAATAACCCGCAGGAAATCATGGGCATGGATTCCCATCACGAGTGGGTGCTTTACGGACCGTACCTTGACAAAACCCTGATCAGAAATTATGTCTGCTATAATATTGCCGGAGAAATAATGGATTACGCTCCCAACGTGCGTTTCTGCGAGGTTGTTCTCAATGGGGAGTACAGAGGCCTTTATCTTATGGCTGAGAGCATTACCGCCGGAAAGGATGGCTCGCGTCTCGAAATAACTGTTGACAAGAAGGACAGAACTTTTTCCGGATATATACTGCGCATTGACAGAGGCAGCAGTAACGAGCTTAAAAATATAGACCCGTTTACGGCATATACCAGGAGAATTAAGCAGCAGTTCGACATTGTATATCCGGGTAGCGGCAATCTCAGTGAGGAGATGGCTGAGAGTATAAGACAGGACTTTTCAAAATTCGAGAAGACTCTGTATTCCTACGACTATGACGGAAATGAGGGATATAAAAAATATATAGATCCTGTATCCTTTGCCGATTATTTCATAATAAACGAATTTACCTGCAACTATGATGCAGGGTGGCTTTCAACATATGTGTACAAGGAGGCCGGAGGAAAACTTAAAATGTGTGTCTGGGACTTCAACTCCGCCTGGGATAACTACCAGGATGCAAACATTAATACGGATGGATTTCAGATGCAGGACTGTCTCTGGTATTTCATGCTGACCAAGGATGAGGACTTTATAGAACTGATTATCGATAGATACATAGACCTCAGGGAAACATTCCTTAGTGATGAATATCTGGACCGTTATATTGACGAGACAATAGCTTATCTGGGGGATGCCGTAGATAGGAATTATCAGGTTTGGGGCTATACTTTCAGTGAGGAATGCGATCTGCTCCAGCCGACAGAAAGAAATCTGCGAAGCTATGAGGAAGCTGTGGGACAGCTTAAAGACTTCATACATCTGCGTGGGCAGCTCATGGATGAGAATATTGAAACTCTGCGCCAGTATTGTGCCGAGTCCAAAGTGAAAAAATTTAACGAAAACAGCAATTAAGAGGAAGCCTTATGAAAAAATTCATTGTAGCCGTTTCATTGATTGTTGCCGCTTATTTTTTATTTGATTTTGCCTATTATCAGATGGGCTGGTATCTGCCTGCTCCGTGGCAGAAAGAAGCGGAAACCTTCATGTCGGTTTCAGAGGACAAGATATATATGGACACAGGCAACGGGCCGGAGGAGTTTGAAATCAGAGGTGTGAATATGGGCTCCGGAATTCCGGGCAAATGGTCCACGGAGTTTGCCATAGACAAGGAAACCTACCTCAGATGGTTTGAGTATATTCAACAGATGGGTGCCAATACCATCAGAATATATACCATACAGTCCGATGATTTCTATAATGCATTTTACGAGTACAATGAAGGAAACGATAATCCGCTTTATCTCATCCACGGCGTATGGGTCAGTGATTATGTGCAGAATTCATATAGGGATGCTTACGACAAGGACTTTAAAGGAACCTTCGAGGAAAGCTGCAGAACCATGGTGGATGTTATCCACGGAAAGAGGACATTGAGGGTTGGCTATTCCGATAACATGGGTTCAGGAAAATACAGAAATGACATTTCACAGTGGGTAATCGGGTACATTCTGGGAGTGGAATGGGAGGATGTAACCGTTGCCTACACAGATGAGAAATACAAGGACGATGACCGATATAACTCATATAGCGGCAAATATATGTTTACCACCGTGGATGCTTCGCCTTTTGAGGCCATGCTGACCGAGGTCGGTGATAAAATCATAGAATATGAGACGCTGAGATATGGACAGCAGAGGCTTATAGCCTTTTCTAACTGGCCGACTACGGATCCCTTTGACTATACTGACAGGATTGCGGACTTTTTCATGAAATGTGCCAAGGTGGATGTGGAGCACATCAGAACCACAAATGAGTTTATTTCCGGACAGTTTGCATCATACCATGTATATCCATATTATCCGGATTATTTCGAATATGTGGATAAATATGGGGAGGCATTCTCGGATTACGGAATAGAAGAGGCGGATATCTACGACGAAAACGGCAGCAGAAACACCTACAGAGGATATCTGGAGGCTCTGAAGACACACCACACCATTCCGGTGATTATTTCTGAATTCGGTGTCTCCACAGGCAGAGGAATGGCCCAGAGGGACATCAATACAGGTAGAAACCAGGGTAACATGTCTGAAAATGAACAGGGACAGGCGATCATAGACTGCTGGAAAGACATAAAGAGTGCAGGATGCGCGGGCGGATGTGTTTTCTCATGGCAGGACGAATGGTTCAAGAGAACATGGAATACCATGTATGCCATAAATCTTAAAAGGACACCTTTTTGGTCAGACTATCAGACTAACGAGCAGTATTTCGGACTTCTGGCTTTCGACCCGGGAAAGGAACAGTCCGTATGCTATGTTGACGGTGATGTATCCGAGTGGAGTGCAGAGGACATTGCTGCTGTTAACGGTGATATGTCTGTTTCAGCTAAATATGATGAAAAGTTCCTGTACCTGCTGGTAAATAAAAAAGACTTTAAATTCGGTGATGAGACCCTTTATATCCCTGTGGATACCACTCCTAAGTCCGGCAGTGATTACTGTGAAAATTACGACCTGATGTTTGACAGGGCGGCGGATTTCCTTATAACAATCAGTGGAAAAAACAACAGCCGAATTCAGGTACAGGAAAGGTATGAAGCCCTCCGTTCTACATATAGTCAGAATGTTTATAAATACGACACCTACGAAAAAGTTAATGTTCCAGACAAAGACTCGCCGAAGTTCGTAAATATTGATATGATTTTACAGACAGCGACGGCATTGCAGTATAACGATGACACTCAGGAAGCAGAGACCTATGAAACCGGCAAGCTGACCTGCGGTAACGGAAACCCGTCCTGCGAAGACTTTAATTCCCTTGCTGATTTTATAGTTAAAGGCGATAACGTTGAAATCAGAATTCCGTGGCAGCTTCTGAACTTTGCAGATCCGTCGGAAATGAAGATTCATGATGACTATTATGAGCATTACGGTGTGGAGCATATCGAAATTGAAGAAATGTATCTGGGCGTAACAGACGGTTCAGGAGACGGAAGGACAGAGCTTAAGCCTCTTGCTCTGGAGGGATGGGACGGCAATGTGACCTATCACGAAAGATTGAAGGAATCTTACTATATGCTCAAGGACTATTGGACGAAAGGAGAGCAGCAGAAGCAGTGAATGTTGAAACGGTAATTTATTCATATCTTGCCATTTGCGGTGCAGTTATAGTTTTTAACATCGCTTCTGTTTTCGTGCTTAAAAGCAAGGACACCAAGCTTCAGAGACGTGCAGCAGAATTTGAAAGGATAATAAAGGACTGCTTTAAGGATATTGAGGACGGACGAGAAATAGATGCCTCACATATCGATTTCCTTATGAAAAAGCTGAGAAATCTCAGCAGCCTCACGGCCTTTGACACTGCTCTGAAAAGTCTGAAAAGCGAAAACCGTCAGATTCTGGAGAAATACCTTTTGGAAATCAATCCTGTGTTCGAAAATCTCATGGGCAGATATATCTCAGACAGAGATGTAATAAAGGTCACATATTTTGCCTATGTGGTAAGCGAATACGGAGTCATAGAAAACCATGCTTCATCCAGAATGATAAGATATCTGCTCAGACTTCTCCGGGTGCCCAGCATATACTGCCGTGAAAATGCACTTCATGCCATTTACTCATCGGGAGATGAGGATGCAGTGCTTAAGGCTCTTAAAATAGTCGATGAACTTCCCGATTTTCATCATAGCAAGCTGGTATATGACGGCATGTATAACTTCTGTGGAAATAATAAAAGACTTATAGAAAAACTATTATATTTTTTTGACAGTTATTCTCTGCAGATGCAGGTTGCCATACTTGACTATATACGATTCATATCAGGAGACTATTGCAGAGAAATGATGGAAAAAATGGCAGACAGCAACTCGGACGATGAGATAACATTTTGCTGCATAAGGTATTTCGGCAAATACAGATATGAGCCTGCTTACCCTATGCTCCTTGACTTTGCAGCAAATGATGCCCACAAGCGATGGGAATATGCTTCCATAGCATCTCAGTCCCTTGCATCCTATCCTTCGGAACATACAGTGGAAATCTTAAAGGAAAACCTCCACAGCAGGGAATGGTATGTGCGTTCCAATGCTGCCCAGAGCCTTGAAAAACTGGGTGTGACCTATCTGGAACTTCAGGATATATTCGACGGCAGTGACAGATATGCCAGGGAGATGCTGCAGTACAGATTCGACCATAGAGAGCTGGAAAAGGGAGGTGCCGTATAATGTCTACTGAATTATATGAGATCATAGACATCATCCTTAAGGCATGCAGCGCATTTTTCCTTGTGTATCTTATAGGATATTCCACTTTTCTTTTTGCCTCTGTGGTGGCCGGCGCATCGGCTCTGTATCAGAAAAAAAGACAGGAAAGGCTTAAAAATACACTTATGGAGGACTACTATGTTCCTATCAGCATAATAGTTCCGGCTTATAACGAGGAAGTAACCGTGGTTGAGACTGTGCGCTCACTTCTGGCACTGGATTACAAGCTTTATGAGATAATTGTGGTGGATGACGGCTCCAAGGATGATACGGCAGCAAGGCTTATAGAGGCCTTCGGGATGCACAGAATAAGGCGGCCCATGAGAAGACAGGTTCCATGCAAGCGGGCTGAATTCGTTTACGAGTGCGTTTCAGAAAAAGTGTCTATAACTTTGGTGCGCAAAGAAAACGGCGGCAAGGCTGATGCCCTGAACATGGGCATAAACGTCTCCAAATTTCCGTATTTCATATGTATGGATGCAGATTCCATGCTGCAGCACGATTCACTGACCAGAATTTCCAGACCTATTCTGGAGTACGATAATCTGGTAGCTGTGGGCGGAACTGTCAGACCGGTTAACGGCACGCAGCTGGAAAACGGCCGGGTAAAGAAATACCGCATGCCCCGCAATCTCCTTGCGGCAATGCAGGTACTGGAATATGACAGATCTTTTCTGGCGGCCAGAATACTCTTCGACATGTTCAACGGTTCACTGATTATTTCGGGAGCTTTCGGAGCATTCAAAAAAGATGTGGTCATAGAGGCCGGCGGCTATGATACTGATACGGTGGGAGAGGACATGGAGCTGGTAATAAAGCTGCATGACTATTGCAGAGCATGCAAGATAGACTACCGCATCAAATATGCTACTGACGCTATCTGCTGGACCCAGGTACCTGAAAATATGAAAGACTTGTTCGGACAGAGAAAACGCTGGCACAGAGGGCTTTTTCAGAGCATGTGGAAACATAAAAACATGTTCTTCAATCCAAGCTACGGGCTTGTAAGCTTCATATCGTACCTGTACTTTCTCGTTTACGAGCTGCTTTCACCTTTTATTGAAGTATTCGGCATGATAACCGTGGCACTGGCATACATAACCAGCGTTCTGAACGTGGGGTTCATGATAATGTTTTTCGTCATATATGCCATTTTCGGAACCATGATGTCACTGACAGCTTTCTTCACCAGGACGCAGACAGTGGATCTGAAGCTGACGCCGGGAGATGCTGCCAAGGCGGTTCTGTTGTGCTTTTTTGAAGTAACATGCCTGAGGATGGTTATGGCCTTTGCCAGAATGTCTTCCTTCTTCGGATACAAGAAGGGGAAGAACCAGTGGAAGAAAATACAGCGTAAGGAAATGAACTGGAAGTAACAGATGAAAAAAAGACTGAGTATGGGAAAACTTAATAAAGTAATGTTGCTTATTGCCGTTATTTTGATTGCTGCTGTCATTCAGACAGGGCAGCAGATCATGGCTTTTGCCGATGTTTCAACCACTGCTGAGCCTACAGGGGATGCGGGCTGTGTTTATATCGCAGGAGATCCTGATGGATTCCCTATGGAGTATTATAACGAGGCGACTCATGAGTACGAGGGGATAATGCCCGATGCCCTTAAGCTTGTTTCTGAGAAAACAGGCCTTGATTTCGTGTATATAAGTGCGGGAACCGAGGATCAGAGACAGAGACTTCTGAAGAACAACCAGGTACAGATGATTACAGGGTATGCAACCGTTGAGTTTTCTGATGTCGCATCTGATAAACTGAAGAAGCGGGTGACCTCTGCCCTGAACGGAATAACGGACAGAGAGTGGAAGGAACTCTCTCAGAATTACCTCTATGAAGGAGACAGAAACACAGAGCCTCAATGGCAGAGACTGCTGAAAAGATGGCACTGGGCTCTGATTACACCTGTGGTGATTATCCTTCTGATATGCATTGCAAAGGAGAGAAAAAAGGCATTTGTTGCCGGCATGGAGGACGGCACTCTCCGTATGGGTGATGAAAACTATTTCAGCTACAATTTTGACAAAAAAATCAGGGAAAACCTGAGACAGATATATTACATATTCTTCATTTCCATAGATAATGACTATGTGAAACATTTCTTTGAAACAGACGAGTTCAAGGAGGTGCTACGCCATACAGCCCAGATAATCAGCGATAATATGGGTAAAGACGATATCATAGCCAGAATATCTGACGGAGGCTTCGGGGTTGCTCTTCAATGCAGCAACAGGGAGGCGGCAGAGGACTGGGCTGATAATCTGCTTTCCGAGCTGTCGGATTTCGGCGGAATCGTTTCTACAGATAAAAAGCCGGTTGTACGCTGCGGAATATGTCCTGCATCAGGACATGAGGCTGATGCTTCCGGACTTTTATTCACTGCACATCAGTGCTTCCTCCGCGCTGAAAAAGAAGAAAAGCTTTATGTCTTCCAGAGCGGTGATCTCAAGAGAGAGCAGGAAGAAAGACGGCTTCTCATTAAAAATACCATGAGCTCAATTAAGAACGGAGAATTCAGACTTTATCTGCAGCCTGTGGTTCTGGCTGAAACCGGTGAAATTGCAGGTGCCGAGGCACTGACGAGATGGGAGCATCCTACTCAGGGACTTCTGCCTCCGTCCAGATATGTGGCCCTTCTGCAGGAAATAGGTACTATAGGAGAACTGGACTTCTTCGTATTCGAAGAGGTATGTAAGAACCTTGCAAAATGGAGGGGTACACCTATGGAAAAAATGCACATTTCGTGTAACTTTACCAGAATGTCCATAGGTACGGAGGATTTCGATGCGAGAATAAGAGAAATTGCGTCACGATATTCATTTGACCGCAGCAGACTTGTAATAGAGATAACTGAGGACACCATGGTCAAATCGGCAGAAAATGCTATAAAGAATATAGAAGCAATACTTGAAGAGGGATTCAGCTGCTGCCTTGACGATTTCGGGAGCGGATACACTTCATTTACAGATCTTCGCGACTATCCATTTAACCTGGTAAAGCTTGACAGAGATATTATCCTGGGGACTGAAAGCGAATCCGGCAGGGAACTTATAAACGGTCTTGTAGCTCTTTGTCACAGTATGAATAAAGAGGTCATCTGTGAGGGTGTTGAAAACAAACGCCAGCTTGAGGTTATACGTCAGGCCGGCGGTGATTATGTGCAGGGATTCTATTTTTATAAGGCTCTTCCTGTGCCCGAAGCGGAAAAGATTATGGCTGGTATTCAAAGCAGTCCATAAATTTAAGCTTGAAAGCGTTTATTTTGTGGAGACGGTCGATGCGCTCCTTAGTTTCAGGGTCATCGATTTCTCCTGTTCTGATATATCTGTCTAAAACCGCATAGGTGAAGCCCAGGTTTTCCTCGTCAGTCTTAGGCTGGAGTCCGTCAATAGGTGTCTTATCCACAAACATTGATGGAAGGCCCAGAACTCTTCCGATGGCTTTTACCTCCTGAACCGTCAGGTGGCTGAGAGGACTGAAATCACCGGCTCCGTCGCCGTAGCGTGTTGCATAGCCTACCCAGTCCTCAGACAGATTGCAGGTGTTGGCAACACGGCCGTTTACAGATTGTGAGACAGCATATGTCGCAGCCATTCTCAGACGAGGCGGCAGATTGGTTATGGTCTGTGTTTCTACCTTGTCAAGCTGAGAATTCAGCTGATTTACCAGACCGTCGAAGCAGTCTTTTATATTTATTGTATAGTGTTTTATCCCGAGATGTTCGACAAGAGCGTAGGATACATCAATATCAAACTGTTCACCTTTTGGAAGCAGTACCCCGATAACATTTTCCTTTCCAAGAGCTTCACAGCAAAGAGCTGCGACTACGGAGCTGTCCTTTCCTCCGGAAATGGCCACTACAGCCTTGCAGCCGGGACCGTTTTCCTCGAACCAGCCACGAATCCATTCTACTATATCGTTTTTTACCTTAAGAGCATCAAATGCCATATTCCGTACCTCCCGTAAATAATTCAAGTCCGTTTCTTATACCTCACATAGAAAGAGTATAACCCTTTTTTATAAAAAAGAAAAGAAAAAAGTGGCGGCACACTCTATATTGTTGTATAATATTTTCTAGAGTTACCTGCGAAAGTAGCTCGAAAGGACAGGTGAATAATGAAAGAAATTTTTATTAAATACTTGAGAAAAGATATGGAAATCACCGACTTTTTCATGGTTAAATCCTGTGCTATCAAGACGGGCGCCAACGGCAAGCAGTATTTTGATATCACGCTTGGAGACAAGACAGGAGAGGTTTCGGCGAAAAAATGGGATGTGAGCGAGGCGGAACAGGGAAGCCTTGTTCAGATAAAAGAAAAGGAAATCGTCAAGATAAAGGGTCTTGTGACGGAGTGGGCGGGACAGCTTCAGCTCCGCGTGCAGAGGATACGCAAGGCGACGGCGGAGGACGGCCAGGCTATGGCAGACTTTGTCAAAGCGGCTCCTGAAGACCCGGGCCAGATGTACGAATATATATATAATGTTGCAGAGGGACTGGAAGATGAGGACCTTAAGAGGATCTGCGTCAAGGTACTCACCGATAACAGAGAAAAACTCATGTACTATCCTGCAGCATCAAAAAACCACCATGCGCAGCTGGGCGGACTTTTGTATCACACCAAGAGAATGCTCATGACAGGAGATAGAGTATGTCAGGTATATACAAATCTTAACAGAGATTTAGTGCTGTGCGGTGTTATAATGCATGATATGGAAAAGCTGAACGAAATTGAAGCGGCTGAGGACGGGATCGCGTCAGGCTATTCTTTTGAGGGACAGATGCTTGGGCATATAATACAGGGTGTCAAGACCGTGGACAGGCTCACACTGGAACTGGGTTTTCCGAGAGAAAAGGCCATAATGCTGGAACATATGATACTGTCTCATCACTATGAACCGGAATTCGGAAGCCCTAAGAAGCCTCTGTTCCCGGAGGCAGAAGTTCTTCACTATCTGGACATTCTGGATGCAAGGATGTTCGATATGCAGGCGGCTCTGGATGCCACAGAACCGGGAGGTTTCAGCGACAAGATATGGACTCTGGATAACAGACGACTCTATAAACCGATGGATACGAAGGAGGAAGCAGATGATTAAGATACCTAAGGAAGTCAAAAGAATTATAAAGACCCTTGAGGATGAAAAATTCAAGGCATATACCGCAGGTGAATGTGTCAGGGACAGCCTGGCGGGGCTGAAACCCTGCGACTGGGATGTTGCAACCTCTGCAAGTCTGGAGGATCTGAAGAGATTATTTCCTGATGCCAGTATTGTCAGTGAAAAATTCAGCGTTATAAGAATGGATTTCATCGATGATGTATATGACAGAGAGGGTGATTTCGTAGGTGAGGAGGGAATAATAGTTGACGTTGCAACCTTCAGAAAGAGCGGCGTATATGCCGATGGAGGAAAAGCGGATACTGTACAGTTTGCCGATACTATCGAAGAGGATCTGACCAGACGTGAATTCACCATGAACGCTCTTGCTGACAACGGCTACGACCTGATTGACCCCTTTGGGGGCAGGGAGGATATAAAGAACAGGCTCATAAAGACCATAGGAGATCCTTCCGAAAGCTTCAGAGATGACCCTGTCAGAATGTTAAAAGCCATCAGATATGCTGCAGAGCTGGACTTCGACCTGACCCAGAGTGTTTACGAAGCTATCTGCGCAAACTACAGACTGCTGGAAAAGATAAGTATAGACCGTTTCAGAAACGAATTTGTCAATACCCTCAGCGCTGCCCATGCAGGCAAGGGGCTGGGACTCATTATGGACACAGGAATAATCAACCTTATTCTCGGCGATGACGTAGTAAAGAACCTGACCAGACGCGAAAAGAACGATCTGGTTGTGCTATCTCAGAATATAGACAGGTCCAAGCAGGTACCTGAAAGAAGACTGGGGCTTTTTTACATAACCATGGATAAAAAAAGAGCTCTTCCGTCCATTGAGAAGTTCAACTTCGACAGCAAAACACGCCAGCACCTCATTGACGCTGTCCACGACATGCCGAAGCTCTACTTCACTTCAACCAAGGAAATGCTCAAGAAGTTCATCTACGAGAGAGGAATGGACAGGTATAATTATCTGGCAAACCTTGAAAAAGCCCAGAGAATTGTTTTTGATTACGATTCGGAGACTAAAATCAAAAGCAAGATGTATCTCCTTGAAGAAATACATGCACTCCACGAACCTATCTTCCCTGAGGATCTGGCCATCGACGGCAACGACCTCATCGAGGCGGGCATCTGTGAAGCCGGTGAGACGGACAAGATGCTTGGAATGCTTGTAGAAAAAATTCACATCAAGCCTAATCTTAACACTCGCAGTGAGCTTCTCAAGCTGGCCAAGCTTTATAAGAGAAATAAGCTTGCTGCAATGACCAGAGGAGTAAAGTGGGTACGTTAAACAATGTTACGAAGATAAGCCAGGTCACCCCGGAGGTGACCTGGTTTTTGCGCAATTTAGGATTTTCAAATTATTATATTATAAAGATTTTTGATCTGGTGGGGGATGCTGCCATCGGTCTTACGGAGGATAACCCCTACTGGCTTCTGGAGGAGTTTCCACGTCTTGGTTTTGACCGTGCCGACAGCGTGGCGCGAAAGCTGGGCGTCAGCCCGGACAGCCACCTGCGGCTGGAGGCCGCGGTGGCTTATGGCCTTCGCTCCTATGCGTCGGAAGGCCATACTTTCGCGCCGCTGGATGAGTTCTGCGTTAAAGCAGCTGAATTTCTCGATGCAGATACGAGCCTGGTGCGTGACGTAATCGAGGACATGTCCTTTTCGGGGGATGTGCAGCTGACCAACCTGGCTGGCAGGCAGGTTCTGTATTTTTACGGCTTTTACAGAGCTGAATGCACAGTGGCCGGCAAGCTGGCAGCACTCATGGATCCGGCAGGAGGGCTGGCACCTGTGGCAGGCAATCCCCTTGCCCTCATAAAAAAGGCGGGAGCAGACCGGGGGATAGAGCTTTCAAAGCAGCAGACCGATGCGGTTATGAATTCTCTTATAAGCGGTGTATCCATAATTACCGGCGGTCCCGGCACAGGCAAAACCACCATCATCAACTCGCTGATTTCCATACTGGAGCAGAGCGGTCAGAAAGTGGCCGTGGCCGCACCTACAGGCCGGGCAGCTAAGAGAATAATGGAAACCAGCGGCCATCCGGCATGTACAGTTCACAGATTGCTGGAGTATTTTTATAACGAAGAGACGGGATACATGAGTTTCGGCCGGAATTCCGAAAACCCTCTTGACTATAACGCCATAATTATCGACGAGGCCTCCATGCTGGACCTTATGCTGACAGAGGCACTGTGCAATGCCATAAAACCGGGCACCAGACTTATACTGGTGGGAGATGCGGACCAGCTCCCTTCCGTAGGTGCAGGCAACGTTCTGGCAGACCTTATCGACAGCGATTATTTCTATATAACACGCCTCACCGAGATACACAGACAGAGTGCCGAAAGCCGGATTGTAGTCAATGCTCACCGAATAAACAGGGGAGAGGCTCCCGTATACGGCGATGATTTCCTGCTGATGCGTGCTGATAAGCAGCAGGACATTCTGGATAAAATAGCAGAAATGGTCACTAAGCTGCCTGACGGAACCTTTCAGATACTTACACCTACTAAAAAGGGGATACTCGGAAATGCAAATATGAACTCAAGACTTCAGCAGGTACTTAATCCTCCGACAGAGGATAAGGCAGAGCTGGAATTCGGAAGCAGAATATTCCGGGTGGGCGACAGAGTTATGCAGATTAAAAACGATTACCGTCTGGAATACCGGGTAAGCCGTCATACTCCCGGTCAGTTTGACAGCAGGACAGACGGCGATACAGGCAAGGGAGTATTCAATGGAGAAATAGGAAGGGTGACGGGTGTGGATACTGAAATGCGCACGGTTACCGTGGTTTATGATGAGGAGCGGTGGGTGGAGTACAGCTATGTGCAGCTGGACGAGATAGAACTCGCTTATGCTGTTACCGTTCACAAGAGTCAGGGAAGTGAATTCCCGACAGTGATAATTCCAATGACCTGGTTTCCAACTGTTCTGGCTACCCGCAGTCTGATATATACCGCAGTTACACGTGGAAAGAATCAGGTTGTAATCGTGGGAAACCCTGCCTACCTTGAAAAGATGGCTGCCAACAATCAGAGCCGCAGCCGCAACTCAGGTCTCAAGGACCGGCTTATAGGAATGTACGGATTTTACTGATAAAAACCCACAGGAATGGAGAAAAGTATGAACTGGACTGCACAGCAGCAAAAAGCGATAGAACTGAGAAACAAGAATATTCTGGTGGCAGCAGCAGCAGGCTCAGGTAAGACCGCCGTTCTGGTAGAACGCATAAAGCGCCTCATTCTGGAAAACAGATGCCCCATAGACCGCATGTTCATAGTGACCTTCACCAATGCGGCGGCAGCTGAAATGAAGGAAAAAATAGAAAAGGCCATCAGCAGGGCCATAAAAGATATAAGTGAAAGAACCGAGGCGGCAGGAGGCCACATGAGCGACGAGGACAGACGCGACCTTGTCTTTCTCAAAAAGCAGGCAGATCTTTTGCCGGCGGCCAGCATAAGCACATTCCATGCTTTTGCACTTGACGTGATTCACAGATATTTTTATCTGACGGATATTGAGCCCAACTTTAAAATATGCGACGGAAGCCAGCAGACTATCCTTAAGGGACAGGCCATGGACGCGCTTCTGGAGCAGCGGTATGAGGCCGCTGAGCCTGAATTCTTTGACTTTCTGAACAAGTTCAGCAGTGACAGAAATGACAACCGGCTTCGTGATATGATAGAAAAATCCTACGACACCATTCAGAGTCTGCCGGAGCCTTTTCAGTGGCTGGACGAGGCCGTGGCCGCCATGGACAGCAGCCTTGATGAGTTCATGGACAGCCATGCGGTAAAATACGTGGTATCAGACTTTATAGAAGGCCTTCAGCACGCACTTTCAAGGCTGGAGGAAAACTTGGAAAAGACCCGTGCAGAGGGGCTTGGCGGGGCGGAAAACCTGGCCCTTCAGGATATGGCGGCAGCTCAGACTCTGATGGAAACTGCTGAGGCAGGAGACTTTGATAAAATCAGGTCGGCTCTCGAGTCGTTCAGATTGCCGGTCATGAGCAAAAAATATTTTGCCCCCGAAAACAACGGCGGTGAAAGTGCTGCTCTCCATGAGATAAAGGACTTCATGGAGAAGAACAGGAACGTTCTTAAGGACGTTGTCTCGGCAGCAAAGAAAAACTGCTTCTATGACACATCCGAAAACCTCTGGCTCGAAGTGAAGGCGACTGCACCTGATGTAGCTTATTTCTCCGAGCTGGTAAAGGATTTCAGCCTCTTATATGACGGGCTTAAAAGAGAAAAAGGTCTGGTGGATTTCAGTGACATAGAACACCGCGCCTACGAAATTCTCAAGGACGAGGAAGCCGCAGGATTTTTCCGCAATAAATTCGAACACATTTTCATTGATGAATACCAGGACAGCAATGTGCTGCAGGAAGCTCTCATAGACACTATCCGGCGTGAAAACAACCTTTTCATGGTTGGTGACGTGAAGCAGAGCATATATAAATTCAGGCTTGCGGAGCCGGAGATTTTCCAGGGCAGATACAAAGCCTATGCGGAAGCTATGGAGCGTGACGGAGAAAATTCCCTTTCTGAAAAAATAGATCTGAACCGCAATTTCCGAAGCAAAAAGCCGGTAATTGATTTTATCAACGAGGTCTTTGCGGACACTATGGCGGGTTACGACGAAAATGCGGCACTTTATCCGGGAGATCCTTTCGCTGAGTGTTCATGTTCTGAGCCGAAGCTTTATCTGGCGCAGACACCATGGGATGAGGATGATGAACCTGACGACGAACTTAAGCTTCTTATGAAGGCGGAGAAAGAGGCCCTTGCCGCTGTCAAAATTATACGTGACAGTCTGGGAAAGCCGTTTTTTGACAGCAAGCAGGGCAGAGAAAGACCTCTGACCAAAGGCGATATAGTAATCCTGATGCGAGGCGTTAAAAATTACGGTGACATGTTTTACCGCATTCTCACTGAAAACAATCTGCCTGCCTTCGTAGACGACAACGATGGATATTTCGATACAATTGAGATAAATACTTTCATGGCGCTCCTTGCAATTATCGACAACCGCAAGCAGGATGTTCCGCTGCTCACCGTTATGCGCTCGGAAATTCTGGGATACTCCGTGAGCCAGCTGGCGCAGATAAGACGTGAATATAAAGAAGGCTCATACTACAGTGCTCTTCTTGCATATTCTGAGGATGGCGCAGACCCTGTACTGCGTGAGAAGGCTAAAGACACCATGAAAAAGATAGATGTATGGCAGCAGCAGAGCAGAGTTCTGCCGCTGGAGGACCTTGTATGGGAACTGATGCTTTCTACGGGATTTTATATCGCCATGGGAGCCATGCCGGCGGGCGGCCAGAGACAGGCCAATCTGAGAGCCCTGGTGGACAAGGCTGCCGGATATCGCAAAACTCAGGACGGGTCATTATATGGGTTCATGGGTTATATTGATGCTGTCAAGGGAAAAAAGGTTCCTATGGGGCAGGTCAAGATGGCAGGGGAAGACGAGGACACCATAAGAATTATGACAATTCACAAGTCCAAAGGCCTTGAATTCCCTATGGTCCTGCTTTGTGGTTTCTGCCGTAAGCTTAATTATACCGCCGTAGGGAAGGGTGCCGCCATCCATAAGGATTTCGGTATCGGTCTTCCACTTGTAAATTATAAGCAAAGCTGGTTTAAGAGCACCATTCTCCAAAATGCCATCAGGCTTCGTTTTCACAGGGAAGAGGTGGAAGAAGAAAAACGTGTGCTCTATGTGGCAATGACCCGTGCCAGGGACATTCTGTATATTCTGGGCATTTCCGATGACCCTTCTGAGGATATCGCCGGAGTGATGGATGATATTCCTAAGGATTTCAGCTATTTCACAATGATAGGTCGAACCATTTGCGGCAAGCGGAGCCGTTGGGAGGAGGTCTTCAATGCGGACCTTACAGGTCTGTCCCGTGGCAGGAAACGTGCTGCTGCCAGAGCAATCAAGCTTCTTGATCAGGAGCCGGGGCCTGTTAGCGATGAAATAGTCGCAAGACTTACTTTCACGTATCCTTATGAAAGTGATCTTTCTGTAAAATCAAAATACTCTGTAAGTGAACTGACGGCTGCAAGGTCAAGTCTCAGCCCTGTGGAGCTTGCAGAGCCTGAAAGCTTCAAAATCAGCAGCGGGTTTACTGCCTCCCAGATAGGAACCATAACTCATAAGGTGCTGGAAAAGATGAATTTTGCTGCGGCAGCTGCACCGGTATCGGAGGCAGGCGGTGTTTCATATATTGAAAAGCTTCTGGCAAAAATGACAGAAGACGAATTCATCACTTCCGAGGAAGCATCCTGCGTGGATGTTGCTAAGCTGGCGGACTTTGCCGGGTCTTCTCTGGGAAAGCGAATTGCAGCCAGCCCTCATGTATGTCGTGAAAAGCCTTTTAATCTGGTGTATGAAGTGGATGGAAGTCAGGCGCTGGTTCAGGGAATTATCGACTGCTTTTTCGAAGAGAGTGACGGACTGGTGCTGGTTGACTACAAAACCACCAATGTCAGAAGTGAGGCAGAGTTTCTCCGTCGCAAAGATGAAATTGCGTCACGATATGCGCTCCAGATGGATATTTACAGAAAGGCTCTGGAGGAAGCCACAGGCAAGCATGTGAAAGAAGCATGCCTGTACCTGACCAACATAGGTGAAATTATAAACTGCTGACTTCTTTAATTTGGTCAACTGTGGTTAACATAGGGAAAGTTTCGCCTCCGGATATGACTTTTATGCAAAAATGTCTCACGAAGCTCGCAAATGTTGAAATTAAAGATGCCGTGAGACACCATAGAAAAAATAAAGAATATTATATGCAAAAAACCACGGTATTTGAATAGAAAATCCGTGGTTTTTAATTGATTTTAGGGTATTACGGGGTCTTGACGATTTTGAAGTGTCTTTTTTGATTTTATTTTAGAGGGTTGCAGCGATTGATTAGACAAAAATGTATAAAACATTGGTATGGTTCCTTCAGAGAAACGAGAATGTAAAATAATTCAAAGAAATAAATGTAAACTACATTAATAAATTCATCCTGATATGATATAATTTCCCAACAAAGATAAAAAGAGGTGATAACAATATGACCTTTATTGATTTAGCCAAAAAAGAACTTAATTTCCAGAAACATTTACTCCGCCAATTTAATAAGCTGCAGAGGATAAAGGATAGCGGCGAGCTTTCTTGCTTAATAAGAAAGACAGGTCAAAAAAAGTATTATATAAAAGATAAGAATTGCAGCCGCAGAAAGTATATCCGCAAAAACAATCCGAATGAAATGGCACGGGTGTATCGGCTGCAGGCGAAGGGATTGGGTGAGTTTGCGGCGGCAAGAATATCTAAAAATATAAAACTTCTGGTAAATTTGATAAAGGAATTCGAGGCATACGACATAAGAAGAATTCTGAATGACCTGCCAACTGAACTGAAACCGGAGACAATAGAGGAGGGGCTTTGGGCGCACATAAGCAGACTGCATGCCGTAAGCCAGTCAGAAAAACCGAGCCGGCGTGAAGAACTCAAGCATACAACCAGCTTTGGATTGCTGACACGCTCAAAAAACGAAGCCTTGATAGCAGAACTTCTATATGCAGCAGGAATTGAGTTTTATTACGAGAAAAGGCTTGAAATATACGACGAAAACGGAAATATCAAAGTGATATACCCGGATTTCACGATAATATTAGCTGACGGCAGTATAATATATTGGGAACACAAGGGCATGATGGCAGATCCGGTCTATGAAGAAATGGACAGGAAGCGTATGAGGCTGTACTTCTTAAACGGAATTTATCAGCCGCTGAATTTAATTGTGACCGTGGACGGACCCGATGGGGAATTTTGCAGAACAGAAATCGGGATGATTATAGACAGTCTGCTGGTGCCAATGGCAAAAATCAGATTCTAAGCACCCATTGTTTTTTATGTCCATCATGTGGTATAATACTATATTACCCATTCTAAAAGGGATATACATGGATATACGAGGAGAAGAAAAAATGACGGAATTAACCTTATTATACATACTTGTATCCATCACAGCAGTTATGGCTATCGGGCTGATAATAGTCATAATGGTAAACAGAGGACTGAACCGGGAGGTCAGCAGCATGGTAAATGCTTACCAGAACCTTACCAGACAGGTGGAGGATATCCGCAGCGAAAACCAGAACACGGTACAGACTCTCCAGGGCTCCTTTAAGGTATTCGGAGACATGATTTCACAGAACCAGCGGGACAGCGCCGAAAACCTCGATAAGCGCCTTGCAGACCTGAACACCAGATTCAGCCATATGGCCGTAGAAAACGAGCAGAAGCTGGAAAACATCCGAACATCTATGGAAAAGAAAATCGGAGACCTTACAGAGGACAACAACAGACAGCTGGAAAAAATGCGGGAAACAGTAGACGAAAAGCTGCAGAAGACTCTTGAGGATCGCATCAGCCAGTCCTTCAAGCTGGTGAGCGAGAGACTGGAACAGGTCTACAAGGGCCTGGGAGAAATGCAGAATCTTGCCGCAGGAGTGGGAGATCTTAAGAAAGTGCTTTCAAACGTAAAGACCAGAGGTATTCTGGGAGAGGTACAGCTAGGAGCAATTCTGGAACAGATTCTTTCACCGGAACAGTATGAAACAGATGTGAAGACCAGACCGGGAGCTACGGAGAGAGTTGAGTTTGCTGTCAAGCTGCCCGGAGACGAGGACGGTGTGGTATGGCTGCCTATTGACGCCAAATTCCCGGGAGATGCTTATGCCAAGCTTGTAGATGCCTACGACACAGGAGACAAGGCCCTCATAGATGGGGCATATAAAAACCTGGAGAAAATAATAAAATCAGAAGCAAAGGATATAAGAACCAAATATGTGGAGCCGCCATACACCACGGATTTTGCCATAATGTTCCTGCCCTTTGAGGGACTTTATGCGGAGGTTGTAAGGCACGGCCTTATAGAGACACTTCAGAAAGACTATAAGATTAACATTGCAGGTCCGACTACCATGGCTGCACTTCTCAACAGCCTGCAGATGGGCTTCAGAACTCTGGCAATTCAGAAACATTCCAGTGAGGTATGGGAAGTACTGGGTGCAGTGAAGACAGAGTTCAACAACTTCGGCAATGTGCTTGAGGCCACCAGAAAGAGAATAAAACAGGCAGACGACGAGCTGGATAAGCTCATAGGCACCAGAACCAACGCCATCATGAGGAAGCTTCGCAGTGTAGAAGCCCTCGACAGCAAGGACGCAGGAACGGTGCTGGAGCTGCCGGAGATGAGGCTGCCCGAATCTGATAAACAGGAGAACTGATGAAAATATTTGCAATAGGCGATTTACACCTTTCCTTCGGAGACATGGTCGAAAAACCCATGGACATTTTCGGAGGCCAGTGGGTGGGTCATACTGAAAAATTATATAAGGAATGGAACAGGCTTATCTGCCCTGAAGACACGGTGATAATCTGCGGCGATATTTCCTGGGGACTGAAGCTTGAAGAGGCTATGGCCGATCTTGACTGGATTCATGCATTGCCGGGCAGAAAGCTTTTGTTCAAAGGAAATCACGATCTCTGGTGGAAAGCCATCGGGCGTCTTAATACCATTTATGAAGACGGCAACATGAAATTCGTCCAGAACAGCTGCACTATAATCGAGGCAGACGGACAGAACGGAAGGGTGGCAGTCTGCGGAACCAGAGGCTGGATATGTCCCGGAACCGATGGATTCAGCGAACACGACAGGAAGATTTACGACAGAGAGGCAGCCAGACTGAAGATGTCCCTTGAAGATGCCAAAAAAGCCGGAGCGGACACCATTATCGGAGTGCTGCATTTTCCGCCGACAAACGATAAACAGCAGAAATCGGCATTTACCGATCTGCTGACTCAGTACGGAGTAAAGACCTGTGTATACGGCCATCTCCACGGCAAAGATGCCTTTAAAAACGGAATGCAGGGCGTATACAACGGCGTTGAATATAAGCTTGTATCTCTGGACTACCTAGAAGGCAGGCCGGTGGAGATACTTTGAAAAAACATAAGGAGGCAACATGATGAAAAAAGCAATCCTGATTATAACAGACAGTCTCGGTGTGGGAGCACTTCCGGATGCTGCACAGTACGGCGATGCAGGTGCAGATACATTGGGACATATAAAAGAGAAATACGCAAGCCTTAATATCCCTAACCTTCGTAAGCTTGGTATGGGGAATATTGAAGGAGTCTGCGGAGGTACCATGGCAGTTTCGGAGCCGGAGGGATGCTTCGGCAAGATGGCTGAAGTTTCCGCAGGTAAGGACACAACTACCGGACACTGGGAAATCGCCGGACTGAAAACGGATGTACCTTTTAAAACGTATCCTGATGGTTTTCCTAAGGAATTCATGGAGGCATTCGAAAAAGAAATCGGCATAGGATGCCTGGGCAACTATCCTGCATCGGGAACAGCCATCATTGAAGAGCTGGGACCTGAGCACGAGGCTACGGGAAAGCCTATCGTATACACATCTGCGGACAGCGTTTTTCAGATTGCTGCAAACACTGATGTGATTCCACTGGAAAGACTCTATGAAATCTGCAAAACTGCCCGTCGCCTCTTGGTTGGAGACTGGGCCTGCGGCAGAGTAATCGCAAGACCTTATGTCATTAGGGACGGAAAGCGTGAACGAACCTCAGACAGGAGAGACTATGCAGTGACACCACCTGCCGATACTGTTCTTGACATGGTTTCAAGAGGCGGCAAAATGATGTACGGTGTAGGCAAAATCGGCGATATTTTCAATGAAAAAGGTATCATGGAAAGCGTTCACACTGTAAGCAATATGGACGGTGTGGATAAAACCCTTGAGGCTATGAAGATGGATTTTGAGGGCTTCATCTTCACCAATCTGGTGGACTTCGACTCTAAATACGGCCACCGCCGTGACCCTGAAGGCTACGGCAAGTGCATTGAGGAATTCGATGCAAGGCTGCCGGAACTGATGGAAGCTATGAGTGATGAAGATATTCTGATTATTTGTGCCGACCACGGCAACGACCCGACTGCACAGGGCACGGACCACACAAGAGAGTATGTGCCGCTGCTGGTATACGGAAAAAATCTGAAGCAGGGAGTAAATCTTGGCATAAGAAAAACCTTTGCTGATGTGGGAGCCACAGTGGCCGATTTTCTGGATGTGCAGAAACCTGCAATCGGAGAAAGCTTTCTTAATGAAGTGAGGAAATAAAAATGACATTCAACATGAACGATATAATATTCAAAAAACGTGAAGGCGGAAAGCTTTCCAAGGATGAGATAGACTGGCTCATAACCGGGTATGTGGCAGGAGATATTCCTGACTACCAGGTCTCTGCTCTCCTAATGGCCATTTTTTTCAGAGGCCTTGACAGAGAGGAAACCTTCAACCTGACCAACGCCATGCGCTATTCGGGAGACACCATAGACCTTTCACCTATTAAGGGCATCAAGGTTGATAAGCATTCCACCGGTGGTGTAGGAGACAAGACAACGCTTATCGTAGCTCCCCTGGCATCGGCGTGCGGAGTTCCAATCGCCAAGATGAGCGGCAGAGGTTTGGGATTTACCGGGGGCACCGTAGATAAGATGGAGTCCATTCCGGGCTTCAGGACAGCTCTCGCTCCTGAGGAATTCCTTAACCAGGTAAACGAAGTGGGGATGGCCGTAATCGGTCAGACTGCCCACATTACGCCTGCAGACAAAAAACTCTATGCACTTCGTGATGTAACTTCAACGGTAGATAACTTTGGCCTCATTGCCTCAAGCATAATGAGCAAAAAGCTGGCGGCAGGAAGCGATGCCATCGTTCTTGACGTAAAGTGCGGCGACGGTGCCTTCATGGAAAATCTGGACGACGCAGTGACCCTGGCAAATCTGATGGTGGACATCGGAACAGACGCAGGCAGAAAGACTGTGGCTGCTATAACTGATATGAGCCAGCCTCTTGGCAGGGCAGTAGGAAACAGCCTTGAAGTAATTGAGGCCATCGAGACTCTTAAGGGAAAGGGTCCTGAAGATATAACCGAGCTTGCCGAAAAGCTCAGCGGAATCATGGTATTTCTGGGCGGCAAAGCATCAAGCCCGGAAGAAGGCTATGCTATGACTAAAAGGGCTCTGGCAGACGGAAGCGGCCTTAAGCAGCTGCGCAGATTTATAGAGGCTCAGGGCGGCAATCCTGATGTTACAGAGGATTACAGACTGTTCCCTCAGGCGTCTGTTAAAGACCAACTTAAGGCTGAAAAAGATGGATTTGTGGCTGAAATAGCAGCACGAACCATCGGACTTGCATCTCAGCACACAGGTGCAGGCAGGGCCACCAAGGAGTCGGAAATCGACCTTGCGGCAGGTGTATATCTGCATAAAAAGGTAGGCGATAAGGTGGCCGCAGGAGAGACCCTGGCTGTTTTTTACGGAAACGACAGAGCAAAGGTAGATGCAGCAATGGCGGAGGCAAGAAAAGCTTTTGTAATTACAGACGAGCCATGTCAGCGACCTGTGCTGATAAAGGAAGTAATAGGTCTGGAGGACTAATTTTATGTGGATAGTATATGCATTCGGATCGGCAATTTTTGCAGGTCTCACATCAATATTAGCAAAATGCGGTATCCGTCAGACAGATTCCACTGTCGCCACAGCCATCCGTACTATTGTGGTACTGGCTTTTTCATGGCTCATGGTTTTCGTGGCAGGTTCACAGGGACAGATAGGTTCTATTGAAGGAAAAACACTGATTTTTCTCATACTTTCCGGGCTTGCCACAGGAGCATCGTGGCTCTGCTATTTTAAGGCATTGCAGATAGGCGATATAAACAAGGTGGTGCCTATCGACAAGTCCAGCACGGTTCTGACAATACTACTGGCCTTTATTTTCCTTCATGAGGAGATCAGCCTGACCAAGGCCATAGCTGTGGTACTCATAGCTATAGGAACCTTCATGATGATTGAGAAAAAAGATACCAAGCCTCAGGAGACCAAGGGCAAGGGCTGGCTGTTTTATGCGGTGGGTTCGGCGGTATTTGCCAGCTTAACTGCGATTTTAGGCAAGGTGGGTATTTCCGGAGTTGAATCCAACCTGGGGACTGCAATTCGTACTGTAGTGGTACTGATTATGGCCTGGGTAATGGTTTTTGCCACCGGTAAACAAGGCGAAATACATAAAGTTCCGAAGAATGAACTGGGATTCATCTGTCTTTCGGGACTGGCAACGGGAGCGTCATGGCTTTGCTATTATAAGGCTCTTCACGACGGCCTTGCCAGCGTGGTTGTGCCGATTGACAAGCTGAGCATTCTGGTCACCATCGCCTTCTCGTACATAGTTTTCCACGAACACCTTTCGAAGAAAGCCGCAGGAGGACTGGCCCTCATTGTGGCGGGAACGCTGGTAATGCTGATTTAATAAACTTTATCTTGCAATATTGCACCGGGGTGAGCTACTTGCTCCGGTGTTTTTTATTGACAAAATGGAATTATTACGGTATAATTATGGCATAAAAAAGGAAAGGCGGTGCACCCGCAATGACCATTGAGGAAATGAAAAAGAAGAAAGCAGAGCGTGGATACTCCAACGAAAAGCTGGCGGAGCTTTCCGGCGTTCCCCTTAGCACAATTCAGAAGATTTTTTCAGGGATAACCAGACAGCCCAGGTATGAAACCATACTTGCCCTGGAGTCTGTTCTCAGCGACGGATTTGGAGGCTGCATCGGAGGCGGAGGCAGCAAAGTTGCTGAAACTATGTTTGAATACAACGGCAAGAAACAGGGAGAGTATACCATAGATGACTACTGCCAGCTGCCCGATGATATGAGATTTGAACTGATAGACGGAAGACTCTACTACATGACAGCATCTTTTACACCTCATCAGGTTGTGTCGGGATCTGTTTGGAGCGTTTTAAATGATTTTATACGAAAAAACAAAGGCAAATGCATTACTTTTACCGCACCTGTGGATGTGCATCTGCTGAAGGACGGAAAGACCATGGTACAACCTGATATTCTCGTTCTTTGCGACATAAGCAAGCTGACGGAAAAGAGAATTGAAGGAGCCCCGGACTTCGTGGCAGAGATATTATCACCCTCAACCCGGCGGAAGGATATGACATTGAAGCTTTCCAAGTATACGGAAGCAGGTGTAAGAGAATACTGGATTATCGACTATAAAGAGAAAAAGGTAATAGTCTATGACATCGAAAAGGATGCCCTGCCCCAGATATATGGGTTCAGGGACAAGGTTCCGGTGGCTATATTTGACGGCAGATGTCAGGTGGATTTTGCCGAAA
>JALFXR010000195.1 GCA_022787405.1 Bacillota bacterium
TAACCTTCGAGAGCGGTATAAAAGGGTATCGTGTACGCATTAAAACACTGGAAAGCGGCGGCAAAAAGAACATCGTTATGGAAACCGTACAGGGCAGTTCCGGCGGCAGTACCATCAGCCAGCCTATGGTTTCCGAAAAAACGCTGACAAATGATGTTGAACCGGAGATATCGATTAATTATAACGAGTCGGAAAAATACTTTAATGTTACGGTGACTGTAAAAAAAGACGGTAATGTGGTCATGGAGCAGGAATTTACCGTAACTCCTGTTAACAACTGAATATGACAGAACAGACCAAATAACCCCGGGAGACTGATTCAAAGCTCAGCCCTCCGGGGTTTTATAATTCATAATGAATCTAATAATAATCATGTGTCTTACAGTATTCTCTGTATTCATCCAAAGTAGGAGTCTTCCCTCCTATGATTATATTATCCTGAGTTGAAGGTTTCAGTCCGGTATATGCTCTGACAGCTTCATCATAGGTTTTAAATGTAGCTTTCACCGGAGGATTAAATCCGCTTTCGTTTGCGCCTCTGCCTATAACGGGATAACTTTCTCCGTTGTAATTACCACGGCTGACCGTTGACATGCCCACAGTATATTCGCCTGTAGATTCGTCATAACATATAACAGGAAGTCGAGTCCATGTGTCGCCGTCAGTTCCGTTTCTGTATGGTGATAACGTAGACCACATGATAAGAAGTTTGCCCTGTTTAGCCACAGGAGCCTTATCTTTGTAGATGTAAGAAGCCCAAATCTTGATATCATAGTCGTTTTCAATGTGTATGCCTGAATCACTAAATGCTTTATTGACCTGAGTCGCATATGTACCGTTGACTGCTCCGCTGTCGACCACATCGGTATCATTCCAATTCACCACTTCTTTCACCACGTCCATCATCAATACATCGAAAGATGCAGTTCCGTGAACAGAACAATCGACAAGCAGATTCCCATCAGAAGTGAACTTCAGAGAATAGTCGCCGCCGGAAGGACATTTATACTCTCCTTTATGGCTTTCAAAATAGCCTGACTCCACCAGTTCGGTATAATTGTAGTGTCGAACCATCATCTGAATTGTCAGTGCCTGTTTGAAGGCGGTGCGGTTACCCAGACATACAGATTCCTTGGATTCGTCGCGGCGGGAATTAAAAATCGGCACACTGACTGCCACAATTATACCCAGTATTGCCACGACAACCAGAAGTTCACCTAAGGTGAATCCCCGACTGTCTGGCTTCCGGCCGGGTCGGACAGCTCTTTCCAATCTATTAAGTTTAAAAAATCTTTTATTTTTGTTCATAATTGCAACTTTTTACTGAATTTTCGCCTTAAAAATGTGACCACAAATAATATAGATAAGTATACCCCGATTGTGGCGAATATGCAAGAAAAATGAAAAAACAGGAAAATAATCCTTAAATTCCGTTTATATTGTTGAAAAATAAGATAAAAAGGTTTATAATAAATTGTTAAAATTAGCAGAAAATATACACTAGGTTGTTTGTGACCTTAATGAGGATATACATGAAATATAAGAGACTGGGAGACCTGCTTCTGGCAGCGGGTATGATTACAGAATCAGACCTTGAGGAAGCACTGAAAATACAAAAAGAACGAAAAGACAGGCTGGGCAAGGTGCTCATCGATGAAGGCTATATCACAGAGACTGACCTTATAGATGCCCTTTGTATGCAGCTGGGTATAGATTTTATCGATCTTACCAAGATGGTAATCGAACCTGAAATGGTCGAACAGCTTCCTAAGACAATTGCGAAGAAATACGGCGTAGTTCCGGTTAAAGTGGTAAAAGATACTTTGTACCTTGCCATGAAGGACCCTCTCAACTTTATGGCCATCGAGGAAGTAAGGGCTGCTACTAAAAAGAAAGTGGTGCCGATGATTTCCACAGAAAACGCAGTGGACAGAGCTATAAGCGCACTTTACGGAAACGAAGGTGCAGCCAGAGCTATGGCCCAGATGAGGCAGGAGGCAGGTTTCAAGCCTACAGAAGGCGAAACTGTAGAGAGGCAGGATACCCCCACCGAAGATGCAGCGCCGACCATCAGACTGGTCAACTCCATCATCGAGCGTGCAGTTACAGAAAACGCCAGTGACATACACTTCGAGCCGTCCTCACATGACATGGCTATTCGAATGAGAATTGACGGCAGACTGCATAAGATACTCGACATCCCGTCAGACCTTCAGGACTCGGTAATTTCCAGGCTGAAGGTAATGGGTAATATGGACATTTCCGAAAGGAGAATTCCGCAGGACGGACGAAGTGAAGTTCGGCTGAAGGGAAAGGATGTGGACCTGCGTATGTCCACGCTGCCGACGATTTACGGCGAAAAAATTGTAATAAGACTTCTGAATCGTGATGAGGGAATGCTGGACAGAGCAGGTATAGGTATGCAGGCTGCAGAGTCGGCCCGCCTTGACAGACTCATGTCCCATACCAGCGGTGTAATCCTCATTGTAGGCCCAACAGGAAGCGGTAAATCCTCCACCATGTACACCATGATAAAGGAGCTCCGCAGCGAGGCCACCAACCTTATCACCCTTGAGGACCCGGTTGAGTACAACATAGACGGAATCACGCAGGTGCAGATAAACGAAAAGACGGGTATGACCTTCGCAAACGGCCTGAGAGCCATTTTAAGACAGGACCCGGACATTATCTGCGTCGGAGAAATCCGAGACGGTGAAACCGCCGAAATCGCCATGAGAGCTGCGATGACAGGTCATTTGGTAATCAGTACAATCCATACAGAGGATGCCGTTTCAGCTATTGACAGACTGAGAGATATGGGCGTAGAGCCTTACCTCATCAGCGGAGGTATAAGGGGAGTGATTTCCCAGAGACTTCTTCGAAAGGTCTGCAACAACTGCAGAGAAACCTACATACCTGATGCAACTATGTGCAGCATAGCGGGAATAGAGCCTCAGACAGAGGCAATGGTCAGAGCCGGTGCGGATACAAGACATTTCGTACATGGCAAAGGCTGCCCGATATGCTTCGACTCAGGATATAAGGGCAGGACAGGCGTATTCGAAATCCTCACATTTAATGATGAGATCAGAACCGCCATCACCCACGGCAAGGACAAGCAGGAGCTGATGGATATAGTAAACAGGACAGATTTCATACCTATGATGGAAAACGCCTGCAGGCTCATAGCTCAAGGGATTACTACCGTAGAGGAAGTCTGCAGAACCATCAGCCATACAGATTAAGCTTCTGCGGCTTGAAAGCTGATTACGGATATGAAGTTGAATGTTGTAAAAATTCGACGAAGGTTGATATTTTTACAACATTTCGAGATATACAAGGGTCAAGCCCTTTTTTGTGTGTAAATTCACCTTTAGGTTACAACCGGCTATGCTGCCAGTAGTTTTTGTTGTTCGTATGCTATCTCCGCTAGCTTTGGAGCACAGGAGTCCAGTGAAGCAACCGCACTTCGTGAGTATCCTGTGCTTTTTTGCGTCGATAGCGTTTCATGTAAATCCATAAGTATGCTGCCCATTAGACGCACAATGCTTTCAACATTTGGAAATACACCTATCACATTAGAACGACGTTTGATTTCTCTGTTTATTCGCTCAATGTGATTTGATGTTCTATGAAAACGCCGGATTGATTCAGGAATTGCCATAACAGTCATGGCACTTTCAAAGCCATTATCCAGGCACTCCATTGCATCAGGTGCTACATCGCTGTAGTCATCAATAATGCGGTCACGAATTCTTCTGGCCTCTTCTATTTTTCTGACATTATACATTTCGAGAAGTTCACTTTGGAGCCCCTTTTTATACTTCTTGGGAGTTCGATCTATGATGTTTCTCGAAAAATGTGTCTGACATCTCTGCCATGCTGCAGCAGGATACGTTTTACTGATTGCATATATGATGCCCGGATGTGCATCTGATGTAATCATTTTCAAACCTGTTAAACCACGCTTTTTAAGTGATTCCATGAACATAAACCAGGTATCATTGCTTTCGTTATCATATACGTCAAAGCCAATGATCTCCCGTTTTCCGTCCGTATTGGTTGCTATTGCTATCATGAATGCTTTTGATACAATGCGATGGTTCTCACGAACTTTCAGATAAGTAGCATCCACACAAAGGAACGGATACGGCTTGGTCAGCCTGCGATTACGAAATTCATTGACTGACTGATCAAGTTCCTTACAGACTTCGGATACCATCGATTTTGAATAGGATGTACCGCAAAGTGTTTCCATAACTTTTGACACTTTTCTTGTGGAAACTCCGTTTACAACCATTTCGGCCATCGTAGTTACAAGTGCCGCTTCATTACGTTTGTAATTATCAAAAATCAGCGTTTTAAACGGAACATTTCTATGGCGTGGAACTACGAGTTCCAACTTGCCGATTCGAGTTTTTAGAATGCGCTCACGGCTTCCATTGCGACTGTCAGTACGCTCTTCGGAGCGTTCATACTTATCCGCCTTCAGCTGCTCGGTTGATTCTGCCTGAAGAATGCTGTTAAGGCTATCCTGAAGAAGTTTTTTAAAAGCATCTTCTCGATTATTTGATAATAACTGTAGAATTTCATCCTGATTTAGTGTAATATTGATTTGAGCCATTGTGTTCAACCTCCGGTATTGGTTTTATTGTGGTGATTTAATTATACCTAAAGGTGAGCCCTTTGGCTCTTTATTTTTTTTAATTTACACCATTATACGGGCGTAACTTATACAAGGCGCTTGGAACCTGTTTCGAGGTTATAAAGTTGTAAAAATCTCAGGTTTCCTTCAGTTTTACAACGGTTTTGAATTTTCCGTTGTAAAATTTCTGAAAATCAAAAAATTTAACAACATTCATAACTTTACAGAACTGTTTTCAGGGCCGTTATGGGCGCAATGTTGTAAAAATAATCGTTTCGGCTGCTTTTTTACAACGTCAGACCGCGACAAGCACCAGCGCTAGCAGAAGCAGATTAGATTTGATCAGATTAGGAGAAAACATGGACATTGAAAGGTTGGTAGCTGATGCAGCCGCCAGAGGAACCTCGGATATACACGTGGTATGCGGCGTACCGGTAAAATTGAGAATCAACGGACAGCTTCAGGATGCAGATGACCACATCCTTACAGATGAGGACTGTGAAGCAGTGGGAAAAGCTCTGGCGGGGGATTTATACGAATCCATCGCACATAAAGGTGAACTGGACCTGGCAGCAACTCTTGCAGGCCGCAGAGTGAGAATAAACCTTTTCCGCCAGCA
>JALFXR010000203.1 GCA_022787405.1 Bacillota bacterium
AAGAAAAGACTACGGTAAGCATAGGCTGCATGCCGCTTAATGAAGAAGCTGTACAGGTAGTAAAGGAAATGATGGCTGACAAGGGATATGAAGTAGAAGTAATGGTTTTTGACGGAAACAACCTTCCTGCAGAGGCGCTGAAAGCTGATGAAATCGACTGCCTGCTTCTAAATCATCTGCCTTGGATAGAAAATTTCAACGCACAGAATGACGCTGAACTTACTCTGGTAAAGGGCTTCACTTATGCTTCCATCTTCGGACTCTATTCTGCGAAGCATGATTCCATTGAAGATATTCCTGAAAACGGCACAATAATCGTTTCCAACGACCCTGCAAACATGCACCGTTCCCTGCTGTTCATGCAGAAGCTGGGCCTTATCAAACTTGGAGAACAGAGCGGAGATTATTACACTACCATGGATATCACTGAAAACCCTAAGAATCTACAGATTCTGGAAGTTGAAACCACTAATACAGCAGGCTCTTTCCAGGATGCTGATGCTTCAATATCATTCAGCTCTGTTATGAGAAATGCCGGAATCGATGCACATTCATACCTGGCAGAAGACGGTGAATATGTAAATTATCCTACAGGATTCTTTGTAAATAAGGGTGACGAGGAATCTGCATGGGCAAAGGCGCTTATAGAAGTTACAAGTACCGAGGAGTACAAGGAAAAGTTCGATGAAATTTTCCAGGGTGCATACGTGATCTTCGATTACGAAGGTTAGAAGCATTATAATATGAATTATTGAGTATCAAAACCCGGCTGAAATCGAAGTGATGGAGGCCGGGTTTATCGCGTTTTATTCAAAATGTCTCGCCAAACCCGCAAATTAAGGGTTAAATGTATAAAAGGACGTGCACAGGCATTTGCGTTATCTGTATATATATGAAAAAGAAAAATTGAAGTATACAGTTTTAATAAATTAAAATTAACCCATAATTGTATATATGAAAAAATAAATAATTGCCTATTTTAAAGAGGTCACTTTTGAGGTATCATTACATTGTCGACAAATAAAGAAGAAAAGGAATAATAGTGACAGATATGACAAATCAGACTGCAAATGCAAACAACAGAAATAAAACATACGAATTGGTAATATGCGCAATCTTTATTGCACTTACATATGTAGCAACCTGGCTGATCAATATAAGGCTGCCTTTTATGGGCTCCGGCGGGCTTATTCATCTGGGCAATGTACCACTTTTTGTGGCAGCGATGCTTTACGGACGTAAGACAGGAGCCGTGGCAGGAGCTTTCGGAATGGGACTCTTTGACCTGTTCAGCGGCTGGACCTCATGGGCGCCGTTCACATTCGTAATAGTTGGAGCTATGGGATATGTGGTAGGTCTTATGGCGGAGAAGAAGCCTTTCGCCAATGCGATGGTAAACAACATCGTTTCCATTCTCCTTGCAATCGTAATCAAGATTGTGGGATACTACTTCGCAGAAGTGATTCTGTACGGAAACTGGGTTGCACCTCTCGGCTCTATCCCGGGGAATATCATCCAGGTAGGAGTTGCAGGTATAATAGTTCTGGCTTTCATACAGCAGTTAAGAAAGTATGTAAAGGCACTTTAATCATAAAATAACGAAGTGTAATAAAAAAATCCGGAGGTAGCATAATGTATAAAATTATGACAGCAGGACCTACTCAGGTCAGAGAAAATGTAAGAATGGCAAGAAGTCTTGAATGTACCAATCCCGACCTTGATCCGGCCTTCTTCGATTTTTATAAGGAAACCTGTGAAATGCTCTCAAAGGCTATGCATACGGAGAACAAGGCTTTGATTCTTGGAGGAGAAGGGATTCTGGGACTTGAGGCGGCATGTGCCTCTTTAACGGAATCCGGTGACAGAGTGCTGGTAATCGATAATGGTGTATTTGGCAAGGGCTTTGCTGATTTTGTCAAAATCTACGGAGGCGAACCTGTGTCCTTCGTATCGGATTATCACAGGCCGGTGGAACTTTCAGAACTGGAGGCTTTCCTGCAGAAAGACAATAACTTTAAATATGCTACCGTGGTTCACTGCGACACACCAAGCGGTGTTCTGAACGATGTGGAGGAGATAAGCAAGCTCCTGGACCGTTACGGAATTATGACCGTTGCAGATTCTGTAGCGGGAATGTTCGGTGAACCTTTGGATCTTTCCAACAGTAAGATAGATATACTTTGCGGCGGCTCACAGAAGGCACTTTCATGTCCTCCGGGACTGACCATGCTGTGGGTAAGCGACAGGGCATTCAGGGCCATGGAGGACCGCAAGACTCCAATCGCGGCCTTTTATGCAAACATCCTGCTCTTTAAGGACTACTATGAAAAGCAGGTATTCCCATACACCATGCCGGTAAGCGATATTAACGGTCTGAGAGCCGCCCTTGAAAATTATTTTGAGATGGAAGACTCCATTTACGACCGTCATGCACGCATTGCTGCGGCTACAAGAAAAGCTCTCACAGAAGGAGGAGTCCCTCTTTACCTTGAAAAGGGCTGGTCCAACACTGTGACATGCATAGCCGTTCCTGAGGGAATAACCGACATGGAGATTCTCGAAGGAATGGAAAAGGATTATAATATTATGATTTCCGGCTGCTTCGATGTACTGGCCGGAAAGATAGTCCGCATCGGCCACATGGGCGAAAACTGCTACGAAGATAAAGTAGCTGAGACTCTGGACGCTCTTCAGGGAACTCTGGAAAAGAAGGGTATTCAGGTTAAATGTGACCTGGCCGAGACCTTCAGAAAAGAACTTGCATAAATGATATGACAAAAGCATAAGAAAATTAAGAAAATAACGGGCCGGTTCTGCAGCTTAAATGTTGTGGGATGTGCCCGTTTTTGTTGTGTAAAAAGTTATAAATATATAGACGTGTGCTGAGTACCATAATATGCTTTTGTAAAAGTCAAGTTTTATGTTTAATTATGGAGGGGTTTGATATGAATACCGGAAGAATAGTAAAAAAGGGTTGCATCATGTTTTTGGTTATTATCGTACTGGTTTTATCTTTAGTGATTTCCGGCTGCGGGAATGCATATATAATCGGTGATAAAGTTTTTACACGTGGCTGCCTCAGGGCCAGCATTGAAGAAACGGGGAAGATGGACTGCTTGATTTTGTGTGACGGTGCAGGCGGAATTGTTTGGGACTGAGAGAACAGTTTTTGTTCAATTAAATGATTAAACCGGCAGACATGTGGTATAGTATACTAAATTAGTCAAGATTAAAAACAGGAGGTAGAAAAGATGAGATACACGACTTCACAGGAGCATGAAGCCCTGCGTGCCGTAATCAGGGAGTTCGCTGAAACGGAAGTAAAGCCCATCGCATTTATGATGGATAAGGAAAACGAATTTCCACATGAAGCAATCAAGAAGCTGGGCGAGATGGGATACATGGGTATTCCTTATGAAAAGAAGTATGGCGGAGCAGGCCTTGATGCACTGAGCTACGCAATCGCTGTTGAAGAGCTGTCAAGAGTGGACGGCGGCACGGGAGTAATTTTATCCGCCCATACATCCCTGGGAGCATATCCAATCGCTGCCTTCGGTACAGAAGAACAGAAAAAGAAGTATCTGGTGCCTCTGGCAAAAGGAGAAAAAATCGGTGCATTCGGACTGACCGAGCCTAATGCGGGAAGTGACGCAGGCGGCACAGAGACGGTAGCCGTACTTGAAGGCGATCACTATGTGCTCAATGGCGGCAAGATTTTCATAACCAACGGAGGAGTGGCAGATACATATGTTGTTTTCGCTGTTACAACTCCTGATATCGGAACCAGAGGCATCAGTGCCTTCATCGTAGAAAAAGGCTGGGAGGGTTTCACCTTCGGCGACCATTATGACAAGATGGGTATCCGCTCGTCGGCCACAGCTGAGCTTATCTTCAACGACGTGAAGGTTCCTAAGGAAAACCTTCTGGGCAAGGAAGGGGAAGGCTTCAAGATAGCCATGTCCACCCTGGACGGCGGCAGAATAGGTATCGCCGCGCAGGCTTTGGGTATCGCACAGGGAGCTTATGAGAATGCCCTTGAGTACTCCAAGGAAAGAATCCAGTTCGGCAAGCCGATCTGTCAGCAGCAGGCCGTCGCTTTCAAGCTGGCTGATATGGCAACCAAGCTGAGATGCGCGAGACTTCTGGTATACAGCGCTGCAGAGCTCAAGCAGGAGCATGCCCCTTACGCTATGGAAGCTGCAATGGCTAAGCAGTACGCTTCAGACATTGCTCTCGAGGTTGTAAACGATGCGCTCCAGATTTTCGGCGGCAATGGATACCTGAAGGGCATGGATGTAGAAAGAGCATACAGAGATGCCAAGATAACAACTATATACGAAGGAACCAACGAAATTCAGAGAGTGGTAATCGCATCGCACATTATCGGAAAGATGCCTAAAAACGACAACGGCGCACCGAGAAAGACCGCCAAGAATCCTGAAACAGGTGTCCGCAAGAAAATGATTTTAAAGGATGGTTCGATAGAAGAAAGAGTAAACAAGCTGGTTGAATGCCTTAAAGCCGACGGGTATGACTTTACTGTGGGCATCGACATAGATACCCCGATTACTGAAGCCGAGAGAGTTGTCAGCGCAGGCAAGGGTATAGGCAGCAAGGAAAACATGAAACTTATCGAGGACCTTGCAAAGGCTGCCGGAGCGGCAATCGGCTCATCAAGACCTGTAGCGGAAACACTCAAATATGTGCCGCTGAACAGATATGTGGGCATGTCAGGACAGAAATTCAAGGGAAACCTTTATATAGCCTGCGGAATTTCCGGGGCAATACAGCACCTTAAAGGAATAAAAGAGGCATCCACTATTGTTGCCATCAACAGCAATGCAAACGCTAAAATATTCAAGAACGCAGACTACGGAATCGTAGGAAAGGTGGAAGAGGTTCTGCCGCTGCTGACAAAGGCTCTGGATACGGGAGAGCCTAAGAAACCTGCACCTCCTATGGTAAAGGTAAAAAGAGCAATTCCGGTAAAAGAAGCTCCGGCATGGAAATATTATGTATGCAACGGCTGCGGATATGAATATAACCCTGAAGTGGGCGACCCTGATAACGAGATCTATCCTGTAACCTTCTTTGATGCTCTGCCGGAGGACTGGACCTGCCCTGAATGTGGTGAAGGCAAAGACGGTTTCGTGGAAGTGTAGATTAAGGAAAGGAGAGGTACAAAAATGTATTGTTATAGAAAAGTTACAGATGATTTATACTGGATAGGAGCCAATGACCACAGGCTGGCTCTCTTTGAAAACGTACATCCCATTCCGAGGGGAGTATCATACAACTCATATGTATTAACTGACGAGAAGACTGTACTTTTTGATACTGTTGACTGGTCCGCATGCAGACAGTTCCTCGAAAACCTCGAGGCTGTTCTCGACGGAAGACCTCTTGATTATATGGTAATCAATCACATGGAGCCGGACCATGCGGCATCCATTGAAGAGGTTCTTATCCGCTATCCGGGGGTTAAGGTTATAAGCACCGAAAAGGCTTTCCTCCTAATGGGACAGTTCGGATTCAATATAGAAGAAAACAAAATTCAGGTTAAAGAGGGCGATACCTTCTGTTTCGGCAAACACACCGTTGCTTTCGTAGAAGCTCCGATGGTACACTGGCCGGAGGCGATGGTGACCTTTGATACTACAAATGGAGTTCTTTTTGCAGCGGATGCTTTCGGATCTTTTGGAGCGTTAGACGGCAGACTCTTTGCTGACGAAGTAAACTTCGACCGTGACTGGCTTGATGATGCCAGAAGATATTATACCAATATCGTAGGCAAGTATGGACCTTTTGTTCAGTCCCTCCTTAAGAAAGCAGGCGGACTTGACATCAAGTACATCTGCCCGCTTCACGGTCCGGTAATCCGTAAAGATTTCGGATATTTTATAGACAAGTACGACAAGTGGAGCCGCTACGAGCCTGAGGAAAAAGGCGTTCTTATCGCTTATGCATCCATGTACGGAAACACAGAGGCTGCAGCCTGCCTGCTGGCCTCCAAGCTGGCCGAAAAAGGTATGACCAACATTGCTCTTCACGATGTTTCCAATACTCATGTATCATATCTTATCGCAGATGCTTTCAGGTACAGCAACATAGTACTGGCTTCTGTGACATATAACCTGGGTATTTATCCGGTAATGCACAACTTCCTTATGGACATGAAGGCTCTCAACCTGCAGAAAAGAACCGTGGCTATTATAGAAAACGGCTCCTGGGCATGCAAGTCCGGCACTCTCATGAGAAAGTTCCTGGATGAGGAAATGAAAGAAATGACAATTCTCGACGAGCAGGTAACCATGGCATCGTCTCTTAACAGCGGCAACATGGCAGATATGGATGCTCTGGCAGACAGAATTATCGAATCCATGAACCTGTAAAACACATAAATACGCTAACCTGGTGTTATTCCTGACATTTGGCGAAAGTCCGCTCTTCGTTATATATGAAGAGCGGACTTTTTTGCTGACAATTTATAGACAAGCATATGGTTTAATGATAAAATATAAATGCCGTGTGCCTTGACAGGGCATACTGTTTTGGGAAAACAAAATGAACGTGAAAGGAAATACAGCAATGGATTTAGTTAAGGGAATCAAGGAAAGAAGGAGCATCAGAAAATTTCAGGACAGGCCTGTTCCACATGAACTTCTGACAGAAGTTGTGGAGACTGCACGTTTTGCGCCTTCATGGAAGAACACTCAGATAGCAAGGTATATAGTAGTTGAGGACAGAGAAAAAATTGCAAAAATCGCCACAGAGGAATGTACTCTGGGCTTTACCTATAATATCAAGACAATGGCAGCTGCCCCTGCACTGGTGCTGCTGACCTATGTAAATAAACGCTCCGGATACGAAAAGGACGGAAGCTATACCACCCCTAAGGAAGACAGATGGGAAATGTTCGATGCCGGAATAGCAGCACAGACTTTCTGTCTGGCTGCCCACGAAAAAGGACTGGGCACAGTAATCATGGGAATTTTTGATGAGAATAAGGTTGGAGAAATCGTGGAAATTCCTGAAGGCCAGACACTGGCAGCCATTATCCCTGTAGGATTCCCGGCTGATGGAGAAGTAGCGTGCCCGCCTAGAAAAGCGGCTGAAGACCTTATTTCATTTGTATAGGTAAAACCAGGGGGTTAGAAATGAGAAGCGACAGAAGAAGAGAAATACAGGCGCAGATGGAAGCTGAACGCAGGGATGAGATGAAAAAGAAGGGGAATATTTTCTGCAGAACGGTTTCCATTGTATACACCGTTCTGGCCGTGGCGTTTATCGCCCTGCTGGCATGGCTTAATGTGTTGCCGGAAAAATATTTCTGGGCAGGAGTGGCTGTCCTTGTGATTGCATCTATGTTTATAGTGCCTGTCATGTACAGCCGTCACGGTAAAAAAGGAAGAAAGATAGGGGCAACTGTGGTAGCGTTCCTGCTTATAGGAGTATTCGGTGTCGGCACATACTATCTGGCAGATACTCTAAATTTTCTCGATGAAATTACAGATATAAGGGAAGTTACCGAGGATTATCATGTAATAGTAAAGGCAGATGCGATTTATGAGGATATAAGCGGAATAAACGGGCAGACTGTAGGAACCTATATGGATAATGACCTGAACTATTCTGAAGCCAAGGCTATGCTGCAGGAGGAGGTGACGGTGGAATACGGATATGAAGAAGGTCTGACCACTGTATTGGAAAAACTTTATTCCGATGACTATAACGCCATTCTTATAAGTGCTGCAAGCTATGAAGGACTAAAGGGAGAGCATCCCGAACTGGAAACGGACACCAGGATTCTTTATACAATAAAGGTGCCTGTGGAGACTGAGGATAAGACCAGCGCGGTTAATGTTACCAAAGAGCCTTTTAACGTGTACATCAGCGGAATTGATGTGGAGGGAGATATAAGTACTGTATCCAGAACAGATGTGAATATGATTGCAACCGTTAATCCGGTGACACATGAAGTACTTCTTACATCTATTCCGAGGGATTATTATGTGACACTTCCGGCTAAAGGAGCCCAGGACAAGCTTACTCACTCGGGCCTTTACGGAATACAGGAAACTATCGGTGCAGTAGAGGATATTATGGGCATCGATATAAACTATTATGTCAGAGTGAATTATACTACCGTGGTCAAGCTTGTTGATGCCATAGGAGGTATTGAGGTAGATTCACCTTATGACTTTACCACCAGCGGAATGCAGAGCCTTAACGGCCATCATTTTGTTAAAGGTATAAATCATCTTGACGGCAGAGCTGCCCTTGCTTTCTGCAGGGAGAGACATTCCTTCGTGAATGGAGATATGCAGAGGAACGAAAACCAGCAGCTGGTTATGGAAGGTATACTTAAAAAGGCGGTATCCAGTACCACCATACTCACATCGTATGCATCTATTCTGGATGCGGTAAGAGGAAACATGGAAACAAATATGAGCACAGACGAGATGTCATCTCTGATTAAGATGCAGCTCAATGGAATGCCGGGCTGGGACATACAGAAACAGGCCATTAAGGGAACCAACGGATGGGGACAGTGCTATGCGCTGGGATTTTCGGCATCCATAGTAAACCAGGATCCTGAAGAAAACGCGCGTGCAGTAGATAAAATAGTAAAAATCATGACAGACGAGGAAGACAGCGACAGTAATGAAGGCACAGCACAGTAAACGAATTAAGAAAAAGGTTATCAGAAGGCAGATTTCCACTACTAACAGCATAACCTGCGGTACGGAAAATCCGGCATCTCTGGGATGCGTATTTTACGAGCTGGAGGGCGGAGAGGTCGCTACAGTATTTAAATGCGGCAGGTGGCATGAGGGTCACGAAGGGATAATGCATGGAGGCATGTCGGGTGCAGTTCTGGATGAAGTGATGGGAAGAGCCAACCGATCCTATGACCGTTTGACAGGAGGCCTTAAGGTTCCTGTTGTGACTGCTGAGATGACAGTGAAGTATCTTAAGCCTATCATGAGCGGTGAGCTTATGACCGCCTGCGGCAGAATAGACAGAAGAGACGGACGCAAGCGGTTCGCTACGGGCGAGATTGTCAATGAAGCCGGAGAGATAATGGTTTCGGCTTCAGGAGTTTATGTGTCTGTGGATATTGTTGATACCAACGCAGACTGGAAGCAGGCCCAGCTGGGTACAGAACCAGGGCCGGATGATCCGGAGGAACTGTAAACATCATAATAAAAATATATTAAAATAAGCTAAAAATTCATATTGACATTGAAAAAGCGATGTTTTATAATTAATAGGCAACTTTATGATTATTAAGTAGCAGAGCTTCGTTTCGAGGCTCTGAATTTTGAGTTAAAACGGAGGACAATCACATGAGAGTTAAAGTTATGTTAGCGTGTACAGAGTGCAAGCAGAGAAACTACAACACTATGAAAAACAAGAAGAACGACCCTGACCGTATTGAAATGCAGAAGTATTGCAGATTCTGCAAGAAGCACACTCTTCACAAAGAAACTAAATAAGGAGAGAGCGTTATGGCAAAGGAACAGGGAAATAAAAAATTCAGTTTTAAAGAGTACTTTAAAGGCGTTAAAATTGAAATGAAAAAGGTAGTATGGCCTACCAAAAAGGAAATGGTTTCCTACACTGCAGTTGTTATTGCAACTTGTGCAGTTTTTGCATTAGGATTCTGGCTCATCGACACCGGCGTTCTGGCAGCATTAAAGTCAGTATTGAACATAACTTTAAACTAGCCGAGCAGTAAATTACTTAAACAAAGTTAAAAGAGAAGGTACGAGTATGTCTGAATTTGAAAGCAAAGGTGCTTCGCCTTTAGAGGGTGAAGGCTTAAGAGGCGACGGCCAGGCCAAGTGGTATGTGGTTCATACCTATTCCGGTCACGAAAATAAAGTAAAAGTGAATATCGAAAAGATGGTTGAGAACCGTGGAATGCAGGACTTGATTCTTGACATCGTTGTACCTACAGAAGACAGAGTTGAAGTTAAAGACGGACAACGCAAGATTAAGACACGGAAGATGTTTCCGGGTTATGTAATTATAAAGATGATTGTAACCAACGAGTCCTGGTACCTTGTAAGAAACACTCAGGGTGTTACAGGGTTTGTAGGTCATGGCTCCGAGCCTATTCCTCTTACCGACGAAGAAGTCGCCAGAATGGGAATAGAAAAAGTATACATTGATCTGGATGTGGAAGTGGGAGAGACGGTACGCGTTATAAGCGGTCCTTTCGAAAGCTTCATGGGCACAGTCGAAGAGATCAATAAAGAGAAACAGGTACTTAAGGTAAAGGTTTCTATGTTTGGCAGAGATACCCCTGTTGAACTTGAATTCACACAGGTGGATAAAATCTGATAAAAAATCTGAAGAAAGGAGAATAGAAAATGGCTAAGAAAGTCGAGGGCTATATTAAACTTCAGATAGCAGCCGGTAATGCAACTCCAGCACCTCCAGTTGGTCCTGCACTTGGACAGAAGGGTGTAAACATTATGGACTTCTGCAAGCAGTTTAATGCCAGAACACAGGATCAGCCGGGAATGATTATCCCTGTAGTAATAACAGTTTACGCAGACAGATCATTCACATTTGTCACCAAGACACCACCGGCAGCAGTTCTTCTTAAAAAAGCCGCAGGTCTTACAGCAGCATCCGGAGAACCTAACAAGAAGAAGGTCGCTACTTTAACAAGAGCACAGGCAGAAGAAATTGCAAAAACTAAAATGCCAGACTTGAACGCAGCAAGCCTTGAAGCAGCTACAGAGATGATCAAGGGAACTGCAAGAAGTATGGGAATCGTTATTGAAGATTAATTTTAAGTGGGAGGCAGTATGCCGTTAGTACCACGAGGAGGTAAAAATGCCTAAGAGAGGTAAAAAGTACAGAGAAGCTGTCGCATCATATGACAAGACAACTTTATTCGAAGTTCCGGAAGCTATGAAGCACGTAGTGGAAACTTCAAAGGCTAAGTTCGATGAAACAATCGAAGTACACATCAAGCTTGGTGTTGACGGAAGACACGCTGACCAGCAGGTTAGAGGCGCTATCGTTCTTCCTCACGGAACAGGCAAATCCAAGAAGGTTCTGGTTTTCGCAAAGGGACCTAAGGCAGCTGAGGCTGAGGCAGCAGGTGCTGATTATGTAGGAGCTGAAGAAATGGCTCAGAAGATCCAGTCAGAAAACTGGTTTGATTTCGACGTAGTAGTTGCAACTCCTGATATGATGGGTGTTGTAGGCCGTCTTGGTAAGATTCTTGGACCTAAGGGACTCATGCCTAACCCTAAGTCAGGTACAGTAACAATGGACGTTGAAAAAGCATTAGCAGAGATTAAAGCAGGTAAAGTTGAGTACAGACTTGACAAGACCAACATCATCCACACTCCGATCGGAAAGGCTTCTTTCGGACCGGAAAAGCTGCAGGATAACTTCAATGCGCTTCTTGAAGCAGTTGTAAAGGCTAAGCCGGCAGCAGCAAAGGGTCAGTATCTCAGAAGCGTAACAGTTGCTTCCACAATGGGCCCTGGAGTAAAGGTTAACCCTGCACTCATTCAATTCTAGGCTTTTTTTCGATAGTCCTTACGACTTCGTCGCAAGGTAAAAAAGCCAGCGATTCACTTCGTGAATCTGAGAAATAGAAATTTAACCGTAGACAGCGGGTGCGAAAGCTTAATTTCCCGCCGAGGTACAATATAAAAATATTGACCTTGTGCGTTTTGCGGAAAATATGAAA
>JALFXR010000220.1 GCA_022787405.1 Bacillota bacterium
TATCCTGACCAATACACTCAGTATAGGTACTGCATGGAGTGCACAGACAACATATATGCTTGAGCAGAATGAAGATATAGGTGTTTCTACGGGTACAGTGAATTGTGTGATTACCGAATGCAATGACGGGCGACTTAACGATATTCGCGGACTTCATGTCAAGGAGGAAAATATTTTTGAGGCATTGAAATGTGCTGATGAAACTTTTGAGGAAGGTGCAGTCGGCGGCGGTACAGGAATGGTATGCCTGGGACTTAAAGGCGGTATCGGGTCATCATCGAGAGTTGTAAACGTGGATGGAGAGGATTATACCATAGGAGCCCTTGTAATGTCTAATTTTGGTTCTGCAGGTAATCTTGTTATTGGCGGCAAACATTATGATACCTCTAAATACAGCCAGTTCCCAGAGAAAGATGAAGGCTCAATTATCATGTTGATTGCTACAGACATCCCTCTCAGTGAGAGGCAGCTTAAGCGTGTTTCAAAAAGAGCTATGATTTCTCTGGGAAGAGTTGGCTCCTATTGCGGAGACGGCAGCGGAGACATTGCCATAACCTTTACGACCGGCAACAGACTTAAGCACTACAGCGAAAAAAATATTCTCGAGACAAAAATGTTTTATGATGATAAAATAGATGTGGTATTCGAGGCTGCAGTGGAGGCCGTAGAAGAGGCAATTGTAAGTTCGCTGTGGCATGCCGAAACTATGGAAGGAATCCGGGGAAGAAAGGTACTGGGACTTAAGGAATTCATAGATAAATACGGTGAATAAAAGGAGGCAGGTCCATGGGAGATAAGAAGATTTATTTTATAAGTGCTGATATAGAAGGCGTTACAGATGTGACCGCATGGTGTGAGACTGAACCTGGCGGAGAAGGATATGACGCAGCATGTGAGCAGATGACTCGTGAGGTTGCGGCTGCATGCGAAGCAGTTATAGAAGCAGGACATGATGTTGTGGTTCGTGACGGCCATGGCAATGCCAGAAATATTATCCACAGCATGCTTCCTCGGGGCACCAGACTTATGCGCGGCTGGGCATGCAATCCGGCTTCCATGATGGCCGGTCTGGATCAGAAGTACGCAGGTGTTATATACATAGGCTATCATGCACCGGCAGGAAGCGATGGAAGCCCTCTTGCACATACTGTAGAGTACGACCGTATTAAATGGATTAAAATCAACGGGAAGCTCGCATCAGAGTTTACAATGAACACCCTTTATGCCGCAGAGCAGGGGGTAGCTTCCATATTTATAAGCGGAGACAAGGCTATCTGCGATATGGCAGAGGAGGAGGTTCCTCAGATAACTACGGCTGCTGTCAAGGATTGCAGAGGAAATTCCACATTCAATCTTCATCCTGATGATGCATGCCAGCTTATCAGAAAAGGGGTTGTAAGTGCGCTTAACACTCCGGTTATGGTACCGGAGGTTCCTGATGAACTTGTGATGGATATATGCCTGTGCACGCATCAGCAGGTGCGGAGAGCTCTGGCTCATCCTGGGGTAGAAAAGCTTGATGAATTTACAGTTCGCTATACAGCCAAGACCCCGACGGAGTTAAATAGAATGCGCGAACTCATTATGGGTTAAGCAATAAAGTAAAGTTAGCCGGGCATAGGTCAGTTATTAACAGTAAGAACCATTGCCCGGCTGTTTTTAACATGCAAGGTGTTTCCCCCAAAAAAATCATTAAAAAAGCCAATTTGATGGGGGAATTTTGTATAATGATACCATTTATGGGTTAGAATACGACAAAAATCGGCTAAAACTCATAAAAATCCCCCATCAAACTGCAATTTTTGTGCATTTTTCGTGGGGAAAACAGTGAAAAGTATATACGATATGGATAATAAACTTGATTTACTGGACAAAACTAAATCACCCAATCGCATTGTCTGGGCCCTGGCCTGGCCTACCATAGTGGAGCAGCTTCTGATGACTGTGGTCATTTACGTGGACGCGGCTATGGTAGGAAGCGTCGGAGTCAATGCCACCGCTGCAGTAGCAGTCAATACTACTGTAATCTGGCTGCTTCAGGGGCTGATGTCAGGTCTGGCTGTAGGTGCGTCGGTGCTTGTGGGCAGGAAGATAGGAGAGAGAAAAATGACTGAAGCTCAGGATATTCTGACTCAGTCTCTGCTGGCAATGATGGTGCTGGGCATAGTGACAATGCTCATAGGAGAGCTGGTGCTGGCCCAAAATCTGCCTCGCTGGATGGGTGCTGAACAGGACCTTCTGGCTCCGGCAGAACAGTATATGAGAATCGTTGCTCTTTCGTTTCCTTTTCAGGTGCTGCTGGCAGTGGGATGCGCCATTATCCGCGGTGCCGGCGATACGAGAAGGCCCATGATATACAACATTGTCAGCAACGTGGTTAATATAGTGGGAAACTATTTCTTTATATACGAAACGAGAAATGTTACAATATTCAGATGGACCTTTAAGATATGGGGTGCGGGTATGGGAGTTGGCGGTGCGGCTATCGGAACTCTGTTAGCTTTCCTTGCTGCAGGAATGATGACGCTGTGGCACCTGATAAACAGGAAGAGCAGCTTTCATATGGGCGATAGACCATCATTCAGACCTGATGGACGCATTCTGCGGCAAATAGTTAAACTGGGCCTTCCTACAGCTTTTGAGCGTATAACATTATCTGCGGGACAGATGGTAATTACTGCTCTTGCAACAGGCATGGGAAGCGTTATGCTGGCGGCTCATCAGCTGGCCACCACTGCCGAATCAATATGCTATATGCCGTGTTACGGCTTCAGTGTAGCAGCAACAACTTTGGTGGCCCAGGCCATCGGCGCGGACGAAAAGAAGCTGGCGAAGACATACTCTTTGGTATGTATACGTTACGGCGTACTGGCAATGGTGGCCAGCGCCGTGCTTATGTATATATTTGCCCCTAAAATGATATGGCTCTTTATACGAGATGCGGCCGTAATCTCAGTAGGTGCTGCCATGCTGCGTATAGAGGCTTTTGCGGAGCCTTGTGTGGCGGTAACCAATGTCATATGCGGGGCGCTGAAAGGCGGCGGGGATACCAGATGGCCTTTCTATATTTCCATAATAGGTATGTGGATAGTGCGTCTTTCCATGGCAGTGGCGGCCATAAAGATTTTTGGTGCAGGTCTGGAGGGCATATGGGTACCTATGGCTATAGACTGGGCTGTCCGCATGATTATATGTATTTACAGGTATAAAGGCGGCAAGTGGATGGATACATGGGACAACATAAAAGAGACTGATAATTGTGAGATAGGAGAATAAAAAATGTATGATCTTATAATAAAAAATGTGCGTATTATCGACGGAACAGGTGCACCCTGGTACAGAGGAAGCGTGGCAGTAAAAGATGGAAAAATTGCTGCTGTAGGATCTGCAGCAGGTTTCGGAGAAAGGGAGGAAGCATGTGCCGAAGTAATCGACGGACAGGATAAATACCTGAGCCCGGGGTTTATCGACATACACTGCCACAGTGATTCTGCGCTGCCTCTTTATCCTATGTCTGAAAGCAGGATTTTGCAGGGTGTAACCACGGAAATAGGCGGTGCATGCGGAATTTCTGTGGCCCCTGTGAGCGAGGAGCCTGAAAAGAAAAAGATGCTCAGAGACTATGTGAGGGACATGGATTTTAACTGGAACACCGTGGGCGAGTATCTTGATACCATAGAGAAAATGGGCATCAGCACCAATTTCGGAACGGCCGTGGGTCATGGAACTATAAGGCTTAAGGCCATGGGATTCGATGACAGGAAACCTACTGATGCCGAAATGGATGATATGAAGAAATCACTGCGCCAGGCCATGGATGACGGCGCCTTCTGCTTTTCCAGCGGGCTGATTTATCCGCCGGGATGCTACGCTGATGAAGAGGAACTGACAGAGCTCTGCAAGGAACTGGTGCCTTATGGGGCGTATTATGAGACACACATGAGAAACGAGGGCGAAGGTGTAGTAGAGGCTGTTAAGGAAGCTATAGCCGTCGCCGAGGGTGCAGGAGTACCTCTTCAGATTTCACATCACAAGGTAATCAGAAAGAGTGTATGGCAGGTTCACTCCCGCACTACCATTGCTCTCATCGACCAGGCAAGGCGCAGAGGACTGGATGTCAAGGCAGACCAGTATCCTTACACTGCATCGGCCACATCTTTGGACAGCAATCTGCCTAACTGGACCTATGAGGGTGGTGTGGAAAAAATGCTGGGACGCCTTAAAGATCCGGAGACGAGGGCTCAGATAAAAGAGGAGGTAAATGCATCTCACATAGGAAGATGGGGAGACATATATGTTGCATATGTTGCAACGGATAAAAATCAGTGGACTGCCGGCAAGTCTCTTGAAGAAATAGGAAATATACGCGGGGTTGACCCTGCCGACGCATGTTTCGACCTGCTCATCGAGGAAAACAACAGAGTAGGTGAGGTAAACTTTGGAATGTGTGAGGATGACATAGAATATATCATGAAACAGCCTTATGTAATGATCATTTCCGACGGAGAGGCCGCATCCCTTGAGCATTCCGGGCAGCCGCATCCAAGATGGTACGGAACATTCCCTAGGGTTTTAGCTAAATATGCAAGGGAAAGAAAGCTTATTTCCCTGGAAACTGCCGTTTTTAAGATGACGGGTCTGCCTGCTTCACGTGCAGGACTCCAGAACAGGGGACTGATTCGTGGAGGAATGTGTGCTGATTTAGTTTTGTTTGATTTTGATACCATAAACGACACCCCGTCCTACGATAATCCTAAACAGGCATGCGAGGGAATTTTAAAAGTATATGTAAACGGAGTTCTTACTGCAGAAAACGGCAAACATACCGGAGCACGGGCAGGCAAAGTACTTAGAAGAGGCGTGAATTGTTAAAATGAGCAGAAAGACAGAGATTATAGAAGAAATTAAAAAAATCGAAAGTGAAAATCAGGGAAGAGGCGGTATATACTATCATAATCTTGTTACAGGCGAAACCTGGGGGTATAGGGAAAAAGAGCCTTATCTGGCGGCAAGTATCGTCAAGCTGCCTCTCATGGCGGCAATCCTGCTGATGAAGAAGCAGGGACTTACAAGCTTCAGAGATGAAATAACCGTCAGGAAAAGTCAGATAATTCCCGGCTGCGGTGTGGTACAATTCATGACAGGAGAGCCGACCCTTGACATAGAAACTCTTTCTAAATTTATGATAACCATTAGCGACAGCTGTGCCACAAATGTTCTCTTCAGACACTACGGAGCAGAGCTCATCCACGAAAAATTCCTCGAACTGGGCCTTATTGGGACTCAGTTTAACAGAGAATACTGGGATGCAGAAAAGGAGGAACGTGGCATCAACAACTACTTCGTGCCCGAGGAAATAGGAATTCTCCTGAAGAAGATGTATGACAGAACCCTCATTGACAAGGAATCATCGGAGTGGCTTGAGTATATACTGCGTGAGCAGCAGATAAACCACAAAATGGGCGGATTCCTGCCTATGGGCTTTCCTATGGCACACAAGACAGGCGACGAGGAGGACAAAGCCCATGACGTAGGAATAGTGTTTGCAGAGCAGCCTTTCATCGTCTGCTACGCATACATAGGAGACAACATGCAGGTTTACGAAGACTTCATACGCAGAACCACCAGAAAGCTGGCAGAGGATGCAGGCAGCATTGAAAAAGTAATGGCCGCAATATAATAGAAAGACTGAAATTGCCCCGATTTCCCCTTGAAATTCGGGGCATAATATCATATAATAGATAAAATAACTCAGTTAAAAAATTTTCACATAAAACCAGGAGAGAAAAAATGGCATATTATTTCGCAGAACCATCAAGAACATTTAACGAATATCTGCTCGTACCGGGATTTTCCAGCAAAGAATGCCGCGTTGAACAGGTTTCCCTCAAAACACCTATTACAAAATTCAAGAAGGGTGAGGAGCCCGCTATAACTATGAACATTCCATTGGTTTCCGCTGTCATGCAGGCCGTTTCCGACGATAAAATGGCTGTAGCACTGGCAAAGGAAGGTGGAATTTCTTTTATATTCGGCTCACAGACTATCGAAAATCAGGTGGCCATGGTAAAGAGAGTAAAGGCCTACAAGGCAGGATTCGTAGTGAGCGATTCCAACCTGAGACCTGACCAGACTCTGGCCGATGTAATAGAACTCAAGGCCCGTAAGGGACATGGAACCATCGCTATCACAGAAGACGGTACATCTGCAGGTAAAATCGTCGGTCTTGTAACAAGCCGTGACTACCGTGTCAGCAGGATGGACCCATCCACTCCAATCAGAGAGTTTATGACTCCTTTTGATAAGCTCATCTACGGCAAGGCAGGCATAACTCTGAGTGAAGCAAATGATATTCTGTGGGATAACAAGCTAAACGCTCTCCCTATCATAGATGAAAACCAGAGGCTCACCCACTTCGTTTTCAGAAAGGACTACGATTCGCACAAGTCCAATCCTAACGAAATTCTGGACGAGCATAAGAGATATATTGTAGGTGCCGGTGTCAATACCCGTGACTACATGGAAAGAATTCCGGCTCTTGTTGAAGCAGGCGTTGACGTTCTCTGCATCGACAGTTCCGAGGGCTACAGCGAATGGCAGAGCGATACTATCGCATGGGTTCGTGAAAAGTACGGCGACACTGTCAAGATTGGTGCCGGCAACGTAGTTGACGGTGAAGGTTTCAGATTCCTGGCTGATGCAGGTGCTGACTTCGTCAAGATCGGTATCGGCGGCGGCTCCATCTGCATCACCCGTGAGCAGAAGGGTATCGGACGCGGACAGGCTACAGCTGTAATCGAGGTTGCTGCTGAGCGTGACAAGTATTTTGAAGAGACAGGGGTGTATGTTCCTATCTGTTCCGATGGCGGTATCGTTTACGACCACCACATGACTCTGGCTCTGGCTATGGGCGCAGACTTCATCATGCTGGGCAGATATTTCGCACGTTTCGATGAGTCTCCTACAAACAAGCTGAACATCAACGGCAGTTATGTTAAGGAATACTGGGGTGAAGGCTCCAATCGTGCGAGAAACTGGCAGCGCTATGACCTGGGCGGCGATCCTCGCATGAAGTTTGAGGAAGGTGTTGACTCCTACGTTCCATACGCAGGTTCCCTTCATGATAATGTAAACCTGAGCCTTACCAAGGTTAAGTCAACCATGTGCAACTGCGGTGCGCTTTCCATCAAGGAACTCCAGCAGAAGGCCAAGCTGACCCTTGTTTCAGCTACATCCATCGTAGAGGGCGGTGCACATGACGTAATCCTCAAGGATACATCCAACAATGTAATTAAATAAAGCAAAATGCTTATATCGTACGCCCGTGGGATGCTGCGGGCGTGCTTGAATTTTTGACTGTAATTCTGCCGGAAATTCCGGCTATAATACTGACTGTAAAGAGGTGACTAGACATGAGAGAAAATATTCTGGTACTGGACTTCGGCGGACAGTACAATCAGCTGATTGCACGCCGTGTCCGTGAATGCAATGTGTACTGCGAGGTTCATCCATACACATTGTCAATAGACGATATAAGGAAAATGGCTCCTTCCGGCATAATTTTTACCGGCGGACCTAACAGCGTTTACGGCGATGATTCGCCTCAGGCCGACCCGGAAATTTTTAAGTTGGGTATTCCTGTGCTGGGAATCTGCTACGGCGCTCAGCTTCTGGCTCATCAGCTGGGAGGCAGGGTAGCAACTGCACCTGTAAGCGAATACGGCAGAACCGATGTTACCATCGACGGCAGAGACTGGGTGCTTGCAGGGGTAGGCCTGGGCGGTGAAGAAGAAACCGGCTCTAAAACTCCGGGAAACTCTGTTTTCTGGATGAGTCATACCGACTACATTGCAGAGGCACCTGACGGATTTAAGGTTACAGCACATACCCCTGTGTGCCCTGTAGCTGCCATGGAAAACCCTGATGCAGGCTTTTACGCTGTGCAGTTCCATCCTGAAGTAATGCATTCCGTAGAGGGCTTCAAGGTGCTTAAGAACTTCGTTCTGGGTGTATGCGGCTGCAAGGGCGACTGGAAGATGGACGACTTTGTGGCCAGAACCATCAAGGACATCCGTGCCAAGGTGGGTGACGGCAAGGTTCTCTGTGCATTGTCGGGCGGAGTTGATTCATCTGTAGCTGCGGTCCTCATGTCAAAAGCTGTAGGCAAGCAGCTTACCTGCGTTTTCGTTGACCACGGTCTGCTGCGTAAGGATGAGGGAGATCAGGTTGAAGCTATCTTCGGACCTGAGGGACCGTACGACCTGAACTTTGTACGTGTCAACGCCCAGGAAAGATTCTACGATAAACTGGCCGGAGTAACCGAGCCTGAAGCCAAGCGCAAAATCATCGGTGAGGAATTCATCCGTGTCTTCGAGGAAGAAGCTAAAAAAATCGGTGCGGTGGATTACCTGGTTCAGGGAACCATATATCCCGACGTCATCGAGTCAGGTCTGGGCAAGTCGGCCGTAATCAAGTCCCACCACAATGTGGGAGGTCTGCCTGACCATGTGGATTTCAAGGAAATAATCGAGCCGCTCAGAATGCTCTTTAAGGACGAAGTGCGCAAAGCCGGCCTTGAGCTGGGCTTGCCGGAATATCTGGTATACCGCCAGCCTTTCCCGGGACCTGGACTTGGCGTTCGAATTGTCGGCGAGGTCACAGCTGAAAAGGTTAAAATTGTTCAGGATGCCGATGCTATTTACCGTGAGGAAATTGCCGCTGCCATGGAAGAGGGACTCATTCCTAAGTACGGTCAGCCGGGCACTCTGGGACAATATTTTGCGGCACTTACCAACATGCGCTCTGTAGGCGTTATGGGCGACTTCAGGACTTATGATTATGCTGTAGCCCTGAGAGCCGTCACCACAAGCGACTTTATGACTGCAGAGTCGGCACATCTGCCTTGGGAAGTAATAGACAAGGTGACCACCCGCATAGTCAACGAGGTGGAGCATGTGAACCGCGTGTTCTACGACTGCACAGGCAAACCGCCGGCAACCATCGAACTTGAATAATCACGACAAACACGAAACCCCTTGGAATTCCAAGGGGTTTCACGGTTTTTGAAAGTGCTTTGACCAACTTTCTTACCCATTACTTCTTTGACAGATCTAATAACAAAAGAGTTAACCGATTCCCCCTTCGACTTTGCATAGGAAGAAAGCGGTATTATATGTCGCGGTGCCTACTTGATGGGAGTAAGAGATGGAGATAGAGCAAGGGACTTGCATGAGATATCTTGCTAAACTTGTTAGTGGTTCCAATTTGTTATATAATATAAAGGAAAGAAAGGGAGGAAATCAGAAAAAAATCGACTTTCCGGTTGCAGTTGTCAGCAAAACCTCGCAGCGGTTACATGAAAAGGTAAATGTTCAAATGTTATGAAGCAAAGTGGGGGATAAGATGAAAACGGTTTCGGAGATAAAAGATTGTAAAGTGTAAAATAAAAATGTATGATTAGTGGAAAATAAAAATGTAGGTTTTCCCCTAAGGTGATATGCTTATGCATGGAGGTATAATGACATGCAGCAATCACAGACGCTGGCTATACCGTAAAATACAAATTCTACAGAAGCACGAAAAAGTCCGCAGGCTACAAGGCGATGCTGACCAAAAAAGAGTTTTGTAACCCAAAATAACTCAAACCGATTTGAAGGCAAATTCAAATCAACCCGCGCAAGGCAGCCGATTTCCTCGGCTGCCTTGTGCGTGATACCCGGGCGCGAGATCCGCGGTCTTTTGTTTTTTGCTTGTTTCTTTGGTCAGATTCCAGTATACTATAGATAACGGCGACAGCTGCGCGGCGCGAAATCGCTGGGAGGTTTCCGGCGGCACGGGGAAAGTGTGGATACGAGGACTGAGAAAGGAGCTGCGGTCTATGAATAGGCAGGAAAAATTAAAAAAAATCTCCATCGGCGTGGAGGATTTTAAAGAAATCATTGATAAAGACGGATATTTCGTCGATAAAACTTTGATGATTAAAAAGTTAATCGAAAGCAGAGCGAAAGTCACCTTGTTTACTCGTCCGCGGCGCTTCGGCAAGACGCTGAACCAGTTCATGATTCGCCGTTTCTTTGAGGACGAGCGCAGCGAAAAGGGCGAGAAAGTCGATAACGCCTATCTCTTCGAAGGGCTGAAAATTGCGGAGTGCGGCGAAGAAATCCTCAAACATCAGCAGCAGTATCCGGTGATTTTCCTGACCTTAAAGTCAGCGAAGCAGCCTACGTATGCGTTAGCTTACATGGAACTAAAGAAGCGCATCAGCGAGGAATACAAGCGGCATAGATATATTCTGCAGGGGGAAATTCTGACAGCAGATGAAAAAGCCCGCTTTGAGGCAATATCCGCTATCATGGACGACGACAGCCTCTATACGGATGCACTGGGCTTCCTGTCTATGTGTCTTGCGAAATATCATGAGAAGAACACCATCATCCTCATCGACGAGTACGATGTACCGCTGGAAAATGCATATTTCAGAGGCTTTTATGACGAGATGATTGACTTCATCCGCTCGCTCTTTGAATCGGCACTCAAGACAAACCCTTATCTTGAAAAAAGTGTAATTACAGGCTGCCTTAGAATCAGTAAGGAGAGCATTTTCACGGGGCTGAATAACTTAGAAACGGACAGCGTACTGCATACACGCTTTGGAGATTCTTTTGGCTTTACACAGGAAGAAGTGGAAGGACTGCTCGCGTACTATGATTTG
>JALFXR010000221.1 GCA_022787405.1 Bacillota bacterium
ATGTATGAAGGTAGGCTCAGGAAAAATACATAATATTCATCAGTACCTGCTGACGGCGCTATATAACGCACCGGTGACAATGAATCACTATTATACAGCAGAGGTTAATCACGATTTGCGAGGAGGTTGAAAATGAAGAAAGCGAAAGTTATAGCAATTGTAAATCAGAAGGGCGGCGTGGGAAAGACCACAACGACCTTAAACCTTGGTGCCGGGCTGGTCACACAGGGTAAAAAGGTTCTGCTCATCGATGCAGACCCTCAGGGAGATTTGACTGTGAGCCTCGGTTACAATGATGCTGACAGCTGTGACTGGACTCTGGCTTCGGTTATGCAGAGCATAATCAGTGAAAAAGAGTTCCAGCCGGATAATGGAATTCTTCATCACAAGGAGGGTATAGACCTTATGCCTTCAAATCTGGAACTGTCAGCTATGGAAATGCAGCTGGTCAATGTGATGAACAGGGAGAAAATCATGAAGGAGTATGTGGACTCTGTCAAAGACGGTTACGATTATGTATTGATAGACTGCATGCCTTCTCTGGGAATGATTACGGTCAATGCACTGGCTGCTGCGGACAGTGTGATTATACCTGTGCAGGCTCACTACCTTCCGGCTAAGGGCATGACACAGCTTCTACAGTCAATAACCCGTGTCAAGAAATATATCAATCCGGGGCTGGAGATTGAAGGCATACTTATGACCCTGCTGGACAGGCGGACCAACTTTGCTGCAGAGATTTCCGACACAGTAAGAGAAAACTACGGGAGCATATGCAGAGTTTTTAAAACGGAAATACCTGTAGCAGTAAAGGCAGCAGAAACTACAGCGGCAGGTGAAAGCATTTTTTCCTACGATGCAAAAAGTGCAGCGGCTAAAGCATATATGCAGCTTACCAAGGAGGTGATGGAAGATGGCGAAAGGAAAAAGACCAGAGATTACACTGCCGAAGCTAGATGATTTGTTTTCAAGTCAGGAATCGAGGGAAGAGGAATCCTTAAGCAAAATCAGAGACATTCCATTGGAAATGATTGATGATTTCCCAGACCATCCATTTAAGGTGAAGGATGACGAGGATATGATGCATCTTGTGGAAAGTGTCATTGAACATGGGATACTGGTTCCGGCGATTCTCAGAATGAAAGAGGATGGCAGATATGAGCTGATTGCAGGTCACAGGCGAAAGAGAGCATGCCAGCTTGCCGGGCTCGAAACTTTGCGGTCGGAGGTTGTGGATCTGGACCGGGATGAAGCAACCATCTACATGGTGGACAGCAACCTGCAGAGAACTACTATACTGCCTAGTGAAAAAGCTTTCTCATATAAGATGAGGCTGGAGGCGATGAAGCGGCAGGGAAAGCGAAGCGATTTAACTTCGACACCACTGGTGTCGAAGTTCAGGACAGATGAGAAGATAGGAAAAGATGTGGGTGAAAGTCGAGAGCAAATCAGACGCTACATCCGCCTGACTGAGCTTATAGCACCCATTCTGGAAATGGTGGACGATGGCAAGATTGCACTGAGGCCGGCGGTTGAGATATCATATTTACCGGAGGAACTGCAGTACGAACTGTTTGGCAGCATGGAGCAGGAAGACTGCACTCCATCCCATGCCCAGACAGTGAGAATGCGAAAACTCCTTGATGAAGGCAAGCTGACGGCTGAATCAATATATGCCATACTCAGCGAAGAAAAACCGAATCAGAAAGAAAGGCTGGTGCTGAGGGAAGACAGAATAGTGAATCTGATACCGCCGAGCATTCCCATGGCAAAACGAGAGGACTACATAATTAAAGCCCTGACATACTACGCAAAGTACAGAGAAAGGAACAGAGAAGATGAAAAAGACAGCAGATAAAAAGGGAATGGCATTTTTCTTAAAGAATCTTAAGGACAATGATACTTTAGTGGTTGAATTTGAAGAACAACCAGAGGAGAAAGTCAGAGAGGTGGACAGCAAAGACCTGCAACTGGCACTAGGCACCATGGAAATGGGAGAAAGGCTGTTGGTAAGGTTTAACGGAAGCAATGAATAAAAAAGATTTTGATCTGGTGGGAGTCAGGCTTGTACCGGAGCGAAAACTGTACAGTGAAAAGGAGATTGTCTGCAGTTCAGATGCAGTGGCACTTCTAAGTAAAGAACTGGGCGAGCATGACAGAGAGGTTTTCTGCGTGCTGCATCTGAGCCCCAGAGGGCTGCCCCTGAGTGCCAGCATAACAAGTATGGGAGAACTGACAAGCACATTGGTGCATCCCAGAGAAGTCTTTAAGAGTGCAGTGCTTAGTTCTGCTGCAGGAATCGTGCTCCTTCACAATCATCCCAGCGGAAACCTGACTCCAAGTGAAGAGGATATAAAGACGACGGAACGTATTGCTGTGTGCGGGAGAGTATTAGGGATACCCGTAGTGGATCATATAATATGTGCGGAGCACGGTTACATAAGCATGAGAAGTTATGGCTATGAACATCTCTTCAATGACAGTGAAAACGACCTTAATAAAATCAGGGAATCCGATACCCCTGAAATCAGACTGCCGGAAGATAAAGACGAGGATTATTCTTCTCTGAAAATATCCAGAGAGATTAACGGGAAGGAGATGGAGATACCTCTGACAAGAGATGAACTTTCCGAAGCCTTTTTCGAACAGCAGCGGATTTGGGATGAAAGCTATGTCAGAAATTATTTGAATGACAGAAGCACAGATAGGGAGCGAAGACTTGAATTTAAGACTCAGCATGGTGTGGATGTGGGCTCTTTAATGAAATCTGATAAGATTATTTCAGGAATTGCCGCCGAGATGCGAAGAAAAGCTGATAAATATGGAATGAGCGACTACGAGGCACTGGAGGAAGCAATTCAGGAAGAAGCGGTTGAGATTGCTCGCAGGAGAAAAGAAAAAGCGCGTGAGAGATAGGAGGGAAAGACAAATGATTAAAACTAAGATTAGGAGATTGTTACTTACTATTGTGATGGCTGCTTCGCTGGTGATGTCATCGGCAGTTCCGGTTTTGGCAGAAACATCTGTGCATGACAATGCACCTGCAACAGCTTCATACAGCTACAATAAAATCAAGCTGTCATGGGATACACAAGAAGACGTAGACGGATATCAGATTTACAGAGCAACAACTAAGAATGGTACATATAAAAAAGTGGCAACCATAAAAGGGGATAGAGATACATCATATATCGATACCGGCCTTACTTGTGGCGAGACCTACTACTATAAGGTAAGAGCCTACAAAAGAATCAATGGAAAGACTGTTTTTTCAAAGTTCTGCTCTGTTATGAGTGCTTTCCCGAAACCGGCAAAGACAAAGAATCTTGGAGTTCAGTACACCGGATACCCGGGATTTTTCAAACTGGAATGGGACAAGGTTTCAGGAGCTTCTGGATACCAGCTCTGGGTAAAAGAAAAATCTGACGGTAAGTGGAGAACCTACTATAACTATGGCGGGACCAAATTCTATCCTGATACAAAAGGAGAGGTGACTCCGGCAATCTTATTTGAAAAAGGGTCAACAAAGGCTTTCTGGTTCCTTGACGACAGCGATAAGGAATATCAGTTCCGAGTAAGAGCATATAAGGTGATAAACGGCAGACGAGTTTACGGAACATATTCAGATACCTTTAAACTGGAGCCGACACTGACAGCTGAGGACATCACAAACTATATGACTGATTACATCAGGAGAGAATATCCGGACTTCGTATTCTACTATTACAGAGACGGATACCCTTTGACACCTGAGCTTGGAGCAGTGGGCTACGATATAGTGTGGAGCAACACGGTATTTTCCAGATATGACAGTATTGAAAGAGTTGGAAAAAGCCTTGAAGGAACACTTGATTTGCTGTTCAGCCTGCAGATGTCGGCAAACGGAAAAATCGGTGGAGGCTGCCCTTACGCAGAAATCAATGAGGATGGACTGCTGAAAGTATGGCTGCTTTACTAGAACGCTAAGATGACTGTTATCCTCGTTGTGATTTATGCTCTCTTATGATATAATTTGAAATAATAGGGAAATCAACAAATCGGAATTTGAAAGGTAGATTATAATGAAGAAAAAAATTTTTTTGATTTTAATGTTATCGTTATTTTTGATGACGGGGTGTTCTAAGGAAACTGAGTTTAAAAGTGTTGATAGAACAACTACTGGGTTTCATAAGGTAAATGTAGCAGAAAAAATTGATGATGGAGTACTATATTTTAAAGGTGATAAAATTCTTTATGATAGGGATGGTACCGTTATTAAGATTGCCGATAATGTTAGTTCTTTGTGGAGAGAAAATGATGATATTTAC
>JALFXR010000002.1 GCA_022787405.1 Bacillota bacterium
TATCCTAGGAAAGCCGGAACCCCTGCAAAACAGCCTCTTTAGGGTATATACAATTTGATAATTAAGGAATGTTTCACGTGAAACATTCCTTTTTTAATTATTTGTCATAGTAAAATGAAGGGACGTGTATTATAATTACTAGTATGTAATGATAAGAACAGGAGGAAAGCACGTGGGAAAAGCCATAGCTATTTTTAATCAGAAAGGTGGAGTAGGCAAGACTACTACCAATATAAATTTGGCAGCATGTTTAGCAGCAAAAGGTAAGAAAATACTGATTCTCGATATAGATCCTCAGGGTAATACTACAAGCGGTGTAGGAATATCCAAGAGGGGCTTGAAAGTTACTACACACGAGATTCTTATTGAGGATACGTACAGACCTGAAGAGGCTATTATACCGACCGGCATCAAGAATCTGAATATAATGCCGGCAAGTGTGCAGCTTGCTGGTGCAGAGGTTGAGCTGATTCAGATAGCCGGAAGAGAGAAGAGGCTCAAGAAAGCCATCGATCAGGTTAAACCAAATTACGATTACATCTTTGTAGATTGCCCGCCTTCACTTGGTCTTCTTACAATTAACTCACTGACAGCTGTTGATTCAGTGCTCATCCCTATACAGTGTGAGTTCTATGCTCTTGAAGGAGTAAGCCAGCTGATGAGTACAATTGAAATCGTGAAAAAGAACAGCAATCCGGATCTGCAGATCGAAGGTGTTATCCTAAGCATGTTTGACGGCAGAACAAACCTTTCCATACAGGTTGTAGAAGAAGTTAAGAAATACTTTAAGGAAAAAGTATATACAACAGTTATACCTCGAAACGTAAGACTTGCTGAAGCGCCAAGTCATGGAATGCCTGTAATCCAGTATGATCCTAAATCAGCCGGTGCCAGAGCATATAAGGAATTTGCAGAGGAATTTCTGAGTAACGAGGGAGACAAGTAATGGCGAAGAAAGCGAGAGGGTTAGGCAAGGGTCTGGATGCTTTGTTCGGCGATATGGAGGTTAGCGTAGAACCTTCATCAAAGGAAGAAGAATCCAGTGCAGTGCACGATATAGAGGCGGCTGAAACACACGAAGGAATTAAATATATAGATATTAATAATATTAAACCTAATGCGAATCAGCCAAGAAAAACTTTCGATGAAGGCAAACTGGAGGAACTGGCAGATTCCATACGTGAACACGGACTTATCCAGCCGCTTGTAGTAAGGAAGTCCACCAACGGATACGAAATCGTAGCCGGAGAAAGAAGATGGCGAGCTGCCAGAAAAATTGGAATCAAGGAGATTCCTGCAATAGTAAGAGAATTGTCAGATGAAGAGAACATGCTTCTGGCAATAATAGAAAACATGCAGAGAGAAGACCTGGATCCAATTGAAGAGGCTGAAGGTATCAGTCAGATGATTGAGACGTACGGACTCAGTCAGGAGCAGGTTTCAAAGAGTCTTGGCAAGTCGAGACCATATATAACCAACCAGTTGAGACTGCTGAAACTGCCCGAGGAAATCAGGAAGATGGTCAGTGACGGCAGACTGTCCAGCGGTCATGTCAGGGCTTTGATCACCATAGACGATGAAGAGAAGCAGATTAAACTGGCGGTACAGGCTGTAGAACAGGGCATGAGCGTAAGACAGGTGGAGGCACTTGCTAAAGCAAATAAGAACGTTAAGAAATCCAAGTCTGCCAAGAAAAAGAAATCCGCAGATGTGAAGAGGGTAGAGGAAGATCTCAAGGTTGCTCTCGGAACTAAGGTAAACCTGAATCAAAACGGTAAAAAAGGCAAAATAGAAATCGAATTCTACAGTAAAGACGAACTTGAAAGACTGATAGAACTGTTGAAATCACTGGGTTAGAGAAATTTGTTTCACGTGAAACGGGAGAAATAATGACACAGGAAGAATTAAATGAAATGCTCGCGGATGTGATAAAAGAGGCGCTGGAAGCAGGTATTCCAGTGCCTTCAAACATTTATCCGCAGGTAAGAATAAACAGAAGGACAAAGAAGAGACTGGGCTGCTGCATTAAAAAAGACGAAATGTATACTATTGAAATAAGCGAGATTATTCTTGACTGCGATACACAGCATATAAGAAATGTAATAGCACATGAAGTTGTGCACAGCTGTGAAGGATGCATAAACCACGGCAGCTTATGGAAGCAGTATGCTTCAATGATGAATGAGAGATACGGATACAATATCAAAAGACTGGTATCAATGGACGAAATAGGACTGGGCGACGCCTACGAAAAAAGAAATATCAAGTACATAATGAAATGTCAGTCATGCGGCAAAGAATATCCCAGACAGAGATACACATGTGTCATGAAAAAAATCAACGCGTACAGATGCACTTGTGGCGGGAAACTGACTGTAATAGAACTAAACAGAGACCACTAATAAAGACAGGGTGCCGGATTTCCGGC
>JALFXR010000068.1 GCA_022787405.1 Bacillota bacterium
TTCACCTGAGTGCTGATTCCTCTTGCAAGGATTGCAGCACACAGCTCAGCAGTATTATCAAATTCTTCCGTTTCTATATTCTTATAGCCCTGCTCATTCAGAACCTGAAAAGCATAGGCAAGCATATAGTATATGTTCTGAATTCTTATCACTTAACAGCACTCCTTAGGTTTTCGCTCCATTCTTTGACCTTCAGTGGTTCATCAAACCAATACTCCTTCAGCATCGGGATCAGTTCGTATTCAACAATGCTCTGGAGTTTCTCATCAGTCACTTCATTTGGTTCCATATTACAGAAGTAGCTATGACCAATGCAGAAGCCTTCACCCAGCGACTCATCCGCTGCAATCTTCTCGTTAAGGCTCTGTACACATCCAACAAGTGCCTCAAACTTTTTATTGTCGAGAACATCCCTATAAGCACGGAATCCTTCTGTGGTAAATCCCGGCTTCAAATCAAAGAATGCAAATCTTCTACGTAAAGCGTAATCCATCATTGCAAGGCTTCGATCTGCAGTATTCATCATTCCTATGATGTAAACATTCTCCGGCACGTAGAACATTTCATCACGATACAATAGCTGCAGCTTGTTCTTGCTTCCGCGCTTATCGTTCTCAATCAGCATAAAAAGCTCACCGAAAATCTTGCTCAGATTTCCACGGTTGATTTCATCGATGATGAAGAAATACCTATTATCACCGTCTCTCTCCGCCTTCTTACAGAAGTTATAAAAAGCGCCGGTCTTTATATCAAATCCGTCAGCAGACGGTCTGAATCCCATGATGAAATCCTCATAAGAATAACTCTGGTGAAACTGAACCATCATAACGCGGTCTACATCCTTCACTCCCATAATAGAATATGCAAGACGTTTTGCCACAAAGGTTTTACCCACACCTGGTGCTCCCTGCAGAATGATATTCAGCTTACTGTCGAGTACTCCAACGAGTTTGTAGTAGGATTCTTCATCCATATATACTTCATTCAGGAAGTCTTCAGCAGAATATGCCGGATAATCAATAACCTTTGTATCCTCTTCTTCATCCTCATTACCGTCCTCGAAGAATCCTGATATTTTATTCGTAAAATCAGTGTAGTTTGTGACATCTGTCAGAGTCTTCATGGCAAACATTTCATCGCTCTGCCAGCTACCTTTATGAGTCCACTTCACCTTGCGAATATTTGGATACTCTCCATCATGATTATCATCATACTCATAATCCGATTCTACGACTCCGCGTCCAAGGATCTCACTACGACCACGCTTAGCAAAAATCACATCTCCAGGCTTAATATCATGGACAAACTGCCACACAGCATGTGCAGAATTCTTATATGAAGAATCTCCGCCGTGAATATCTCTCAGCTTCTGAGCCATTTCATCCTTGCTGGCATATGTATTCAGATCTCCCAGCTCATCCCAGCCAAGTCCCATAATTCCATCGGAATAAAAATCTTCCCACATGGAAGCGCCCTCTCCCGGAGCATAAAGCCAATAGTGAACTGTCGTCACATCAGCGTCGCCAAGGGAATTCTTCTCTTTACTCTTCGCCGCATAATCCGCCACGCCGTTCTTGAATATCTCGGAGGCAAGTTCATCCGTCATCTCTACAGTCTGCCCCTTATCCGTCAGCGTCCAGATACCATAAACCTTGTTATCTATATAACCTGCCTTTACCAGATAACTTCTGGCAAAAGCCACTTCATTTTCAAACTTGTTGACATTGTTTTTTCCGCGTGTTGCATTTACTTCCTCAGCGGAAAGATTCTCATTTTCTATTATTTTCTTTCGTGTATCTTCAGGCGTAGCCGATCCTCCCAGATCACGCAGAGCCTGAAGTACAGGTCTGAACCATCTTAGAAAAGCTGCGTTCGACTTCCCGGTTTTAGCTTCTTTTTCCATCTCACTGTTTTCAACAGATACAACCCACGCTTTGTAAGAAAGCTCTGGGAAGGATGAATAGCCATACTCTCCAGAGTCTATTGCAGCTTGGCACTTGTCACGAATAGAAAGATATTTTTCTGCAGCAGGAACTGATTTCAGGCTTTTCATCTCCGCAACAATATTGGCAGATATGTTATCCGGATTACTCATATATTCTCTGTTTCGAGAATCAAGATTGATGAAAGTGTATGGGCGGATCCAGTACAGCCCCATCGTAAGATTCCATCGAACAGCAAACTGAGACTTAACCTGATCATAGGCTGAAATAAATGCAGCTCTGCTCTCTTCAGAATCTCTCTCCGCCAGTTTGATGGCACTTTCAAATGCAGTCCAAAGATTGTCTATATCATCATCCTTGCGACGATCATCACCCTCAAATGCATAAAATGTCGCCATCATATTGTTCAGAACAGGGATTCCAGAAAAATCATCCGGAACCTCTGAAGCAATACTGAATTCAGCCTTGATTCCGCCAAGGATGCTTACACGGTTCGCGTCGGTGATGCCCTTATTAAACAATCCAAAGATGGTAAAGGGATCAATATCCTTTGGAATATTATCCTTTTCAAGCTTCGGAAGCTTCATTCCAATGTCGGAATACACTTTCTGAAGCTTCTCAATCAGAGAACCCCTGTCTGTTTTGTATTCCAGTAGTTTTGTTGCAAACTCCGTATAGAAGCCCACCCATTTGAATTGTTCTGCCATAATACCAGCCTCCTGTTATCTTTCTTACGCCGCCTGCTTATAGTGCGTATAAATATGTTCATATATAGCCTTCCGGTATGCTTCCAGCCGATCAAACATGCTATCTGGAATCTCTTCATAAAGCACATTTCTGATCAGAACATCAACTGCTGCCCTGGTCTCCTGCTTATCCGTCCAGTGATCCATACCGGCGATTCTCTCTTTTATTTTCTGAAGCAGGTCTTTGGACATCTTCTTGATCTTATCTATATCACTCTTCGACAGATTTGTTAGTCTCTGGATTAACCAGATTCGCCATCAAAGTACCGTCTTTCTTTGTCATAAGTTTAAGCGCCCCTTTTGCTACTTGCGCTTTCTGCTCATCAGTCATTACCGCTTGTAAAGCTTCTTCCGGTACTGCAGCTTTTACCGCATTAATAAATGCTGGTGCAGAATACAACATTTCCTCTATCTTTGAGAAAGCTTGCTTTGCTCCCCTTAGAATAGAATCCGCAATATCTGGAATTTCCTCAAAATGGTCAGATATGTTTTCTTTGTATCCTTCTATTACTTCCACATCTTCTAGTGGGATGTAGATTACGTCTTCCACTATATTCACTCCAATCAAATATATTGATGAGTAGACCCCATCAATTACATAATACCACATCTTCGAGAAAACCAAATAAAAAGCTTATGGAAATTAGTCCTCCACAAGCTTCTCAGTTAACCACATCTTATTATGCTTCTATCTCAATCTCTGTCCCTGACTTGAACTCAATCACCAGGCGGTCCGCATTCACTATTATCTTCTCAAGAAGTCCTCGTACCAAGTCATCGCTGTACTCTTTAACTTCTTGTGTCATCAGCTTTAAGTATGCGATCAGTTCTTTGGCCACTCAACCTATTGCCTCGCCAGCTAAATCGCAGACCTATTGCCTCAACTATGTGTATTTACAGTCTACAGCTTGAGTGGCAAATCATAAAAATAAGGGTTCCGCAGAATTGATGAACATTCATCAAACTCACGAAGCCCTTTGATTTCAGGCCTTTTCCAGCCAATTTATTCGTTTTCAGTCTCCACCTTCGACAGCAGACATACGCACTCGACGTGCTTGGTCATCGGGAAGTTGTCGTAGGTTTTCATGTATACGGGTTCGTAGCCGTTCATTTTGAAAAGTTCCAGATTCATGCACATGGTTTTCGGGTTGCAGGAGATGTACAGGATTTCCGGGATGTCGTACCGGCACAGCATGTGCACCACTTTGTCGTGCATGCCGGCTCTCGGTGGGTCGACTACAATCATGTCCGGTTTTTCCGTCAGCTCGTCCAGCTTTTTCCGAACGTCGCCGCACAGGAATTCGCAGTTGGTAATTCCGTTCAGCTCCGCATTGTGCCGAGCGGCTTCCACGGAATCCTCCACGATTTCCACGCCGTAGACTTTCTTCGCTTTCAGTGCCATCAGCTGCGTGATTGTGCCGGTGCCGCAGTACAGATCGTATACTGTTTTTTCATGAATGTCCGGCAGCAGGTTCAGCGCATCGGAATACAGACGCTCCACCGCATTGATGTTGGTCTGGAAGAAGGCGAAAGCTTTCACCTGGAATTTCAAGCCCAGAATTTCTTCGTAATAGAAATCCCGGCCGTAAAGGATTTTCGTGCCCTCGTCGATTACCGCATCCGCCAGGCTGTCGTTGAACGTACGAACGATACCCACCAGCGTATTGTCCAGCTCCAGTCCCTGAAGCAGCTCCACGTATCCGGCTTCGTCAAAGCCCTCCTCGCTGCTGGTGATGATGTTCACCAACACCTCGTTAGAGCGAACACCATGGCGCACCACCAGATTCCGCAGCAAGCCCGTATGAGTTTTTTTATGGTAAAAAGAATATTCTCTCTCCCTGCAGAAGTTCAAGGTGGCCGACAGAATCCGATTGAAATCTTCCGGTACCAGCTGACATTCATCGCAGGTAACGATGGACATGAAGCGTCCCTTCTGATGCATGCCCAACTCCAGAGGTCCGCCGATTTCCACATCTCCGAAGGTATATTCCATCTTGTTGCGGTACCGGTACGGGGTCTCCGCCGGAACCATTCCCTGATACACGGAGGCATCCACGTGGAATCGGTCGAAAAGGTCCAGCACCTGCTGATTCTTCAGTCGATACTGCTCTTCATAGGGAACGCCCTGGTGCAGGCAGCCGCCGCAAAGGCCGTTCAGCTTACATTCTTTAAAATTCTCCATATTTGTCATAGAACTCCTTCTTGTATTCGACGAAACGGTCTTCCTCTATGGATTTTCGAATATTCTTCATCATGTTCACCAGGAAGTGAATGTTGTGCTCCGAGAGCAGCATGGAGCTGAGAATCTCGTTGGATTTGAAAAGATGTCTCAAGTACGCTCTGGAATAATTTCGGCATACGTAGCAGTCGCATTCCGGATCCAGTGTGCTGAAATCTCTCTGATGCACGGCGTTTTTGATGTTCACATTTCCGTGGGAGGTCATGGCTACGCCGTGTCTCGCAAGACGGGTCGGCAGTACGCAGTCGAACATATCCACCCCACGCTCAACGCCTTCGAATAAGTAATCCACGGTGCCAACCCCCATGAGGTAGCGCGGTTTTTCTTTTGGCAGATAATCCACACAATCGTCCAGCACATCCAGCATGATGTCCTTCGGCTCTCCGACAGACAACCCGCCGATGGCATAGCCCGGCAGGTCCAGATCCACGATCTGCTCCGCACTGATTCTCCGAAGGTCCTTGAACATTCCGCCCTGCATGATTCCGAAGAGAGACTGCTGCTCCGTGTTTTGGTGGTGGTCCTTGCATCGCTTGAGCCAGCGGGTGGTCCGCTCCAGAGAACGCGCCACGTACGGCTTCTCCGCTTCGTATTCCACGCATTCGTCGAAGGCCATGATGATATCCGCCCCCAGCGCATTCTGGATGTCGATGGACGTCTCCGGTCTCATCATGTGCTTGGATCCGTCAATGTAGGATTTGAAGGTAACTCCTTCCTCTGTGATTTTACGGAATTTACCCAGGGAAAAAACCTGGAAGCCGCCGCTGTCCGTGAGAATCGGGCGATTCCAGTTCATGAACTTGTGAAGTCCGCCGGCCTCTCGAACGATATCCTCGCCGGGTCTCAAATAGAGATG
>JALFXR010000107.1 GCA_022787405.1 Bacillota bacterium
ATGCGAAAGCTATAGCATGCATGACGATGCGCCATGACCTCCTATCAGGAGCAAGCGACAATCTCTTCGTCTGAAAGGCAGGTGGCACCTGTTTTGTGCGATGACACTCATAGATGATAATGATACGCCCGTCCAGTCACAGCCCTGCAGGGAAGCAGGATCACGCAATGAGGGCGGCTCGGAGAGAACCTCGGAGGGGCTGGAGACCCGTGAGGAAGTATGCCGGCTTCCGTCTGATGTATTCCTGATTCCCGGGGTGTTGAGAACAAAAAGGGATTTCTTTTACATCATAGATATGTGCGGAATAAGCCGATGCATATTTTCAGAGCGAATGCAAGCCTGCGAATGCATCCCTTGCAATTCGCACGTTAGAAATACTATGGAATCAGCATTACTATGATTATACTGGTTCCTGAAAGGAATTAACTTATGCTAACAAATTACACAGAAACAAATGGAACAGCTGCGCTTTCAAGTGAAGCCAGATTCTATTCGATTCCTGAAGTAAGGAAGTTAACAGGATGGAGTGAAACAACCGTTCAGAAATTATTTAACGACCCATCATTTCCTGCTACAGACTTTGGTAGATCTAAGCTCGTGGAAGCACATGCACTGATTAATTATTTCTCTAAGAGAAGAACTAAGGATACTAGTAGATATTGGAGATAGGAGGCAGGAATGGCAAGAAAGAAGAAAGCTAAAGAACCTAACAAGCGTGCCGAGAGAGGCTCAGGCTCGCTCAGGTTAAAAGACAACGGCAAGTATGAATATAGAGTTACTTACAAGGACCAGTATGGTAACAGCAGAAGAAAGACATTCACATCCTACTATGAGGACGAATGTTATGAGATGTGCGACGAGTTTATGAAGAACATAGAGAGATCAAACTATCTTGTTCGCAGCAATGCAACTATTCCTGATTTAGTTGAAACCTATCTTCAGAGAAGACTGGATATGAACCATATGCAGATTCAGGGATATCACAGAAGTATGGAGACGCTGGAGATTATCAGAAAAAGTTTTCTCGGAAGAATGCCAATCCAAGATGTCAGCAAAAGTGATATCCATGCATTCTTGAGAACAATCACCAGCTATGCCGACAGCACTATTGAGAAAATATTTCTTCAGCTCAAGAAGGCCTTTGTGCTGGCGACCAGCAAGAACATTATCGATACCAATCTGATGCTTGACGATGAAATTGTAAGACCGAAATCCAAGAAGGAAACAAAGGCTGTTGTGTCTTTCACGCAAGATGAGCAGCGTATCTTCCTGGAAGAACTTGAGGCGCACAAGGTACCGGCATACAGAAACAATTACAAGAATCAGATTTTGCTGTCTCTAAACACCGGAATGCGAATGGGAGAAGTCAACGCACTTAAGAAAGAGGACATTGACTTCAGACGCAAAATTATTAAGGTGAGAAGAACCATATCCCTTGGCGAGAAGTCGCGTCCATTCCTCAATGACAAGCCTAAGACTGATGCGGGCAAAAGAGATATTCCTTTTACCGATGAAGTCGAGTCTCTGCTCAGGGAGATTATCAAGGAGAGCAAATCAAACCCAGACGGTTTACTCTTCTATGATCATAACAAGATGGGGCTAATCACAACCAATCAGGTTAACAGCTTCTTCAACAGAATCTGCAAGAAAGCTGATATTAACATCAGCGGACAGCATGCCTTAAGACACACCTTTGCTACCAGATGTATTGAAGCAGGAGTTGAGGCTGTTGTCCTTAAGAAATGGATGGGTCATACGGACATTCATATGACGCTGGACATATATGCAGACGTTTTCGACAGTATGCATAACAACTCAATCAGTAAGCTTGAAGAGCACATGAACACAATATCGTAATAGTGAGATAAGGAGCCAAATTCCTTCGCGGATGGCGAAAAAGCGGATGGACCCAAGAATAGCAATAAACAATCTGCCTATTTACTTCGGGTCCTCCGCCATAACCTGGAGACCTGAACAAGGTCTCTTTTTCATTGAAATTTCAAGGGAAACAAGCAATTGCAATGCTTTGCGGGTTTCCCTTTTTATATAGATTAATGTCGTACAGACGC
>JALFXR010000121.1 GCA_022787405.1 Bacillota bacterium
TCTTCGAGAGGAAAACCACCAGTTTTTCTTCTTTCATGATCCGGCGAATGATCTTCTCGGAGAGTATAACCCCTTCGTGCTTCAGCGCCAGATAAATACGACGGTAACCATATACCCCTCTGTTTTCATGAAAAATCGAGGTGATTTGTGCCCGGCAGGACAGATATTTGTCGGGTTTGTTCGTAACAGCCCTCTGATAATAGTAACTGCTTTTGGCCATCTTAAAACGAGACAGCAGCGCCGGCAGTGCATATTTTCCCTTCAAGGCGTCGATGATCACTGCCTTTTCACGGTTTCTGAGTACCGTCAGATCGACGCCGGGGTCTTTTTTTAAGACTGCGATGGTCTCTTTCAGCACATCTACTTCAAACTGCAGTTCCTGGAGTTGCGTTCGAAGCTTCTCGAGTTCCTCAGATTCAGAGGGTGCATGATCTTGAGGCAATGGCTCCCTTGGTATGCTTTTTCTCTTCGTCATCAGGCCCACCATCCCATACTTCAGATATTTCCTGCGCCAGACGTATATGCTCTTACGGCTGTATCCGATTTCCCTTGATACATATTCTACATCTTCGCCTAACTCAAAGCAACGGTGGAGCACCTCATATTTGAATTCTGCCGAGGGATGCCTTGGGTGCCCGGGCGTGTTGCAAGGATGATCCATCGTTGTGAGCGTCTCTGCTATTTGGCCATGCCCGTTCTCAAACCCGGCTTTCTTGCGCTCATACCAGCGGTAAAGCGTTGATTCACTCGGGTATCCCAACTGACGGATTACAGCAGCTATTGACCCCAGCCGCTCGTATTCTCTTAGCGCGATTTCTTCCTGCTCTTTTGTATACATTCAGTTACCTCCTTTTGGAGTCCAACTTTTTGTCCGCATCCTGGAATTGTCAATATTTGTGCAGTGTTTAAACCCACAAAATTATGCAGCTTCAGCTAACGGTTGTTCCAGATGTCTTCTGTAAGCTGCCGGCGGAAGGCCATCCGGATTTGAGGTGTATATCCTTATCCGATTGTAGTAGACAAAGACATACCTGAAGATGATTGCTTTAACTTCATCCATCTTCATCTTGTATGTTGGAATCCTATACAGGAGTTCCTTTTTAAGGGTTGCAAAGAAGCTTTCCATTCTGGCGTTATCAAAACAGTGATTTACACCGCTGAGACTCTGAAGAACACCCGCGTTACTGAGCTTCTCGCGAAATGCTTCGCTTGTGTACTGGCTTCCTCGATCACTATGCAGAATTGCTCCGTTTAGCGGAAACCTTTTAGCCGCGGCATTGAATGTATCAATACACAGTTCCTTGCGCATATTGCTTCGCATTACCAGAGAAATTATCTCTCCATTGAAGCAATCCATTATCGGCGATATATATAATTTACCATCACGGCATGATATTTGAGATATATCAGTAAGCAGCTTCTGATATGGCTGATCTGAAGTGAAATCCTGCTTTATCAGGTTCTCCTTCTCCTGTATTTCAGTAGTTGCCCTGGTTAATCCTTTCGGACGGCGTTTACGCTCATGAAGCCATCCATTTTCCTTCATGATTCTGGATATCCGCCGTTTACCAACAGTGTAGCCACGATGCATAAGAGCTATCTGCATTCGGTCTACACCATAATTATCGTTAAACGGATGCTCATCGAGCACATCCTGAATAACTGCCGAAAGAACAGCGTCCTTGCCGGGTCTGCCGAGATTCCTTTTGAATCTGTAATAACCGGTCTCGCTCACATTCAGGACGTCACACATTACGCTTACTGGCCATCTGTTACTGTATTTATTAATGAACTCAATGCGTTTATGTGCTTTTACTTCTTCCGGCTTTGTGCGAAAAAACCGAGAGCTTCCTTAAGAATATCGTTAGCGCGTTTGGTTTCCCGAAGCTCTGCTTCGAGTTCCTTTATGCGACGATCCTTTTCGTTGAGCGGCATCACTTTATTGTCGCTTCCGACAAAAGCACCTTCGCCGCGAGCCTTACGCTGACTTCGCCAATCGGCTAGTGTGTAATATTTGATGCCGAGTTGTTCTGCAGCTGCCTTGACTCCGATTTCATCCGACAGTTCAAGAGCCTGCAGTTTGAATTCCTTATCGTATTGCATGTCACTCCACCTTTCCTGATGATATTCTATCATCATTTGGTGGATTTAACGACTGCACTTAAATGTTACTACTCCAAACCATCTGCCCGCCACACGAAGGGATCGATAGAGAGTCCATCCAACTCTTCAAACTCTGCCCGAGGACTGTAAGGAACGCCGCCCCAAAAAGAGAGCCGCAGATCATCCATTGTGAGATGACCTGCGGCTTTCTTCATAACCTGTATGCCGTGCGCCGGAAAATATGCTGTCAAAAAAACGGGCTGATGCTGTCAAAGATGCTGTCAGTCCGGCCCTTGTCCCGCTGATTGTTCCGGATTCCTGCCAAAAGCGAAAGAAAAAGCACTGAACCAATCGATTCAGTGCTTTTTACTGGCGGAGAGTCAGGGATTTGAACCCTGGAACCGCTCATCACGGTTACACGATTTCCAGGAATGCAATAAACAATTTGTTTACATTTATTTAA
>JALFXR010000138.1 GCA_022787405.1 Bacillota bacterium
TATCTCGTATGGAACACGCGTCTGGCTGGTCTGCTCTTTGACTCGGGTTTCTGCGTCACGGTCGGTGTAACCAATCTTCAGATAGCCTTTGTGAGAGTCAACGCCGACAAGACGATATGCGTATATCGTCGGGACTGCATCAGGGCGTTGTGGGAAGAATGATTGAGTATCCATATCGGGAAGGCTTATTCCATTGGACGAATCATTGCATCAATAAATGAAATCTCTTCATCTGAGAATCCATATTTGGCATACAACTCTTCATCTGTCCAAGGTTTTGTGAAATCTTGAATCGGCACAAAAGAGTAAACTCCTTGGGAAAGCATCTGCGATGTTTTCTTTAGCATCACAAGGCACCTAAAGAATTTTGTTTTAATGTATGAAATAAAGTTTTCAGCCTCTTTAACTGAAGATAATGGGCCAAGAACCATATAAGTCTCTGTGCAGCAAGTGCCAGGCTTCCCCAAAATGGGTTTTCCTATTATTTGATGTGGATATACATCACCGGCATTATAGGCCCTTGATAAAAATACCTTTGGTTTATTAACCCATTCAATATTCTTCTCAATTTCGGCAGGACTTATATATCCAATGCCGCCTCTTTCATATAATTCAACTGAACCGGGGAAAGGCTTCTCTTTACCATGTGCGAAAGTTCTCAACCCGAAAGGTTTCTGAGAACTAACAAGTGTCTCTATAGTTTCTTCATTTAGGGCTTTTACTTTGTGATATATTGAAACGCCTTCAGCGTTGCGAATAAATACATCACTACCATCTTCTTTAAGGTATCGTGGTTCTTGTTCAATTACCTTGTTGCCATTATGAGTAAATACTTTACACTTCCTTTCATTGTCCCGGTCTCTCAAAAAAAAGCATACGCCGCCTTTAATTTCGACACCATTACCAAAGCAATCTGATGCATTTAAGAAATCGTGAAGTTCGGTGATATGCTTGTCGCTAATCATCTCTTCACGAAAATCGTCAAGGCCTCGGCCGCCGCCATACCATCGTGCAGGAATAATCATAGACAGATATCTGGGATTTAACTTCTTTGCTTGCTCAATAAAGCGCTGATAAATGGGTATTGCGCTTGCTTGTGCGCCTCCATCACTAAGTTGATATGGCGGGTTTCCGATGATTACGTCAAATTTCATATTGAATAATTTCTCAATGTCAATGTTATGGATGAACTGGTAAGCGTGGGCCTCAAGATCTGCACTACGGTCGTATTCACTCTGACTTGCTCCACACCAGCGGCATCTACCGTTTTCCCAAGTGTGCCTGATGCGTTGGAATATAATATTGCCCTGAGGCTGATCTTCGTTAAACTGATGGAGTGAGAATCGGCTTGATGGAAATTTGCTGCAATAAACGCTTCTCCGCGAGAGCAGACTTGTCAATTCGGTGATTGCTATTCCGAACAGTTGCTTTGTATAGATGTGCTCAAGTCTTTTCTCGAGATTCGGCATCTGGGGCTCCAGTCCTTTGATGAGACGTTTAGCTATCTCGCGGAGAAACACGCCGCTCTTACAGGCAGGATCAAGAAAGGTGGTGTCAGGATTCTCGAAGAGTTCCTGCGGCAGCATATCCAACATTTTGTTGGCAAGCTCTGGAGGAGTGAAGACCTCGTCGTTGCTGAGGTTTGCTATGCACGACAAGACATCAGGATTGTAGATGTTTTGAAATAACCCGTTATCCATTCTGGTGTACTTTTTTGTAATGGGTAGTATATCGCTTTAGGAATACTCCTTCTGTGTCTTCCTCATCATCGTCACGAGCAAAAAGATTTCCTTCAGGATTTGTGTTGTCTCTGTAGAGCATAAGGTCGGAAAGAGTGTAGTCAGAACGCTGCATCTGGGTAGCGCCTATTAGTGCCCATTCCGAGAATACGATTGGCTCCGAGGTGTCATTTCCGGACTCATCAACACACATTAAGGTAAGGGCGTTTCCACAGACTATGTTTCGCCTTATTATGAATCGAACTGCGTCACGAGTCTCATCCGAGCAGTCTTCCTTGCAAAGTGAGGTGTATTCCCTGTCCCAAATATTGAATAACCGCTGGCGACAGACCTCAACATTGTCCTTCATAATATCAACCCCATAGAGGCTGCCGATAGCCTCAACGGCGTGAATCTCGTAACTACGGTGTGCTGATTTGTATCTCCGGCGTAGTTCTGCCAATTTTCGTTCAAGTATTTCGGAGAGGAAGTTCCCATCCCCACAAGCCGGTTCAAGGAAGCGAGAGTCAGGTCGGATGCACTCTGACTTTACCAGATCAAGCATGGCATTGACTTCACGTTCCGCCGTGAAGACTTCCCCATGCTTTGTAACCCTTTCTCTTGATTTAATTTGCTTCGCCATCATATCTTAGTAACGATATCTGCTTAATTCATACAAATTTAGAAAAAAATACGATAAGAGACCTATTTAATTCATTCATCTGACGACCAATACTAGATAATAATCGCATTTTGCCGATTCATATTTCAAATTCTAAGTTATTCAAGGCATGTAATACTTTATGGTTACTATTCGCTTATAACGCGCGGCTACAATATTGAGATTCGTCAAGCCAGGCACTGAAACAACATTGAGAGACTTCGCTTGAAATGTCGCAAGAGTAGTCTATCGCATCCGCCAACCTGTCACCCCCACAAGCAGGTTGGCATCCACAGCTATAAGACTTATAACTTTTATAAATCTTATGAAGAAGTTTTATTATCATTTGGCGGTATGCCTGTGCGTGATTGGCGGTCTGGTAGGTTGTAGCAAGGAAGACGAACCCGGAGGCGGTGAGGGGGCTATGTATCAGGTTACGGTTGAGCAGTCAGGCGAATACAGGAGTTATATCAAGTCGGTGGTGGTGGCTGCAAACGGCACAACAGTTGTCAATGAGAATACGGGAGAGAAGTTCAAGGGTACGGCGGTTCTTGGCGATGAACAGCTGGCTGTACCTTCCGTTACGCTTTCCACTGAAGGCAGTGCGATTGAATTTGCCGTTTCCGGCGGTGTGGTCGATGGCGATGATGGGGCAGTGAACGAGCCGATGCACTGGGTGGTGGTCGTGCGCAAGAACGGCAAGGAGATAGACCGCAAGACACTGACCTTTGAAGACGGCAAGGAGATTGCAACAGATGATTTGAAACTGTATTATAAATAAACAAAGCCCATTAAGGGCTTTGTTTATTTATATATTCATAGAAAGGTATCTCTCTCCAGTATCAGGTAGCAGTACAATTATCCTTTTCCCTTTATAAGAATCGTTTGAGGCAAGTTTAACAGCGGCTGAAACTGCTGCACCGGAAGATATTCCGACAAGAAGCCCCTCTTTTTTCGCCAAACTGTGCATCATATCAAAAGCCTCTTTATCTTTTACCTGAATAATTTTATCTACTGTGTTTGAATCATAGTTATCAGGGACAAATCCGGCACCTATGCCCTGAATACTGTGCTTTCCAGCCTGCCCTCCTGACAAAACGGCTGATGACTCCGGTTCTACTGCTACAATTTTAACATTCGGCTTTAACTCCTTCAGTCTTTTTCCTGTTCCGGTTATTGTTCCTCCTGTACCTACACAAGCAACAAAAACATCGAACACTCCGTCCGAATCCTCCATAATCTCGTTTGCTGTTGTATTGTAGTGAACCATAGGATTGGCTGAGTTAGAAAACTGTTGTAATATAATAGATCCGGGAGTATTCCTTTGCAGTTCTTCTGCCTTATCCAAAGCTCCTTTCATACCGGAAGCGGCTGGTGTCAGAACTACTTCACACCCCAAGAACGCCAATAGTTTCCTGCGTTCAAGACTCATACTTTCAGGCATTGTCAGTATCGTTCTATATCCTTTTAGGGCTGCAATCCAAGCCATACCGATACCGGTATTCCCGCTTGTAGGTTCAATGATTGTACCCCCTTTTTTTAATTTCCCGGAAGTTTCCGCTGCTTCAATCATCGCATAGGCTGCCCTGTCCTTTACACTGCCTCCCGGATTGAAATATTCCACTTTGGCTATGATTTCCGTTCCGTATTCATCTTTATATATATTAGAAAGCCGCACCAATGGAGTCTTGCCTATAAGCTGCAGCAAATTGTCCTTTATATTGCTCATATTTATCAGATTATTTTTTCTGTACTCTTTTTCCGTATGGTTCCACATCTTCTGTTACCCAGAGATTACCCCCGATAACAGCACCCCTGCCGATTGTTATACGCCCCAATATGGTAGCATTTGAATATACCGTCACATTATCCTCCAATATGGGGTGGCGTGGTATTCCCTTTATCGGATTTCCGTTTTCGTCAGTCGGGAAACTTTTTGCACCGAGTGTGACACCCTGATACAGTGTGACGTGATTCCCGATGATACAAGTCTGCCCTATCACGATTCCGGTTCCATGATCTATATTGAAATATTCTCCTATCTCAGCACCCGGATGAATATCTATCCCTGTCTCAAAATGGGCAAGCTCACTGATAATTCTCGGTATGAGCGGTATCTCCATTTTATATAGCTCGTGGGCAATCCTGTGGTTTGAAATGGCTCTGATGGCAGGATAGCAGGATATTATCTCTCCTATACAGGTAGCTGCCGGATCTCCGTCAAAGGCTGCATGAATGTCCGTTGCCAGCACCCTTCTCATTTCGGGAAGGCTCCGTATGAACCTCTCGGCATACTTTCTTGCCGTCTGGCAGCAGGGAGTTCCCTTTATCCTTTCCTTCATGTTCTCATTTCCGAAGAGCATACCCGCCTGTATCTGCTGCGTCAGGATATTGCTCAGCTTCTCCAGTGTCACCCCAAGATGAAAAGTGAGTGTCTGGCTGTTTACCGTATGATTTCCATAATATCCCGGAAACAGGACTGCACGGCAAAGTTCTATTATCTCATGTATGGCCTTACCTGAAGGTATCGGGTCTCCTTCTTCATATTTGATGAAAAGTTCAGGGAATGACGAATGATCCGCCAACTTTTCAACAACTTCTCCGATGTATGTAATATGTTCCATGTGATTATATATATTTTAAATCGTAAATATACGTTGGTTTAACCTATAATAAAAAGGATAGGTTATATCCTTTTTATTGTCTGCACTGTCTTTAAAATCCCAAAGCCCTGATCATCTTATGGTTCAGGTGTCTGTTCTTGCCCTTGAACGGATAACAGTGTATATGTATGGCAGGATTGAAGTTCATTTCAATGATCGCATAGTTATCCGGTGTGGCAGGAGCATGAATATCCTGTATCATCATATCCAGCCCGGTAATCTTCACGTTCAGAGCTTTGGCAGCTTCCACAGCAATAGCCTTGTACGAGTCGTCTATATCGTCTGTAAAATCTATGCTGTCTCCTCCCGTACTGATATTGGAGTTCTCACGAAGATAGACCACTTCCCTCTCTTTGGGTACAGTGTTGAAATCCATTCCCTGCTGCTTCAGAAACATTTCTTCCTCACGCCCCTTTCTGATTTTCTCCAAAGGGGTGCGATATCCTTTACCTCTGAGCGGATCTTCATTCTTCCTGTCTATCAGTTGTCCGATATTCAGAACACCGTCACCCGTCACGTTTGCCGGAACACGGTGAAGGATACCTACCACTTCATCATTGATGATGAATATCCTGAACTCCCTTCCCGGTATGAACTTCTCTATAAGCACCGTGTTGTCATGCTCAAAGGCTATCTGCAAGGCTGCCTTGAAGTCCGTTTCATCATAGTTATGCTTCAGTATGGTTATACCCAATCCGAAATTGGTGGACTTAGGCTTGATTACCACAGGTTTCCCTGCATACATACGGTAGTCTGCCATACCTGCCTCCGGTGACGTGTATTCATAACCGCCCGGCACGCTTATTCCGGCACGTTCCAGCACCTTCTTCGTTACCACCTTATTTTCCATCATCAATACAGACACGTATGAGTCCAGAGAGGTCTTGGTTGCCTGCATCACATATTCTTCCTTTTTACCGTCAAACAGACGTATGAAATTTTCCTTACGGTCAAGTATTTCAAAACCTATCCCTTTAAGTATTGCAGCCTTCAGCAGAAGCTGTGTGGACATTTCCATATCCTCCAGTCCATGAAATCTGTAACCTCCGCTTATGGTGGTTTCCCTATACTGTCTTGCCTTTTCCAGATGGAACGGTACAAACCCCACCCTGTTTATGTTCTCATACAGTACCATGCCTATACGCTTCTCAGGATTCTGTACAAGGTACAGATTATGCTGCATCTCCTGACGGTAGATTTCATCGTCAAGCACCCCATATTCTGAGAGAATTCTCTCCATATCTTCTAAAATAGAAGTAGCTTTCTGCTGTACAGTGGTCGAGCAGCATTTCAACTCCTTCTTTTCGTCTCTTCCATAGCATGAAGCCATATCCTGATTACGTGTTGCCCTTTGCAGTTCTTCCTCCGT
>JALFXR010000197.1 GCA_022787405.1 Bacillota bacterium
AAGGACATTGTAGCCGTCCATCTTTTTAAATCTTGCAACAACATCACCGATAGAGTAGTTTCTTACATGGCCCATGTGAAGCTTTCCAGACGGATACGGGAACATCTCGAGACAATAAAATTTCTCTTTGGTGTCATCCTCTACGGTCTTGAAAACCTTGTTGTCTTCCCAGTATTTTTGCCACTTCTTCTCGATCTCGCTAAAATTATACTTCTCATTCATGTCTTATATTATTCCTCCGCTTCAATGAATTGGCAGTCTCCCCATACTTTCTCTATACTGTACTTTTCTCTCATCTCCCTGGTAAACAGGTTTACAATCACATCACCAAAGTCCATCAGGACCCATCCGGATCCGTTTTTACCCTCTATTGATTTAGCAAAAAGCCCTTCTTTTGCAAATGCATCTTCAACATCATCGATAAGCGAATTAATCTGCCTTTCAGATGTGCCGGAGCATATTACGAAATAGTCTGCAAAAGCTGCTTTTTCCTGAATATCGATTATTACTATATCCTGCGCTTTTTTATCAGACAGCGTTTTAGCCGCCAGAAGTGCAAAATCTCTATTCGTCATTTTTTCCCTCCAGATTTACTTTTTCTTTTTCTTTAATAACTTCTTCAAGGTACTCCTTAGCGAGCACCGTATCCTGATCAAGGTATTTCCCTGCAGACAGAACAAAATCAGCAGTGCTTTTTAAGGACATGAGGCAGGCTTTGTCCAGATCCTCCTCAGCTGCTCTTCTAAGCTCGTCAACTCCCGGATAGAATCTGTTGGGTTCAATAGCATCAGCAAGATAAACTACTTTTTCAAGTGTAGACATCCCGGCTCTTCCTGTTGTGTGATAAGAAACAGCATTTATTATGTCCTTATCCGTTATGTCAAAATCTCTTTCCATTATTATTGCCGCAATTTTTCCGTGAGCCAGATTTGCATTGTCAACATACTTGCTGTCCAGGCCCAGATGCTTCACATAATAGTTCAGGGTATTCTGGGCCACCCCTCTGTACATATCGTGGAAAAGCGCTGCTATTTCAGCTTTTTCAGGATCGGCACCATATTTTTGTGCAAGCTTTATAGCCGTTGTCCTGACACCCTCTGTATGTACTTTCCTCTTCTCTGAAAAATTGTTTTCAATATATTGTTTTATCTCACTCGTACAATCCATTATCCTTAATATACCTTTCTACAGCCTCCGGAACCAGCGACGAGATTGACTCACCATTTCTGTATGCTTCTCTGATGTCCGTGGACGAAATATCCGGCATCTTCGCCACCAGTTTAATTACTTGCGTATTGTACAGCCTCTGGTATGTCTTAATGGTTTCGTTCAGTTCATCCTCATAGTATCCGGGTCTGACACTGACGATAAAAGAAAAATTTTCCAGAAGATCCACACCCTTGTACCAGCTGTCAATCTGCATAAAAGCGTCCGTACCTGTAATGAAGAAAAGTTCCTTGCCCGGATATTGCTTTTTTAGTTCAGACATCGTATCAAAGGTGTAGGATATGCGCATACGGTCAATTTCCAGAGTGGAAATTTCTGTTTTTGGAATATCTTTAAATGCCAGATTTGCCATGGCAAGGCGATGTTCGTCGTCTGTCACACGCTTTCCCTGTTTAAAAGGTTGTATATATGCCGGCATGATAATCAGCTTTTCAAGGCTAGCTTCTGAGATTGCTGCTATTCCCAGGGAAATATGACCAATATGAACGGGATCGAAGGTCCCGCCCAGAATTCCGATACGGTTCGTCGGCTTCACAGCCGATTCTCTGCCCGTCGGGTCTGATGAAGTTTTCATTTCTTCTTCAGAAGGTGGTCCTTGCATGAATTCAATTTCTGTGTCAAAAAGCGCTTCGCCGTATTCTTTTATCTTGAGTTCAGGATTCTGATCCCTGAGTGCACGCCAGAAGGTCTGGATAAAATCATCTTCCGCACCCCAGCTGATATTAAGTAATCCCTTACCGCCGCCGGAAGCAACAGCGCTCACTATTGCTTTTCCTTTTTTTATCAGCTGAGGGAACCATATCATTGTAACCGTCAGGCTTGCATATGAACCAGTTCTAATATAGAAACACTCAAATACTGCTGTTACGATATAATATTTTCCCACTTCCCTTGCCGGAAGTTTTACAATCTGCATCGGAGCTACAGGTTCATTTCCCGAAGCTGTCTTTCCTGCTTTTAAAATTGCATCACAGCAAGCACTGAAACTTCCGTTTAAAGTCTTTGCGTTTTGCTCTCCTGATTCCGAAATTTTAGTAGCTGATGCCGCAATATCGTCAAACTCATACTTTATATATTTCTTTGCTTCATCGCTCAGAGCTGCCTCCGGCAGCGCTTCTTCGAAAGTGCGTTTAGCATTCTCGTATGATTTATCAGAAGCTGCCGTCATGATATCCCTGAGCAGAGGTCTTGCAATCCTGCTGCATTCCTTGCAGAAGCTTTCTCTCTGGTTAGGAAGAGTGAAAGAATCTTCTAAAATAGAAATCTTCTTACCGCAGTTTACGCATTTCTTCGACATCAGGATTTCCCCTTTCCCTTTAGAAACTATTCCGCGCTGATTCCCAGTTCATCAAGCTGAGCCTTATCAACAGGTGCAGGAGCTTCGCTGACAAGGCACTGTGCATTCTGATTCTTAGGGAAAGCGATAACCTCTCTGATTGATTGCTCACCAAGAAGCAGCATCACAAGCCTGTCGAGACCATATGCCAATCCACCATGAGGCGGTGCTCCGTATTTAAACGCTTCAATAAGGAAGCCGAATTTTTCTTCGCATTCTTCCTTTGTAAGTCCGAGAACTTCAAACATCTTGGCCTGTAGTTCCTTATCATGGATTCTTATTGAACCGCCACCCAGTTCTACACCATTAAGAACGATGTCGTATGCCTCAGCTTTTACGCTTACCGGGTCAGTGTCGAGCATAGGCACCTGATCCAGCTTAGGACAGGTGAACGGGTGGTGCATTGCCTTTAATTCGCCTGTCTCATCATCTTCTTCAAACATTGGGAAGTCAACAACCCAAAGCAGATTATATTGCTTGTCATCCAGAAGACCCATGCGTCTGGCAATTTCTCTTCTGAGGAAACCTAACGTGTCAAATACAGCCTTTGGTTTATCTGAACAGATAAGGATAAGATCGCCGGCTTTCGCATCAAATACCTCTGCGATTTCACCCAGCTGTTCCTGGTTAAAGAATTTATTTACTGATGAGTTATATTCTCCCTCAGCTGCTCTGATCCATACAAGACCCTTGGCGCCATAAGCCTTTGCCTGTTCGGTCAGCTTGTCTATATCTTTACGGCTGAACTGATCACTTCCACCGTCTATACAGATACCTCTTACGTCACCGCCTGCAGCCAGTGCATCGGTAAAGACCTTAAATTCACAATCCTTTACTACATCGTTCAGCTTCTTGAGTTCAAAACCGAATCTGGTATCCGGCTTATCTGACCCGTATCTTTCCATGGCCTCATCCCAGGTTATTCTTGGAAGCGGAGTCTGGATTTCTACACCCATAAGCTCTGAAAAGATTTTCTTTAAAAATCCTTCCTGGATTTCTATAACATCATCCATGTCCACAAAAGACATTTCAAGGTCTATCTGAGTAAATTCCGGCTGTCTGTCGGCACGAAGGTCTTCATCTCTGAAGCATTTTACTATCTGCATGTATCTGTCAGTGCCTCCAACCATGAGGAGCTGTTTGAAAAGCTGAGGCGACTGTGGCAACGCATAGAAAGAACCGGGATATACTCTGCTTGGTACGATATAGTCTCTGGCACCTTCCGGCGTTGATTTGATGAGCATAGGAGTTTCTACTTCCGTAAATCCACAGCTGTCAAAATAGTCCCTTGCCAGTTTGGTAACTTGATGGCGGAAAGTGAGATTTCTCTGCATTTTTGTCTTTCTCAGATCGAGATAGCGGTATTTAAGCCTCAGATTATCGTCTACATTATCGTCGTCTTTGATGTAAATAGGAGGTGTGTCAGCCTCAGAATACACAACAAGGTCAGTTGCGAAAACTTCAACTTCACCTGTAGCAATATTTGTATTTTTAGAACTTCTTTCACATACCTTTCCTTTTACGCCCACCACATATTCACTTCTGAGTGAGTCTGCTCTGTCGAAAAGTTCCTGTGGAATTTTATCGTCAAAAGTAACCTGAACGATTCCTGTCTTATCTCTAAGATCGACGAAAATCAAGCCGCCAAGGTTTCTTCTCTTGGCAACCCAGCCGTTGAGAACAACTTCCTCACCAACATTGTCTATATTTAAAGTTCCGCACATATGTGTTCTTTTAAATAATGTACTCAATTTAACTATCTCCTAATCTCTTCGTATAAATCCTCAAATTTTACCTGTTTCTGTTCGGATTTTGACATATCCTTCAGTGATACAACACCTTCTGCCAGTTCGTTATCACCGATTACAACGGTGTATCTGGCATTAAGTCTGTCGGCATATTTGAACTGACCTTTGATATTTCTAGCCAGGGTATCCATCTGAACATTTAGACCCTTCTGTCTGAACTCTCTTGCCAGCTTCTGACCGAACGCCTTGGCTGCATCACCCATTACAGCGATGAAAACGTCTACGCCTTCTTCTTCAGGAAATTCAGCACCGTTTGCTTCCATAAGCATAATAAGCCTTTCAATGCCAAGGCCAAATCCTACTCCTGGGATTGGAGGCCCTCCAACCTCTTCTACAAGGTGGTCGTATCGTCCTCCTCCGCACACTGTACCCTGTGCTCCAAGGCTGTTTGTAACAAACTCAAACGCAGTCTTAGTATAGTAGTCAAGCCCTCTTACAATGGTCGGATCAATTTCAAAAGGAATTCCCATGGCCGTCAGGTTCTGCTGAAGTTCTTCGAAAGCTGTTCTGCAGTCATCACAGAGATAATCCACCATCATAGGTGCGCCTTTTACAAGTTCCTGGCAGATAGGTGACTTGCAGTCAATAATTCTCATAGGATTTCTCTCATATCTGTCCTTGCATGTATCACACAGCTGATCGTACTTCGGTTCAAGGAATGCTCTGAGTGCTTCTCTGTGTTTTCTTCTGCATTCAGGACATCCTACACTGTTGATTCTGAGTGTTATATCCTTTATGCCCATGCCGATAAGAAAATCATATCCGAGACAAATGATTTCGGCGTCTGCCATCATGTTTGGAGTCCCGAAGGTTTCGATACCGAACTGATGGAATTGTCTTAGTCTCCCTGACTGCGGCTTTTCATATCTGAAGCACGGAATATCATAATAATATTTAATCGGCTGAACCTCGGCGTACTGTTTATGTTCGATAAAAGCTCTTACAGCAGGTGAAGTTCCTTCCGGCTTAAGAGTGATACTTCTGTTGCCATGATCTTTAAATGTATACATTTCTTTCTGAACAACGTCCGTAGTATCGCCTATTCCTCTCTGAAAAAGCTCGGTATGTTCAAAAACCGGGGTTCTGATTTCTTTAAAGCCGTATCTTGCACAGATTTCAGCGAACTTTTTTTCTACATAATGCCATTTGTACGCCTGATCAGGCATCATGTCTTTAGTTCCTTTTGGTGCATTCGTTAACATCCTTTTTCTACCTCCATAAAAATATTTTTTTCTTTTCTATCCAGCATTTCATCCAGTCTGGAAATATAGATTTCATAATTCGAAACATTCGGAACACGTTCAAGTCTGTTTTCATCCGGATAATACATCTTGCTGATGCCCCCGGCACCGAGAGCAAGGACAGTCTGGCGTTCCTCCATAATTCTTATATTATATATGCAAGGAGTACCTTCCTTACAATAGCCAACATTTTCAAATGCCCCCGCCATGTGTTTCTGACGATACAGATAATATGGCATATAACCTGCTCCTGCCAGCATTTCTTTACTTATTTCGAGCATCTTCTTTACTCTTTCGGATTGTCTGTAGTGGTAGTCTCTATCCATCTCCACCAGTCTGGATGCTCTTTTTACTGCAAGGGTATGAACAGTAATGTTTTCAGGGTCAAGTTCCAGAATTCTTTTGAGAGTTTCAGCAAAATCTTCCGGCTCTTCTTCCGGCAGTCCTGCAATGACATCAGCATTTACTGCTGAAATGCCTGCAGAAGCTGATTTTTCAAATGCTTTCACAATATCATCAGGACTGTGTGATCTGCCGATAAGCTCCAGCGTTCTTTCTTTCATTGACTGAGGATTTATACTGATTCTCTGGACACCATGCTTTTTTATAACCTTAAGTTTTTCAAGGGTTATAGTATCAGGCCGACCGGCTTCCACAGTAAACTCCACTGTTCTGCTCAGGTCCATATTGTCCTCCACAGCAGTAAGCAGTCGGTCAAGCTGCCCGGCAGTGAGTGTCGTAGGTGTCCCACCTCCTATATATATGCTCTCAGGCCAGAGGCCCGTTTCCCTCATCCTTCTGCCTGTGTACTCAATTTCCTTTTTCAGCGCCTCGAGGTATCTGGCAATTTCATTGTCAGGCACCTGATTTGAAGTAAAGGAGCAATAAAGACATCTTGTGGGACAAAACGGTATTCCGATATACACACCCACTGATGAAGGTTCTGCCTTCCCGCATACCTTCTGCTGGTATTTGTACGTGTTAATCAGCAGTTCAGCCTTTTCTCTGCTGAGAAGATATGTGTCCAGAAGCTCGTGAAATACCGACTTCTCGATACCTGTTCTTTCAAAAATCTCACCGGTAAGTTTCACCGGCCTTACGCCTGTAAGTATTCCCCATGGCGGAGTCTTTCCGGTCTCTGAACTTAAAAAGCTGTAAATTTCACGTTTTATAAGATTCTTGTCTTCTGAGAGAATATCGTTGAAATAAACTGTCTGTCCAGATGCTTTTTCAGCCTGAGATATATTTTCAAACTCTTCCTGCGTATATGCAGAAAAATCGTCAGGCGAAAGAAAAATCTTTATCAGCTCTGTAAAGTCATACTTATTTGTAATGTTTCTGATTACGAAATTATACAAAAGGATTCCCTCTCTTTTCATCTCCTATAGTTGTGGGACCCATATGGCCCGGTAAAACCACAGTATCATCCGGAAAAACGAAAAGTCTGTCCTTGATAGAGTTGATTATCTCTCTGAAGTCGCCACCATAGAAATCTGTCCTTCCGATGGACATACAAAAAAGAGTATCGCCGCTGAACAGATGTCCGTCTGTATAAATACTCATGCCGCCTTTGGTATGTCCCGGCGTATGAATAAATGTAAGTTCCATGTTTCCTACTTTCATCGTTTCCTTGTCTTTGACATAAATATCCGCGGACATACTTATTTCACGTCTGCAGCAATCTTTTGAAAGATTGAATTCGGGATTTGCAAGCATCTCAGCTTCGTCCTCGTAAGCAACCACTTTAGCAGCAGGAAAATCCTTAAGATGTTCTGCAACTCCTCCGATATGGTCGCCATGGCCATGGGTTAAAATAATATATTTTATGTCAACCCCTTCATCTTTCACATCTTTTGTCAGTTGCGGGCAATATGCACCGGGGTCCACTATAAATCCCTCTTTTGTATCTTCATCATATACAAGGTAAGTGTTTACCGTTATTATTCCTGTCAAATATTTGTTTATTTTCATTTCTGGTCCTTTGTTTAGAATAATTTTTTGCTGTCCAGCAATATAGTCACAGGTCCATCATTATTGATTCTGACGAGCATTTCAGCCTGAAAAATGCCCTCTTCAACTTTAATACCTTTGCCGCGTATTTTTTCATTGAAATATCTGTAAAGCCGGTTTGCTTCATCAGGTCTTGCAGCCTTAACAAAACTTGGTCTCCTGCCCTTTCTGGCATCTGCCAGCAGGGTAAACTGGGAAACACTCAAAAGTTCTCCTCCTACATCCATCATAGAAAGATTCATTTTGCCCTCATCGTCTTCAAAAACTCTCAGTCCTGTTATCTTTTCCACCATATAATCTGCATCAGCTTCTGTGTCCCCTTCCTCAACTCCAAGGAGAACAACATAGCCCTTGCCTATGGCTCCCGTAATTTTATTATCGACAGATACATCTGCATCTGTAACTCTCTGAACTACTGCTCTCATTTTTTCCTCATTTCTTAGGATTTGGCTCTGTAAACATGAAGTACACCTTCTATATTTCTCAGGTTTCTGAGCACCTTCTGCATTTCCTGAGTTGAAGAAATAGAAAGGGTTATAGTCATCGTAAGGCTGCCGTCCTTACCGCTTTTAGCGTTTACTCCTGAAAGATGAATGTCCATATCCTCACATACTCTTGAAATGTCAGAAAGCATACCTTTTCGGTCGGTTCCGATTATGCATATATCTGCATTGTACGACTTTCCTACTTTAAGGTCTTCCCACTCAACCTCGATAAAGCGTGCCTTTTCGCTTTCCGGCAGTGAAGTGATGTTGGAGCAGTCACATCTGTGTACTGAAATACCTCTTCCCTTTGTTATAAAGCCGACTATTTCATCACCCGGAACAGGATTGCAGCACTTAGCCAGCTTAATCATAAGGTTATCTGCTCCTTTTACAATTATTCCGGGACTATCCTGGTTTCTCCGCTGGAGCTTTGCTTTTCTTGCCTCCGCTGCTTTAAGCTCATCTATGACCTCCTCGTTGGTCTTAACCTCCGTCTTGGTTTCTTCGGCATAATATCCGAACAGCAGGTTGCAGAACTTGCTGACAAGAGTTCCTCCGTTGGAGAGCTGCTGATATGCCTCATCTGCACTGGAAAAGTTCATGGCCTTAAAAGCTCTGTTCAGGTATACGGATTTTGCACAAAGTGCGGGGTCCATTCCCTTTTTTCTTATATATTTATCAATTAGGTCTTTACCTTTTTCTATATTGTCGGACTTATTTTCCTTCTTCAGCCAACCTCTTATTTTGTTTCTGGCGTTGGAACTCTTTGCGATTTTCAGCCAGTCAACGCTCGGGCCTGCTGAATTGGCCGAAGTTACAATTTCGACAATATCTCCGTTCTGAAGCGTATAGTCGATGGTAACCATTTTTCCGTTTACCTTTGCCCCTACGCATTTGCAGCCGATAGCAGAGTGAATCTTAAAAGCAAAGTCCAGCGGCGTAGAACCGGCAGGAAGCTCTATAACATCACCTCTAGGTGTAAATACAAACACCTGGCTTGCAAACAAATCCATTTTCATGGTCTCAAGAAAGTCCTTAGGATCATTAATGTCCTGCTGCCATTCCAAAGACTGACGAAGCCATGCCAGCTTGATATCATCATTTGAAGATTTGCCCGATGTATCTCCTTCTTTGTATTTCCAATGAGCAGCAATACCATATTCAGCGACCTGATGCATCTCATATGTCCTGATCTGGATTTCAAAAGGCTCACCGTTATCACCTATAACAGTTGTATGCAGGGACTGATACATATTAGGTTTCGGCATAGCAATATAATCCTTGAATCTGCCGGGTATAGGTTTCCACATAGTGTGTACTATACCCAGAACAGCATAACAGTCTTTAACATTATCAACGATTATTCTGACGGCAATAAGATCAAATATCTCGTCAATCTGCTTGTTCTGAAGCTTCATTTTCTTATAAATACTATAGTAATGCTTTGCTCGTCCATAAATATCATAATGTAGATTCATGTCATCCAGTGCATCTTTTATATCACCGATAACATTGTTGATAGTAGCCTCTCGCTCCTCTTTACGCTTGTTTACTTTCTGTTTCAATTCCTGAAATTCCTCAGGATGAAGATATTTCAGCGCCAGATCCTCAAGCTCGAATTTAACCTTGAAAATACCAAGTCTGCTGGCGAGAGGTGCATAAATGTCCAGCGTTTCGTTACATTTCTCAACAATCTTTTCGGGCTTCATGAAGCCCATTGTGCGCATATTATGAAGCCTGTCCGCCAGCTTTATTATCAGAACCCTTATATCCTTTGACATAGCCAGAAACATTTTCCGGAAATTTTCGGCCTGTATCTCTTCCTTGGATTCAAACTTTATAGTACCCAGCTTGGTTACACCGTCCACCAGCAGAGCAATTTCTTCGTTGAAATCTTCAACCAGCTGCTCTCTGGTATAATCTGTATCCTCTACGACGTCATGCAAAAGCCCACCGACGATTGTGGCATCATCCATTCCCATTTCAGCGAGAATATACGCTACATTTATAGGATGAATGAAATACGGTTCTCCGCTTTTGCGCAACTGCCCGTCATGCAGTCGTTGCGCTGTATCGAAGGCCTTTCCAATCAAATCGGTGTCATATTTAGAATTTATGCTTAATATTTTTTCTAAAAATTCGGCTTTCGTAACCATTAGCTGTAACTCCTGTAGTATTATTTCTTTGCTTTCTTATTCTTAGCTGTCGCTCTCATATACTTGGTTGTCTCTTCATTTCTGCAAAGGTCGTAGTACAGCGGACTGCATACGAATATTGATGACATACATCCTACTATTACACCTACCATAAGCGGAATGATGAATTCTCTTATTGAAGCTGAAACCATAATGCACAACGGAATCATAACAACTAAAGTAGTCATTGATGTCATAATAGTTCTGTTGAGTGTCTGGTTAAGGCTTCGGTCAATATTAGTCTCATTGTTATCCTTATTATAAATACGCTTGTTTTCTCTTATTCTGTCAAATATTACGATTGTATCGTTGATTGAATATCCGACAAGCGTAAGTATGGCTGCAATGAACGGATTGTTAACAGTAAATCCGAATATTGCATAAAAGGCAATAACCATGAGAACGTCGTGAACAACGCCTATAACAGCCGAAAATCCGTATTTCCATGATTTAAACCTGAAAATGATATATATAAGCATACCGATAGCTGCTATAATAACCGCTTTTACTGCATTGGCTTTAAGCTCATCGCCTACAGAAGGACCGAACTGCTCAGATGCAAGTACGTCATCCTGTGTAACGCCATATTTCTCTCCCAGTGTTTCTATTATCTCGGATCTTTCTGCGTTTTCAAGTGACTTGATAGTCTTTATCACTATCTGAGTATTGCCTTCACCTGCATAGATTATTGTCGGGTCAAGGTCATAATCCTTCAGTGTATCTTCAACTTCGCTGATGTCAACCTGTTTGCCCATCTCGACCTGAATGTTGGTACCTCCTGTAAAGTCAATACCGTAGTTCATGCCGCCGATCATCATAAATACGAGACCGATAACGATTATGGATACGCTGATAATGTAATAAACTTTTCTATGTTTAATAAATGAGAAAGTCTTATTAAGCAGCTGCTTAGGTGAACCGTCTTCGTTGACGCCAAAATATTTATTTTTAGCAAATTTCTTGCTTGAAGCGAGGAGTGAAATAAACAGCTGAGTTATTACAACTGCTGTGAAAATACTGAACACGATACCAATCATCAGAGTAAGAGCAAATCCCTTAACAGATGTAGTACCAACTTCGAACAGTACAACCGCCGCAATAAGTGTAGTAATCTGTGCATCAAGAACTGTTGTAAGTGCGTTCTTAAAACCTGCATCTACAGCAACTCTGATAGATTTTCCTGCAGCTATTTCTTCCTTTATTCTGGCAAAGATAATTACGTTTGCGTCAACCGCCATACCTATTGAAAGTATCAATGCAGCTATTCCCGGTAACGTAAGAACTACTCCCATTCCGACCATTGACCACAGGAACAGCACTACATACAGCAGTAATGCTATATCGGCTATTAGTCCAAGCATTCCGTAGAATGCAAGCATAAGTACGAACACAATACCAAGGCCGATTGCTCCTGCAACGATTGACTTGTCCAGAGCATCAGCACCAATAGTGGCAGTCTGTACAGATGACTGAATTTCTACAAGCTCAACAGGAAGTGCACCGCCTCTGATCAAAGCAGCAGTTGTTGAGGCTTCTTCCTTAGAATAATTGCCTGAGATTTCGCAATTGCCTCCGCTTATTACACTTTGAACATTAGGGTGTGTAATTATTTCATTATCCAGTACGATTGCAATCTGGTTTCCTGAAACACCATCTATAACTGAAGTAACCTCACCGCTGAGGGCTTTTCTAGTTCCTTCTTCAAATAATCCGGCTCCTTCACTGTCAAACTCGAGAAGAATCTTATAATAGCTTCCATCTGTGGCAATCTGTGCATCCTTTACATTGCTTCCGTCTACAACGATTGTACCGTCTGCAAGAATAAAGCTGAGTTTGGCGGTTCTGCCGATGGCTTCAATGGCTTCCTCCGCATCATCTACACCAGGTATTTCCACTCTCAGTCTCTTATCACCTTCAATGGTTACTGAAGATTCAGCTACGCCCATCTGGTTTACACGATTGTCAAGCACAGCTCTTGTCTGGTCCATAAGCTCAGCAAGTTCATCTCCCGTTGCATCTGTCTGAGCCTCCATTACAACATAGACACCGCCATTGATGTCCAGACCGTACTTTAGTGCGTCCTTTACTGAATCGACTCCTCCAATACCAAAGAGGGTCACAAACCAGCCGAACACAAGGGCAATGATTACCAGAACGGCCAGTCCACGTTTAACATTTACATTCATTTTTCTAAAACCTCTCATTAAAAAAATCTAATAATGCACATAATTCGGCATTTTATTTTACATTTTATTGTACTACTTTTTAGGTTCTTATACAAGAGAAATCCTTTATTTTTCAACATTTTTTAAACGATTTTTTATAATTTAGCCTCTCTTTTATAAAGAAAAAACCCTCGGATGCTTACTGCTCCAAGGGCCATTATAATATCCATTACTCTTCTGTATGTGTTTCAGTGTTTTCTGCTGCAGGGGTTTCTTTTACCTCCTGAGCTTCTGCTTCTTCAACCTCAGATGACTTTCTAAGTCTCTTTGGCATAATCTTCTTAGGTTCCTCTTCCTTTACATCGTCAACAACATCACGTCTAGGGGAAGCCTTTGTGACAGATGAAACTGCCCATCTCATCATTTCAAACTTAACCTTGTCTGCTCCAACCTGGATTATGAAAGAATCTTCCTTTGTCTTTACAATCTTTCCGCAGATACCGCCGATTGTAACGATTTCATCGCCAACCTGCAGGCCCTTTCTCATTTCCTGAATCTGTTTATCCTTTTTCTTCTGAGGTCTGATCATGAAGAAATACATAATCACGATTAAAATAATTAAAGGGCTCAGTTGAATTAATGCTTGCATAATTTTGTCTCCTCTCAAGTGCGATTTGATTCATTATCAAATGGTGCCGGCGATGGGGGTCGAACCCATACGGTGTTGCCACCACGGGATTTTGAGTCCCGCACGTCTGCCAATTCCATCACGCCGGCATAAATGTCATACGTAACATTACCATAATAGCATAACGAAATTGGTTTTTCAATGGATTTTTACTCTTTGTCATCATTATTTTTTTCTTTAATGATGCTCCACGCCCATGTGCTGCAATTCTTGTATATATTATTAAACATCGGCAGCGACTCTGCTTCAAATGTACTTACACCTATCAGACTCATCTTCTTATAGCAGAGGGGCAGATATGGCAGCTGATCAAGTATCGCCTCTTTAAGCTGAGAATATTTTTCACTGTACTCCTGTGGAGTATAAAGTCGTTCAAGTTCTCTGGCCTTCATAAAAAGGTCGTAATTATAGTATCCCCATTCGCTCTTTCCATTAAAGAAGCTTCTTAGATCGTAGCTCTCTTCTATTGTGTATCCTGTGATAAGGATATCGAATTTCTTGTTTTTTATTGCCTTTAAATATTCTTGTTTCGGCAAAGATATGATTTCAGAAGCAATGCCTGCAGTATCAAGGTTCTTTTTTATAAGAACTGCTGCGGCATTTCTTGTTGCATTGCTTTTATTTACCAGAATTCTCAGTGAAAAATTATTACCTTGGTTATCTTCTTTAAAACCATCGCTGTTTTTATCTGCGAATCCCAGCTTTGAAAGTATCCCTTCTGCTTTTGAAATATCGTGACTGAATTCTTCAAGGGTATCCTTTATTCCAAGAAAATCAGGATAATAAATTGTATCCGTCAGAATACCGTCACCCATGTAAGCTTTTTCAAGAATGGCCTCTCTATCCATTGCATATGCAACGGCATAACGCATTTCTTTACTGTTAAGGTACCTGCTTTCGGTATTGAATACGACAAACTCAACATTAGAAGATGGAATATCATATATCTTGTATCCTCGGTCAATTGCTATAGACTTGCGGTTTGAAGATGAATCAACATAACAGCTTACGCTGTTTATTTCCATCATGTTAGAAGCAAGGCTGCGATCAGGTAAAAACGTTACGGTTATGTTTTTTTCAGCCTTTATATCGTAATAATTCTTGTTTGGAACCAGCCTGAGCTGTTTCTTTTTACTATAGGATTTATATTCGTACTGTCCTGTGCCGACTGGCTTAAATCCATCCCTGGCAGCAATAAATGTCCCCGCACTGCTGTACTGTGATGAAGGTAAAATAGGGAATGTAAGATCATCAAGAGAACAGTTATAATTGTTATTGAAATAGATTACAACAACACTGCTGCTTTTGGCATAGACAGAGTTGATTTTTTTGATTTTATCATAATATGGACACGCTGTCCCTGCTGCTCTCATGGTATTTATCGTAAATACTACATCTGCAGCCTTAAATGTTTTGCCATCATGCCATTTGACGCCTTCTCTGAGGGTAATTTCAATATAGGCTCTGTCTGTATTAACGCTATATTCAGATACCAGATCAGGAATTATGCTTAAATTTTCATCAAAAGTAAACAGACTGCTATAAATCAGCTTGGAAAGGCAGTAAACATCCTCGCCCTGTGAAATTACAGGATTTAGGGTATCTATTTTCTCCGAAGATAAATATAATGTTTTCTGTTCCTCATATTCTATATCCGGGTCAATATTGAGAACCTCTTCTCTGTATATTTCAACACTGGATAATACAACAGCAATTACCAGAACCAGCGCCAGAATGGCCGCCCAGTATTTTTTTAAGAAATATGAAATTTTGCCGCCGTTATTATTTTTCATCTCGTGCCCTCTCGATAAATCTGTCAATGCGACTGTACAGTTCCGTCAGACTGCCGGAATTTTCTATTACACGATCCGCCATCATTCGTTTCTGTTCATCGCTTAACTGGTTTGTCATTCTGTCCAAAATACTCTGACGGCTGATGCCATCTCTATCTATAAGTCTTTGTATCCTGTTTTCCAGATCACAAGTCACAAGCCAGTTCTCATCAGTACAGTCCTTCATACCACACTCAAACAGGAGCGGTGCATCCAGAATCACTGTACCATTAAAGCCATTTTTTTTAAGATGCTCAACTTTTTCGAGAATCTTTTTTATTACTATGTCCGTAGTGATTTCTTCAAGGCTTCTCAGTTTAGCATCATCGCTGAAGACTATTCCTCCAAGCTTTTTTCTGTCGAGACTGCCATCTTCAAAAAAAACATCAGCGCCGAACCTTCTTCGTATCGGTTCAAGAGCTTCTCCTCCGGGCTTTGTAAGATCGCGTGAAATTTTGTCCGCATCAATAATAATGCATCCTTTTTTTTCAAGATAAGCGGCAACGGTAGATTTTCCTGAACCCGTACCGCCTGTAAGTCCAATAACTTTCATTTTTAAAGCCTCTTATCTGCGGTTATTTGAGATCGTACCATGTGTGTCCTGTGTTTACTTCTGCTGCCAGCTTCACGGATAAATTCATGGCGTTTTCCATGTTCCTTACAAGGAGCTCCTTTATTGTTTCCGTTTCACTGTCAGGGGTTTCAATGATAAGTTCATCGTGAACCTGCAAAATCAATCTGGATTCAGGATGCTTTTCCTTAAGTTCTTTATAAACCTTTAGCATAGCCAGTTTTATTATATCAGCAGCACTTCCCTGAATCGGACTGTTCATTGCAAGTCTTTCCCCCAGCTGTCTTACCATATAAGCAGAAGCAGTTATTTCATGTATCTCACGCTTTCTTCCTAATATAGTTTCAGAGTATCCTGTAGCTTTAGCACTTGCAATCTGACTGTCCATGTATGCCTTGACCTTTTCATGCTTTTTGAAATACTCATTTATATATTCTTCAGCCTCTTTACGTGTAATATTCAGTTCCTCACTGAGTCCGAATCCGCTCATACCGTAAATAACACCGAAATTTACTGCTTTTGCCCTGCTTCTGTCAGCTACAGTTATCTGTTCTGCAGGGATTCCTAGCACTCTTGATGCAGTCATTTTATGAATGTCTTCACCATTGTTAAAAGCATCAATCAGGTTTTCGTCCTGAGAAAGGTGGGCCAGAACTCTCAATTCTATCTGCGAGTAATCTGCGCCGACAAGAGTATATCCTTTCTCTGCTTCAAAAGCACTTCTGAGTTTTCTCCCCAGTTCCTGTCTTATAGGAATATTCTGCAGATTAGGCTCAGTACAGCTTATTCTTCCTGTAGCAGTAACCGTCTGCTGAAAATGGGCGTGAATCCTGCCGTCGGGAGCAATTAAAGGTTTCAGTCCCTCTACGTAAGTGGAATTAAGTTTTGTGAGGTTTCTGTATTCAAGGACAGCAGGAACTATCGGATGTTTATCTTTGATTTTATCTAGAATATCAGCACTGGTGCTATATCCCCGCTTTGTTTTTTTACCAGAAGGAAGTTGAAGTTTTTCAAATAGTATTTCCCCCAGTTGTGCAGGAGAGTTTATATTAAAGCTTGTTCCTGCCAGATCATAAATCTTCAGCTCAAGAAGTTGAATCTTTTCTTTGAGCTGTATGCCGAAGCTGTCAATAAAGTCGCGATCAACCCTGACACCCCTTATCTCCATGGAAGCGAGGACCTCTATAAGCGGCAGTTCCACATCGTACAGAAGCTTGGAAAGTCCTTTTTCTTTTATGTCAGGTTCCTGGCATGCTCTTATGCCTGACGTGATTCCGGCAAGCATCACACCGTAGTCTGCAAATGCAGCCCCACTTTCTGAAAACATGTCCACCTGACCGTTTCCTGAAAGAAATTCATCTTCATCCGGCAGTGCCTTATGAAGCTTTTCCAGCGCCATAGTCTTTAAATCATACTTATTTCTGGAAACATCAAGGATATATTCAGCAATGGCTGTATCATATGATATTTCAAAGTTTGTCATACCCCAATACATCAGTGAAAAAATGTCGTCTTTAATATCATGACCCGAAAAAGAAAGCTTCAGTCCATCCAGACATGCCGCTGCCTCCTCTGGTCTGATCCTGCTGCAGTCCACAAAAAACGCATTTTTTTCATTCATAAGAAAAATACCCTGAATCTCCGGTTTTCTCACATGGCTGTAATCGCCGAATACTTTGAGAAATACTTCTTTGCCTGACAGCACACCAAGCTCTGACAGATGGTCGGAATCTGCGATAACATTCTTCACTGCATTTTCAGAATCAGGTATCTCAGTCTGAGGTTCTGAGACAGCGGGCATTTTCATTTTCTTTAAGAAGCTGTTAAATTCCAGCTTCTGATACAATTCTATAAGCTTATCATAATCAGGTTCTTCTTCTCTAAGACTTTCGAATTCAAATTCTATAGGCACGAATCTGTTTATGGTAGCAAGCTGCTTGCTCATTACTGCCAGCTGGGCGTTTTCCTCAACTTTGGTTCGAAGGCTTTCCCTTGAAATCTGCTCAGTATTGGCCAACATATTCTCTATAGAACCAAACTGTTCGAGCAGCTTTATACCGGTCTTTTCGCCAACTCCCGGTATACCTGGGATATTGTCCGATGAATCCCCCATGAGGCCCTTAAGATCTATAAACTGTGTTGGAGTGAGATTATATCTTTCGAGCATTTTATCATGGTCAAAGAGTTCAAAATCGGTCACACCTTTTTTTGTAATAAGAACCTTCGTCTTGTCAGTTGCCAGCTGTAGAGCATCCTTGTCACCTGTAACTATAAGCGGTTCCAGGCCCTTTTCCTCTCCCAGTCTTGCCACTGTTCCAATTATATCATCTGCTTCGAAGCCTTCAAGTTCAAGTATAGGAATGTTCATGGCTCCAAGCACCTCCTTCAGAATAGGCATCTGCATAGCAAGTTCAGGAGGCATAGGCTTTCTTCCCGCTTTATAATCCCTGTACTCAAGATGTCTGAATGTCGGTGCTTTAAGGTCAAAGGCCACAGTCAGGTACTCTGGAAAATAGTCTTCTCTGATTTTGTTAAGCATATTGAGAAAACCGTAAATTCCCTGAGTATAAATTCCCTCCCTGGTAATCATAGGTCTCTGCATAGCATAGTAGGCTCTGTTTATTAAGCTGTTTCCGTCTATAATGACAATTCTTTCACTCATGAAAAATCTCCCTTTGCATTTTCACGCTTATCTGGCGATAATCTGCACCGCCATTATGATTGCAATTATTACACCTACTATGGACTCTCCGCCCAGCAAACCTGACGCAATAATTGTTCCCTTTCCTTTTTCTTCAAACTCAGGCGCAAGCTTGTCAACTGCTAATCTGATAACTCCGCCGATAAAAGCTGTAGCTGACAGATAGAACGGCAGATATACTCCCAGTCCAAGTGTAATAACCGGAAAGTTTATACAGTAAAGAATAACTGCCGCTGCCAGACCAATAATGAAGGCCGGCAGATGTGAAATACCTCCTACCATAGCCGCAACTGCTGAAGCCTGTGCGGCCGGGAACATTTCTCCTCCAAAGGCTTCTCCGCCGTAAGCTTTAAGTATAACAGCAAGGATGACTACTGAAACAACGCCTCCGATAAGTGCACCGACAACCTCTGCCAGCCACTGAGCTCTCGGATTGCTTCCGAGTATCTGGCCTGCCTTGAAATCGTTCATAACATCTCCTACAAGACCACATGCGATTGCAACAACAGCAGCCACATAAAAGGCTTCCGTTTCACCTATGTTAGAAACCGCCTTTGCTGCCAGGAGAACAATGATACCAAATATCTCCATAGGATTTATCCCCGACTGACCTACACACTGTGCTGACATGGAAGTTGCCAGCCACGCTCCGAGAATAGTTACAACTGAAGCAACTATACCCATATCTGTTACAAAGGTGAATACAGCTGCAAGTACTATCATGACGAAAGGTGCCCATCTCATGTTGATGAAGTTATCACCCAATCTGTCCTTTATGAACATGGAACCAAAGATATCCTTTGCCTTAGGTATGATTCCTTTTACCAGTATTCCCACACCGGTTCCAACCATAAGTCCTATACCAAGTGAAGATTTAATATTTGCCGCCACGGCGGAATCCCAAAAACCAAGTTCTACTCCACCCATAAGAATACCAAAGTCTCCTATTAGAGCACCTAGGAACCATACACCTATTACTACCGGTCCGATTATGTACCCTATGGAAATAAGCATCGGTGAAAACCATATTCCTGCATAAGACCCGTATCCGCTTATCATCTTTGTGCTCAGAAGCGTTGCCGGTATTTTGGCAAACCAGTCTCGCAAAGCCGTAAATATTCCTGCAGCTCCCATTGAAATAAAAAGAAGCCCTGCTTTTTTCTTATCGTTATCACCTACTTCAAGTGTCGCAGCTGCAGCCTGGCCCATTGCGTAAGGCAGATTTTTTGTCTCAATAAAATATTTTCTGAAAAGTGCTGTAAAAATCAGTCCCAGAATAACGCCGCCCAATGTAACGGCGAGAAGCACTGGAACAGAAAGCTCTGTTTCCGGATTAAGCATCCAGATACCCGGAATGGTAAAAGCCAATCCTCCGGCAACCATGGCACCGGCAGACATCGCAGTCTGAGTCACATTTATTTCCTGAAGGTTTGTATTGCCCATCAGCTTAAGCACAAACATTGAAACAAGAACAACGAACATTATAGGCCATGGCAGAGAGCTGAGCTTTAATGCTATAAACATGGAGCTCATTGTCAGGATGATACTGCCGACAGCGCCGATAATCAGTCCGCGCACAGTAAGTTGTTTTTCGTTCATTTCTTTTACCTCTGTCAAGTGTATTGTTAAGATTTATTTATCCGATTTAAGTGCCGCATAATATCCGGAAGCCACGCATATCGCCCCGCCGATAATATTCCCTATGGTCACAGGCAGCAGATTGTTTATCATCATACCTGTCCATGTAAGGTTGGAAAGCGCATCGCTGCCTATTCCTGATAGTGCTGTAAACACTTCGCTCCCGCTGGCAAAAATACCGGCAGGAATAAAGAACATGTTTGCAACGGAATGTTCAAATCCGGCTGTCACGAAAAGCCATATAGGAAAGAATATGGATAAAATCTTTCCTACGGTAGTCTGAGCTCCTGAAGACAGCCATACTGCCATGCATACAAGCCAATTGCACATGATGCCGCTGACAAGAGCTGCTCCGAAAGGCATATTCACCTTTCCCGCAGCTATTTTTACAGTCACAGCGCCAAGCATGCCTTCTCCTGTGTTGAACGCCCCTGTATAATATACCATAAATGCAACCAGAACACCGCCTATAAAATTACAAATATAAACGATTATCCAGTTCTTCAGCATAGATGATAATTTTATACGTCTGTCAATTACAGCTGCGGTCATGGTTGTATTACCTGTAAAAAGCTCCGCTCCCCCAAGAACCACAAGCATCAGACCTGCAGAAAAAATTGTTCCTGAAAGAATTTTTCCAAGGCCGAAGGTTTCTGGATCTGCAAGCAGATTAAATGAACCCATATTGGCTCCTGCCCCTGCAAACGCTATGTATACTCCGGCAAAAATACCGAAAATAATCATCTTGCCAAGCGGCATACTGGCCTTAGTTTCGGAAGCCTTCATAATGACTTCCAGCGTCTCGGCCGGTTTTAAATGATTCATGATTTTTCCTCTGATACCTTTATTGTATTTTGTAATGCATATAATAAAAAATCCCAAATTACCGTCGAGGATATAATTGACGCCCTATCTTCCGATAGGTGGGTGTCCTGTTCCATACCTCTGTCTTCCCCTCAAAGGGGGGCCTGACATAACGTACAGGAAACCCGGACTCCCTAAGCTCAAGTGTAGGTTCAATTATGTGTCCTTAACGAATAACCCAGGATTGATATTATTTTAGGTTAAACGCACCTTATTTATTCCTCATAAAGGTCGATTGAGCAATTTGTATAAACTTTCTGAACATCATCATTGTCCTCCAGTATCTCAATCATCTTTGCAAGTTTGGCTATATCGTGCGGGTCTGATGGTGCTGCTTCCATTGAAGGCACATATTCCACATCGGATTCGGCAATTTCATAGCCTGCTTCCATGAGTGCATGATGTACATCGGTATATGCTGACGGGTCTGTTACTATTTCAAAGCTGTCTTCATTCACAACCATATCATCAGCTCCTGCTTCAAGTGCTGCTTCAAGAAGTGAATCCTCATCGATTGAATCATCCTTCTCAATGAGAATTATGCCCTTTCTCGAGAACATGTATGAAACGCAGCCCGGTGTTCCAAGATTGCCGCCGTATTTATCAAAGGTGGATCTAACCGCAGAAGTAGTTCTGTTATTGTTATCGGTAAGAGCCTCAACAATTACTGCAACGCCTCCCACGCCGTAGCCTTCAAAGCTCAGTTCTTCGTAGGATTCGCCGGCAAGTTCTCCGGTTCCTTTTTTAATAGCTCTTGTAATATTATCGTTAGGCATTGAAATGGCCTTGGCCTTTTCGATTGCCAGTCTTAATGTTGCATTGTACTCAGGGTCTCCGCCGGCTTTTGCTGCTACTGTGATAGCTCTTGCGTATTTAGTGAACATTGCTGCTCTCTTAGAGTCCTGTGCGGCTTTTCTTCCTGCTATTGTACCGTGTCTTCCCATGGAGACACCTCCTAACTTATTATTTATTTAACTAAGCCATTATACAATAGTACAGTGCTTATTTCAAGGTATTTTAATGAAAAAATCCCCGCAAATTAATGCTGCGGGGATATTGTCTTAATCAGCTTTTCATATTTTTATGAGCCTGCGACATCATCAGTTTTATTCTGTTAAGCTGATTTACATTGCTTGCCCCCGGATCATAGTCTATAGCAACAATATTAGCTTCAGGAAAACGTTCCCTTATTGCTTTCATCATACCTTTTCCTGTAACATGGTTAGGCAGACAGGCAAAAGGCTGAAGGCATGCTATATTAGTGGCCCCGCTCTTTATTAGTTCAATCATTTCTCCTGTAAGAAGCCATCCCTCGCCGCACTGGTTTCCTATGGACGCTATCTGTGATGCCTCCTCAGCCGTGTGTTCTATATGAGAAGGCTCGTCGAAACGTTTGCTTTCACGCAAGGCTTTTCTGAGGGGTTTTCTGAACCATTCAATGAGATCAATGCCCAGCTGGTTCACTTTATATTGTTTGTAGGAGCCTGAAAGCTTTTCGTAGTTGAATTTTTTGCTGTACATTCCGTAAAGGAAAAAGTCTATCAGGTCAAGAACAACAGCTTCCCCGCCTTCCTTTTCAATTATATCGACAATGTTGTTGTTAGCATCCGGATGATATTTTACGAGAATCTCCCCAACCACTCCTACTCTCGGTTTTTTAACATTCTTAAGAGGCAGTGCATCATAATCAGCCACTATCTGAGGTATCAGCTTTTTGTATGTACTAATCTTTCCGTCTTTACAGTTCTGAAAAATATCATGCTCATATTTCTTCATAATTGCCTCAGCTGAACCCGGAACCTCTTCGTAAGGTCTGGTAGCATAAAGGAGTCTCTGGAAAAGATCTCCGTACACTGCCGCCATGATAAGGCGTTTGCCCATATCTATGTCTATTTTAAATCCCGGATTTGCCTCCAGACCAACCATGTTAAAGGATACGACAGGAATCTGTTCCATTCCAAGATCCTTGAGAGCTTTTCTTAGCAAAGCTATATAATTGCTTGCTCTGCAGCCCCCTCCTGTCTGTGACATGATAAGTGCTGTCCTGTCAAGATCATAAACACCCGACTAAAGAGCACTTATCATTTTACCGAGAGTTACAAGAGTCGGATAGCATGCATCATTGTTAACATACTTCAGACCTTCGTCAACTGCTGCTTTGTCAACTGTCGGTATGACGACAGCATTGTATCCGCTTTCTCTGAAAGCAACCTCAAGATACTGGAAGTGTATAGGTGACATCTGAGGAATCAGGAGTGTATAGTTCTTTCTCATGTCTTCGGTAAAAAGCTTTCTTTCAAAAGATTTTTCGCTGTGTTTTGCTTTTACACCGTTCTTTTCACGTTCTTCCATGGCAGCCTTAAGAGACCTTATTCTTATTCTGATAGCACCCAGGTTATTGCCTTCATCAATTTTAAGCACAGTATAAAGTTTCCCTGAATTCTCCAGAATTTCCTCCACTTCGTCAGTAGTTACCGCATCCACACCGCATCCGAAAGAGTTAAGCTGTACCAGCTCGGCATCGTCCATTGTGCCCACAACATTAGCTGCTTTGTACAGTCTGGAATGATAAACCCATTGATCCAGAACTCTTATCGGGCGGGGCAGCCTGGCATTGTTGCAGATGGAATCCTCAGATACGACCACCATATCATAGGACAGAATCATCTTATTTATTCCGTGGTTGATTTCTGTATCAAGATGATAAGGGCGTCCGGACAGAACAATTATCTTTTTTCCATGCTCACGGGCATATTCCACAGCCCGCTTTCCTTCTGCCTCCACATCTTTTTTAAATGCAAGCTGTTCTGTTCTGGCAGCTTTGACAGCGTCCTTTACCTGTGACCTGAGTATCTTCTCTCCTCTTCTGTACAGCAGATCATAAAGCCTGTCGGCCAGCCTTTTATCGTCATCATAGGGAAGAAAATCATGAGTAAACTCCACATCATTTTCTTCAAAAATCTCATTCATATTGTTGGCGATTACCTCGGGGTAAGTCGCTACAATAGGACAATTATAGTGGTTCTGAGCATGGACATCCTCAATCTGCTCATAATTTATGCACGGATAGAATATCCATTTTTCACCCATTTCCACAAGAGTCTTTATATGTCCGTGAACCAGTTTGGCAGGATAGCATGCTGTATCAGAGGAAATGGTATCCATACCCTTTTCATAAAGTTCTTTTGAAGACATAGGTGAAAGTACCACGCGGTATCCCATTTTCGTAAAGAATGTGAACCAGAAAGGATAATCCTCATAAATATTTAGAACTCTCGGTATGGCTACCCTGCCTCTCGATGCTTCTTCTTCAGACAGAGGCTCGTAGTCAAAGAGCCTGTGCAGCTTATATTCATAAAGGTCTGGCATATGAACCTCATTGTTCTTCTTGCCTTCTCCCTTTTCGCATCTGTTTCCTGTCACATATCTTGTTCCATCATTAAAACGTGTAATGGTCAGCATACATCTGTTTTCACACCCTGCACACCTTGCGTTGCTGCTTCCCGCCTCAAAGGAAACAAGATCCTCGGCATGCAGAAGGGTTGACCTGTGACCTTCTTCCCAGTTTGCCAGAGAGTTGAGTGCACAACCATAGGCACCCATAATGCCTGCGATATCAGGTCTGACAACCTCTTTCCCCAGGACTTTTTCGATGGCGCGTAGAACGGATTCATTGAGGAAAGTTCCTCCCTGAACAACTATTTTTTCACCTGCGTCTTCAGGATTTCTCAGTTTAATAACCTTGTAAAGGGCATTTTTTATTACCGAATATGACAATCCTGCTGCAATATCACCAATGCCAGCTCCTTCCTTCTGAGCCTGCTTGACCATAGAGTTCATGAATACGGTACAGCGGGTGCCCAGATCTACAGGATTCTGAGAAAGAAGCCCTACACGGGCAAAATCCTCCACCTTCATATCCACCGATTTAGCGTATGTTTCGATAAAGGATCCGCATCCGGATGAACAGGCTTCGTTTAGCATGATATTATAGATAGCGCCGTCTTTTATCTTCATGCACTTCATATCCTGTCCGCCGATATCCAGAATAAAGTCCACACCCGGAAGGAATTCCTCAGCAGCCTTATAATGTGCCATAGTTTCTATTATGCCATAGTCCGCATTAAACCCCGCCTTGATAAGGCCTTCTCCGTATCCTGTGACAGTCGTATTGCCGATCCAGCATCCGGAAGGCATTAGTCTGTAAAGTTCCGTTAAAAGCTCTCTTGTTGCTTCCAGCGGATTTCCTTCGTTATTTTTGTAGTATGAATATACAAGATTTTCATCCTTGTCGATGAGAGCAGCCTTGGTGGTGGTTGAACCTGCATCTATTCCCAGAAAAAGCGCCCCTTTGCACTCTTCTAAAGGTTTTCTCTTTATCCTGGCTTTGTCGTGACGTGCTTTGAATTCCTCATACTCCGCCTGATCTTTGAACAATGGTTCAACTCTCTTTGTTGAAGCCGTAGCCAGAGGGTCTACCTTTTCGATGCGTTCAACTAGAGTACTTAAACTTACTTTGTCACATTTCTCCGCCATGAAGGCAGCTCCCATAGCCACAAAGTATTTAGAGTTTTCAGGGAATATCACTTCCTCAGGTTCAAGTTCCAGAGTCTCTATAAACCTTTTTCTGAGTTCTGACATATATGTAAGAGGACCCCCTAGGAAAGCAACGTTCCCCTTAATTCTGTGTCCGCAGGCAAGTCCGCTTATAGTCTGATTTACAACAGCCTGAAAAATTGAAGCAGCAAGGTTCTCTATTGGAGCTCCTTCATTTATCAGCGGCTGTATATCTGTTTTGGCAAATACGCCGCAGCGGGCAGCAATAGGATATATTATAGTATAGTCCTTTGCCGCTTCATTGAGGCCATCCGCGTCTGTATTTAGCAGAATAGCCATCTGATCTATAAATGCACCTGTCCCGCCTGCACATGTGCCGTTCATTCTCTGTTCCACTGTGCTGCCGAAGAATGTAATCTTGGCATCTTCGCCACCCAGCTCAATTACAACATCTGTCTGTGGTATGAGTTTCTGAACAGCCAGAGAGCATGTAACAACCTCCTGCTCAAACTTAGCTTTAATGGTATCTGCAAGTGCAAGTCCTCCTGAGCCGGTAATGACAACCTTTACTTGCATGTCCCCCTTTTCTTCAACAAGTTCATTCAGAAGCTGGCTCACCTTGCTGAATACGCTTGACATATGTCTTTCATATCTCTGATATATTATTTTATCATTTTCATCAATCAGAATCAGCTTTACAGTAGTTGATCCCACATCAATTCCAAGTCTCATCAATTACCTCTTTTATACCAAATTTGTCTAATCACCAATGCCTTATTCTAACACTAAAATGTGTCGATTTGTAGAAAGGTATGGTTAAAATACTGTTAAGGTTCTTGCACATTATCTATATAACTGTTATAATCATATCCATGAAAAGCATTATAAAAAAACGTACATGGAAAGCCATTTACAGGCTTCTTGACAGAGTATCACCTATAGAACGCGACTGTGGTCTCCTCTGCGGAGCAGTCTGCTGCACCTGCGGTGAATCAGGTGATGAACTGGGTATATATCTCTATCCCGGCGAACATAAAATTCATAACAAGAAAGATGACTGGCTGGAATGGACTGTTGAAGCTGCAGAAGATTACGATTTTCCTGATAGCTGGACAGGTCCCGTATATTTTGTTAAATGCAAAACCCCGCCGGTATGCCCTCGCAAAAAAAGGCCTTTTCAATGCCGTACCTATCCCCTTGCACCGTATATTTCAGAGGATGGTATATTGGAAATGGTCTATAACGATGAGCAGCTGCCTTATTCATGTCCGCTTATCGACAGAGAAATACCGCTTAACGATGATTTTGTCAAGGCAACCTATACAGTGTGGTCGCATCTTATACGCGATCCGCTTATCTATGATCTTGTCGAGATGGATTCCAGAGCCAGAGATGAAGAAGACACCGATTGAAATACCGGTGTCTTTTTTTATTATTATTGTTCGGCAGGCTCCCAGCTGAAATTGTCTATCAGTCTTGTCTTACCGATGTATACAGCCATTGCTACAAGCACAGGTCTGTCGATTTTCTCAACAGGTTCCATTGTTAAAGCATCAACCACCGAAACATAGTCGATTTTAGCCAAAGGCTCTGCATTAATAACTTCAGTCATTTCTCCAAGCAGCTTCTCAGCTTTCATGCCATTTTTGATGATTTCCTGCCCCTTCGCCACACTTCTTGACAAGCACAGAGCTGCTTTCCTTTCTTCCGCATTCAGATAAGTGTTTCTGGATGATTTAGCTAGTCCGTCTTCCTCCCGAACTATAGGGCATCCTATGATTTCTATATCGAAGTTAAGGTCTTTTACCATCTTCTTTATGATAGCAAGCTGTTGAGCATCCTTCTGGCCGAAGTAAGCTCTGTCAGGAGTTACTATGTTAAAAAGCTTTGAAACCACTGTGCAGACGCCTCTGAAATGTACAGGGCGAGTTTTGCCGCAGAGGTTGTCCGAAAGCTTTTCTATGGATACATAGGCACATGGATTATCATACATATCCTCCGGTTCCGGATGGAAAATCAGGTCTGCGCCTATACCTTCACATAAAGCCGAATCTCTTTCAAAATCCCTCGGATATGCTTCCAGGTCCTCATTGGGTCCGAACTGTGTAGGATTGACGAATACTGATACCGCAACTCTATCGTTTTCCTCTCGGGCCCTTTTTATAAGACTTGCATGTCCTTCATGAAGAAAACCCATGGTTGGCACCAGTCCCACTGTCAGTCCCTCTCTTTTCCATTCCTTAACTATATCTCTTGTTTCCTTAACTGTTTTTGTTACCTGCATTTCTTATACCTCTCTTCTCTGTGGGGTTTTACATATCTTCAAG
>JALFXR010000040.1 GCA_022787405.1 Bacillota bacterium
ATATAGGTACCATTCAGGGCGGCGACCAGCCGAGCACTGTCCCGGACAAATGCGTCATCAGACTTGACCGCCGATGCAATATCGGCAAAACCATAGAGCAGGCATACGAGGAGCTTGAAGCTATCTGCGAGGAAATCCGCAGCCAGGACCCGACCTTCAAAGCCGAAGTCCGTGATGTTTTCGGCGGCAAAACTCTTCGTCACGTGCCTTTCTGCACTGAAAAGGACGACCCTGTAGTGCGTGCGGCTGTTAAGGCTGAGGAAGATGCCGGTGTTTCACCGGTTCTGACTGCTTTTCCTGCCTGGACCGACGCCGGCTTCATGAATCACTACACCGACTGCCACTGCATTATTCTGGGACCGGGCGAACTTGCTCTTGCCCACTCAATCCACGAAAAAGTCTCCGTGGACGAGCTTAAGGTCGCCGCCCGCATTTACGCTGAGATGGCAGTGGACTACTGCGGTATGTAGCAGTAATGCTGCGGCGATGCTGCAATGATGCGGCAGAGATGATAAGGAATATGGTATGCGGACAGTTCCCCTTGATTTCGGGGCGGCTGTCCGCTTTTTGGTTTAAAACGTGCGAAAAACGGCTGTTTTTATTACATAATATTACATCTGCGGACATTTGTCCGCTTTTTTAATTTAGCTGTCCGTGTTTTCCTCCAAACACGCGGACAAATCCCTATTAAAAAGGCACCTTTGTCCGTTTACATAAAAAAATAACCGCCACTAACTTGAACCCTGGCGATTATCTTTTCGTAAAGAAAAGGAAGTCATTTCTGACTTCCTCAATTCTCTTTCTATTGGAACTACTCAGATTCCCGAGAGAACGCTTAGCCGAAGTATCTTTCCAGAAGACCCTTGAGAGCCTTGCCGTGTCTAGCTTCGTCTCTAGCCATTTCGTGAACAGTATCGTGGATAGCATCCAGGTTGTTCTTCTTTGCACACTTTGCAAGGTCGAACTTGCCGGCAGTAGCACCGAATTCGCAGTCAACTCTCCAAGCGAGGTTTTCCTTAGTGGAAGCTTTCATGTTAGCTTCTAAGTCTTCGCCTAAAAGTTCAGCAAACTTAGCTGCGTGTTCTGCTTCTTCGTAAGCAGCCTTTTCCCAGTAAAGACCGATTTCAGGATATCCTTCTCTGTGAGCGATTCTAGCCATGCAAAGGTACATACCAACCTCTGAGCATTCGCCGTTGAAGTTAGCCATTAACTGTTCGAAGATGTACTTCTTGTCCTCTTCGCTGATGTCAGGATTGTTCTTTACAGTCTTGCCGTAAACACCATATTCGTGTTCTGCAGCGAGAGTCATTTCGCCTTCAACCTTTTTGAACTTATCAGCGCCAACGTGGCAAATCGGACATTCAGCCGGTGCTTCAGGTCCCTCATAAACATATCCGCATACTGTGCAAACCCATTTCATAATTCAGTTACCTCCATAAAATAAATTTATTTTTCATTCTTTAAAAAATAGACTAAATTAGTACTGTATCTGTACTATTTCTATTTTACCACATTCGTCTGCAGATAAACAACGGACAAATGCATTTTTTATGTTTTTTTGGTGACACATTTTATTGGTTCGACAGATTCGTAGAGCTCCATCTTCCGCTTATGACGTGCCATGTACTCTTTATTATGCGGCATTCCGCAGTGCTCCGCGTAGATAATCTTTGCATCGCGGATACGCATGGCCTCAAAATCAAGGATCAGTGCAGTCGTCCCGATATGTATGACGGGCTCATAGCGGAACGGTATGTGATTCCGGTACATGACTTCCGCATGCAGGACCTCGTTTTTTGAACGCATCTTTTCTCCGCGGGAAGTGATGTGAACCTTTTTTTCCGGCATGAAGGTGCCCTGCTCGTAGGGCTCCTCAATCCAAGCCTTTACTTTGGCTGCAATCTCAGCGTCTTCAGCAGTCGCATTTATCAGCTTATCATCAATCAGGGCACGGTTCTGTGCATTCGGAAAAAAGTATTCGGCAGGCAGTGTCTGATAAACATCTGGCAGATTCTGAATAATCCGGCTGCTGTTTAAAGTAGTGAACCGGGATTTAGCTGTTATCAGGCATTTCTTGTTTTCACCGATGTTTTGCAGCGCTTCTTTAAGATAGGCTTTACGGCAAAGCCGTCTGATGGTGTCAGGATCTCTTGAAATACCATGCCGTAGACTCTTGCCATCTATAATCTGAGTCTGCAGATAGTTCTGCTTTCCGTCTCTTTTTACTCCGTAAAGGCATCCCGGAGTCTGCAGCTCCAGCTGCTTAAGTTCTTCGTTGTACAGTTTCTCTAAATCCTCCAATCTGTACAACATTGTTTCAAAATCCATTGAGTAGTAATCCATGCGGCCGCAATACTTACAACGTTTCTATACCTGTGAGATTTATGAAAGAGGCTAAAATGATATGATGTTGTTTTTTTTACCCTGAAGCCGGATAAAAAACAACGTCTGTAAATATTATACATTGAAAAAGATTACAAATCGAGAAAAAATTTTAATAAAAAGAAAAATTTCCGAGATGCGATGCGATGTGATGCTATGCGCTGTGCTTCAATGCGTTGCGATGCAATGCAATGCGCCGCCGCTTCTTAGCAGAAGCTTATCTGGTCAGAAACTCTCGGGCATATTAAAATAAAAGGGGAGGTGACGCATTGAGAAACAGATCGATTTTAAACGACAAAATGAAAGAAGCCATTTCTTCGGTACTGCCTATAACATGTATCGTTCTTGTGCTGTGCTTCACCATAGCACCGGTTTCAAACCATATGCTCATGTCATTCCTGACGGGAGCAGTGATGCTTGTAGTCGGCATGGCATTCTTCACAGTGGGCGCAGACACGGCCATGACGCCTATAGGAAACAAAGTGGGAACATGCATAACCAAATCCAGGAGCGTATGGATTATCGTGTTTGCTAGCTTTATGCTGGGCATGATAATAACTATTTCCGAACCGGATCTGACTGTACTGGCAAACCAGGTGCCGACCATACCAAACGCCGTCATCATCGGCACAGTGGCCCTGGGGGTGGGGGTTTTCCTGGTTATAGCAATGCTGAGGATATTGCTGGGAATAAGTCTTTCAACCCTGCTTATAGGGCTTTACATAATTGTTTTCGTGCTGGCGCTGTTCGTGCCGGCAGATTTCTGGGCTGTGGCCTTTGACTCCGGCGGCGTGACTACAGGACCTATGACGGTGCCTTTCATCATGGCACTGGGTGTGGGCGTTTCATCAATACGAAGCGACAGGCACGCGGCGGGCGACAGCTTTGGCCTGGTGGCACTTTGCTCGATAGGACCTATAATAGCGGTTCTGGCGCTGGGGCTCATATATCCGGCTGAGGGCACATACGTGCCGGTAGAGATACCGCAGATAGAGACATCAAAGGATATGATAACCCTCTTCGTTGAAGCGCTGCCTGCGTACATGAAAGAGGTGGGGATTGCGCTTGCGCCAATAGTGGTTTTCTTTGCTCTCTTTGATATATTCATAATTAAACTGAAAAAACGACCGCTGACCAAAATCATATCCGGACTGGCGGCCACATATATTGGTCTGGTGCTTTTTCTGACAGGTGTAAACGTGGGCTTCATGCCATGCGGCAACTACATCGGCAGGCTCATAGGAGAACAAACCTATAACATCATACTCATTCCTATCGCCATGCTTATCGGATACTTCATTGTAAAAGCTGAGCCGGCGGTACACGTGCTGAACAAACAGGTAGAGGAACTTACGGCAGGATCCATTCCGGCCAGAGCCATGGAGATTTCCCTTTCCATCGGTGTGGCTGCCTCTCTGGCACTTGCTATGATAAGGGTACTGACGGGGATTTCGGTGATGTATTTCCTGCTGCCGGGATACGCAGCAGCTCTGGCACTGTCTTTTGCATCACCTAAGATATTTACGTCCATAGCCTTTGACTCCGGCGGAGTGGCATCGGGACCTATGACGGCGACTTTCCTGCTGCCTTTTGCCATGGGAGCCTGCGAGGCCATAGGGGGACCGGAAAGAATAGTCAGCGATGCTTTCGGAGTGGTGGCCATGGTCGCCATGACACCGCTCATAACCATACAGCTTCTGGGGGTGGAGTACAAGTACAGAACCAGGAAAGAGCAGGCAGCCAGAGAAAGAGTATACTCAAAGATCAGCGCTTATGCAGACGATGATATAATCGAACTGTAGAGAAAGGAGAAAAACAGCAATATGGAAAGCTTGCATCTTGTCATTGCCATAACAGACAGACAGAACACTGAGAAGGTCATAGAGATCTTCAGGGAAAGCAACGTTTTCACCACAGACATAGTACTGGGAATGGGAACGGCACCTACAGAAATACTGGATTACCTCTATCTTTCACCTAACGAAAAAGCGGTGATCTTCGGTGTTGTGACAAACGGAGGGCTGCTGCCTCTGCTTAAGAATTTTAAACGGCGGCTTTACATAGATGTGCCGGGAAACGGAATCGTGGCCACAGTTCCGCTGAACAGCATCGGAGGCAAAAGAAGCCTTGAATACATACTGGACGGCCAGACTATTGATACATCGGGAAAGCGCACAAGGAGCCAAGGGGCCGAGGAAAGAGAGGAAAGAATGTCAATCAAAACAGATTTTGAACTGATTATGGTAATAGCCAATGAAGGTTATAGTGATATGATTATGGAAGCGGCCCGGGAGGCGGGAGCCGGGGGAGGCACCGTTCTCAAGGCCAAGGGGACCGGTGCGGAGTACACTGAGAAGTTTTTCGGATTTTCAATAGCCAGTGAAAAAGAGATGCACCTTCTGGTGACTCCTGCCCAGGGCCGCAATACTATTATGAAGGCCATAATGGAAAAAGCAGGCCTTGACAGCAAGGCCCAGGCCATAGTTTTTTCACTGCCGGTGAGTCATGCCATCGGTCTGAGGATGCCGGAATAGCCGGCATTGGCGGCATTGGCGGCGCAGGGCGAAGGCATTCGCGCCAGGTGTGTGCGCCATTTAGAAGCCAAAATCGATTAGAAGCTAAAACTGAAATGTTGTTAAAATTTGAAGGAATCGGACTTTTTACAACATTGACCCATAAAGGGCCCCAACCCGGGCTTGTATGAGGGCCGAAGGTTGTACTTTTCGCTCAGGTCGGCTGATTTTTACAACCTTAATTCCGTAGCACAGGGGCACACGCCAGAGCTCACGCCGTGGCACGCAGAAAGGCGATTCCTGCCGGGACCTACCGCATCTGGAACAAAAAAATAGACCAGAGCCCCGCAAAAGGGGCTTTTTTGTTGTTCAAAACAAAAAATTGTGAATAAATACAGTTTTGGACAATAAAATATGTTATGTATACACAAAGACGACAAAAAACCATTGCAATATACACACAAAAGGTATATAATTATAACATCTTTACTATGTTAAAGGAGGACAATGAAAAAATGAAAAAGAAAGTTGCTTTATTACTGGCGCTTATTTTAGTATTCTCAATGTTCGCAGCAGGCTGCGGCGGTGGGGATGACGAAGCTGAATATGCAGGCACAGTTAAGATCGGTGTGTTCGAACCTGCATCAGGCGATAACGGCCCTGGCGGAAAGCAGGAAGCTTTAGGCGTTCAGTATGCTAACTATGTACAGCCAACAGTCGAAATCGGCGGCGAAACCTATAAGGTTGAGCTGGTTGAAGCAGATAATGAATCAGATAACGGTAAGGCCGTAACTGCAGCTACCAACCTGGTATCCAGCGGTGTTTCCATCGTTCTGGGTTCATACGGCAGTGCAGTATCCATCGCAGCAGGGGACGTATTTAAGGAAGCAGGAATGCCTGCAATGGGAATCACCTGCACTAATCCTCAGGTAACAAAAGGCAACGATGTATACTTCAGAATTTGTTTCTTAGACCCGTTCCAGGGTACAGTTCTTGCAAACTATGCATGGGACAACGGCATGGAAAAGGCTTACTGCCTGTCCAAGCTTGGTGATGACTATTCAGTAGGTCTTGCTAACTTCTTCATGCAGGCATTCAAGGCTAAGGGCGGCGAAGTTGTTTACGAACAGTTCCCAGACAAGAACTCAGACTTCACAGGCTATGTAGCAAATGCTAAGAAACAGGGATGCGATGTATTCTTCTCACCTGTTTCCATCGAAGCAGCAGTACTTATTATCGACCAGGCACAGGCTCAGCAGCTTGGAATGCCTATCCTTGCAGGCGACACATGGGATTCCAACAAGGTTGCAGAGGCTGCCAAGGGTACAGATGTTGAAATCATAGTAACAACCTTCTACCAGGAAGGCGGTAACCCTCAGTTCGACGAAGGTATCAAGGCATGGATGGAAGAAGACAGCACAGCTCTTAAGAACAACGGCGGCAACACAGACCTGGCAGCTGTAACAGCCATGGGTTATGACGCTTACTTCGTAGCTCTTGAGGCTATCAAGGCAGCAGGCTCAACTGACCCAGCAGCTGTTCTGGAAGCACTTCCTAACGTTGAATATGACGGTGTTTGCGGTAAGGTTGTATTCGGTGAAAACGGCGATGCTGTAAGAGATGTTGCTTACGTAAAGAAATGCAACAACGAAACAGGCAAGTGGGAATTCCTTGCAGAACAGACAGTATAAGAATAACATCAGACAACTGATTCCCAAACGAATAAAAATTTAATTACAAGCGGGAGTCCGCCCAGGGGTTCTGACCCGAGCGGTCTCCCGCTGTCATCGTATTTAACGGGCAGAGTAAATTCGAGTTTCCATCAGGGAAGGAAATTCGAATTTGCTTTGAAAAACGTACTTGGAGGTAAGCTATGGAATTATTATTAAAGTGGTTGCCGTATATTCTTGCTGGAATATCCGTAGGCGGACAATATGCCCTCATAGCCATAGGCTACACTATGGTTTACGGCATTCTCAGGCTGATAAACTTCGCTCACGGCGATATGTTTATGATAGCCGGTCTGATGGCGGTTTATCTGGCCACGGCACTTCCCCTCTATATCACGCTGCCGATGGTTCTGGTGCTGACTGTCATTCTGGGCTGCACCATAGAGGTAGTGGCTTACAGACCGCTGAGAACGGCGCCGAGAATGTCTATAATGATATCGGCTATCGGCGTGTCGTATTTTCTGCAGAACCTGGCACTGTACGCAACAGGCGGTCTGGCTCAGACATATCCTAAAATCGAGTGGCTTGCCAGAACCGTAAACGTATTCGGAGCCAGCACCAAGATGGTTACTCTGGTGACACCGGTTCTTGTTATCGTGCTCGTAGTGGCTCTTGTAATGCTCATTAAGCACACTAAAATCGGTATGGCCATGAGAGCAGTATCCAGAGATTTTGAGACCTCGCAGCTAATGGGTATAGATATCAACAGGGTAATCACCGTTACCTTCGTGATAGGCTCTTTCCTGGCAGCTATTGGATCTATTCTCTACTTCACCAACTATACCGGAATCATGCCTACGTCGGGAGGTATGCCGGGACTTAAGGCTTTCGTAGCAGCTGTTTTCGGCGGCATAGGTTCTATACCTGGTGCTGTAATAGGCGCATTCGTTATCGGCATCTGCGAAAATCTGATCAAGGGTGCCAACATGACAACCTTCTCCGACGCTTTTACCTTCGTACTTTTGATTATAATCCTTATGGTTAAGCCGACGGGACTCTTCGGCGAGAAGAACATTGATAAGGTATAAGGAGGTGGAATCGAGATGACAGAAGAAAGACTGACGACAGGCTGCCTGTCGAAAAAGACCAAATACATACTCAGCGCCGCTTCCATTATAGCAGTGCTTGTTCTCGTATGGGTGCTTGAGCAGAACATCCCTCCTACATCACAATGGAGCATGCTTTTCACTGTAATCAAAAAAGGTGCCATCTACTCCCTTGTTGTTGTTTCCATGAACCTGCTGAACGGCTTTACGGGACTGTTTTCACTGGGTCAGGCGGGTTTCATGCTCATAGGCGCTTATGCCTATGCTATTTTCGCCATTCCGGTGGAGGCAAAGGAATCTGTATACCAGTACTATGAACCGCTTATCGGATTTTCGGTACCGGAAATCCTTTCAAATGCCATGGGAGGTGCAGGAACCTTCGGCGGCACCATGGGAGAATATCTGGGTGTAATCATACTCATGATTTTCGCAGGACTGATTACTGCAGGAATTGCTTTCCTCATCGGCCTGCCTGTGCTGAGACTGAAGAGCGACTATCTTGCAATCGCTTCTCTGGGATTTGCCGAAATCATAAGGACCATATTCCAGTGGGACGGACTTGGCGCTGTAACAAACGGCTCCAACCTGCTGCGTAAATTCCCGACCTTCAGTTCGTCACTGTTCCCGCTTATAGTATCGGGACTTTGCATCGCATTTATCGTGATGCTCATCAATTCGTCCTACGGCAGAGCATTTAAGGCTATCCGCGATGACGAAATTGCAGCTGAGGCCATGGGTGTAAACCTGTTCAAACATAAGCAGCTGAGCTTTGTAATCAGCTCCTTCTTTACAGGCATAGGCGGTGCCATGCTGGCAATGTTCCAGGCTACTGTAAACGCTACACCGTTCACTTCAAATATGACCTACGAGCTGCTGCTCATAGTTGTAATCGGCGGTATCGGCTCCGTGACAGGTTCTGTTCTGGGTTCATTCCTGTTCATTGCCTGCTCTGAATGGTGGCTCAGATTCCTGGATGAAGGAAAGTTCCTGGGCATGGAGGCGGACTTCATGAGACCGGGCTTCCGTAAGGTGGTATTCGCCCTGATAATCATCTGCATAGTGCTCTTCTATTCAAAGGGAATTATGGGTACGAGAGAATTCAGCTGGGACGGCCTGATCAGCTTTTTCAGAAAACTGCCTTCCAGACTTCTGAACTTCTTTAAGCGCCTGCCGGGAAGAATAGTCAATTTCTTCAAGGGACTGCCGGGAAGAATATCGGGCAAAGTGAAGAAGTTAAGCAGAAATACTAAAAATTCAAAAAACAATCACACTAAGAACACAGACAATGTAAAGGAGGCACGGTAAAATGAGTAAAGAAAATGTATTGCGTGTTTCCGATATTACTATGCAGTTCGGAGGCGTTGTAGCTGTAGATGACCTCAGCCTTGAAGTAAACAAGGGTGAAATCATCGGTCTCATCGGACCAAACGGTGCGGGCAAGACAACGGCGTTTAACGTAATCACCGGCGTGTACGCGCCTACCAACGGTGCAGTTGCGCTCAACGGTGAGGTTATCGTGGAAAACCACCCGCAGGGCAAGATGAAGAACCTGTATAAGGGCAAAAACGATGGCAAATATACCGATGTAAAAGTACTTACACCGGATAAGATAACCAAGCTGGGAGTAGCCAGAACCTTCCAGAACATCAGACTTTTCAAGGGTATGAGCGTGTTCGAAAACGTTCTGGTTGCCATGCACATGAATCTGGATTCCGGCCTGTTCGGAGCCACTTTCCGCAGCGGCAAGGCTAAACACGAGGAAGAAGCAATGAGGGAAGAGGCACTTCGCCTTCTCGCCATGTTCGACCTTGAAAAAAACAAGGATGATTTAGCCACTTCTCTGCCTTACGGCAAGCAGAGACATCTGGAAATCGCCAGAGCTCTGGCCACCAAGCCTAAGCTTCTGCTTCTGGATGAGCCGGCAGCAGGCATGAACCCTCAGGAATCCGCTGAACTCATGCGACTGGTTGAAAAGATCAGAGACGAGTTTGACCTGTCTGTACTCATGATAGAGCATCACATGCAGGTTGTAATGGGTATCTGCGAAAGAATTTATGTTCTGGATTACGGCGCACTTATCGCCCAGGGCAATCCTGAAGAAATCCAGAATAACCCTAGAGTAATCGAGGCATATTTGGGGGTGGATGAATAATGTTGAGCATAAGAGGATTACACGTATTTTATGGCGGTATTCACGCCCTCAGAGGTATAGAACTGGATGTTCCTGACGGCCAGATAATTTCACTTATCGGCGCCAACGGAGCAGGCAAATCTACAACGCTTAAATCCATAATGGGCCTGGTTCCTAAAACAGAAGGCACCATAGAATGGAACGACAACGATATTACAAGTGTACATACCAAGGAAGTCGTAAAGCAGGGAATCGTGCTCTGCCCTGAAGGCAGAAGAGTCTTTCCGGACCTTACAGTTGAGGAAAACCTGAGAATCGGCGCATATCTGAGAAACGACAAGGAAGGCATTCAGAAGGATAAGGAGTGGGTTTACGAACTTTTCCCTAGAATGAAGGAAAGAGAATGGCAGCTTGCCGGAACTCTTTCCGGCGGTGAGCAGCAGATGCTGGCCGTAGGAAGAGCCCTCATGTCCAAGCCGAAGCTTCTCATGCTGGATGAGCCGTCTCTGGGTCTGGCACCGCTGGTAATCAAGGACATTTTCTCAATAATAAAGGAAATCAAAGAGGCCGGCGTTAATGTGCTCCTCATCGAGCAGAATGCCAAGGCTGCACTGGAGATTTCCGACTATGCTTACGTAATGGAGACCGGCACTATCACCATGTCAGGTGAAGGCAGAGAGCTTCTCAACGATGAAAGAGTAAAGAAAGCCTACCTGGGCGAATAGCCGTCTTCACCACAGGCTGCAAAGCAGGCTGTAAAATAAAAGAGAAATAGGGGGAAAATCAATGCGTAAAAGCTTGAGAAAGGTACTTTGTCTGGCTCTGGCCGCATCCATGGTGATGGGGCTTTCAGGCTGTACCACCTATAACAATTTCAAAAACGCTTTCTTTTCCGATGGAAAGGTTGCCACTGAAAGGACTATAAAAATAGGCATATACGAGCCGGTGACAGGGCAGTATAAGGAACAGGGAAAGGCGGAAATCGCGGGTATTGAGCTTGCAAATAAGCTTTATCCGGAGGTGCTGGGCAAAAAAGTGGAGCTGGTCTACGCAGACAACAAGTCCAACATGTATGATGGTGAGACTGCTATACAGGAGCTGCTTACCAACACGCCTTCTGTTGTACTGGGAAGCTACGGCGAGACTCTGACTCTTGTCGCAAGTGACTCCATCAAGGCCACAAACACGCCTGCAATCACAATTTCCAGCACTAATCCGCTGATTACGGTAAACAATCCTTACTATTTCAGCGCGGCGTATACGGAAACAAGGCAGGGAGATGCACTGGCGGATTTTGCTTATACCTCACAGAAGAAGGATATCGCGGTAACTGTGAAGTTTGCTAATGATGATACTGCTACGGCTACCATAAAGCGTTTTACCAACAGAATTAAAAAACTGACAGGTTCCAGCAAGAGTGCGGCAGGAAACTTTGAGCTTTCCACCGACAGTCAGGATTACAGCGAGACCATAGAGAAAATCAGAAGCTCCGGTGCCAAGGCTGTTTTTCTGGCTCTGCCTCCGTCATCAGCTAAAGCTTTTATGGAGCAGTGTGTAAAGAACAACCTGACTCATGTGCTTTTCCTCGGAACCAAGAGCTGGAATGACAAGGACCTGCTTAAATACATCGGGGGCGAAAAAAAGCTCAATGTGGCATTTTGCGGAGAACAGTCACAGGCCAACGAGACAGAACTTTCAAAGATTTTTATGGAAGCCTACAAGAGCGAATACGGCGAGGATGCTGAGCCTGTGGGCAGTACGGCGGTTGCTTTTGACGCCTATGTAATGGCTTTAAAAGCCATTGAGGATGCCTATAATAATCTGCTTAATTCCAATGTGGAGGAGCTTGCAGCCCAAGCCAAGTCAGATGCAGAGGCAAAAGCCATAAAAGATGCTTATCAGAAAGCCATGGATGAAGGCATTCCGACAGGAACACAGATAAGGGATGCACTGAATCAGATAGAAGATTTTCAGGGGGCATCAGGAGTGATAAACTACGGCGGCAATAATGAGCCGACCAAATCAGTAAGTATAAACCATATTCAGGCAGGAAGAGAAATGCCGGTTTATGTGGTGAAATAAGAAAGGAAGTTTAAAAATGGAACAAAAGATTAAAGACGCTCTGGCACAGATCAGACCATATCTTCAGAGAGACGGCGGAGACATTGAATTCGTAGAGCTTACAGAAGACAATATCGTTAAGGTTAAGCTGCAGGGACACTGCGCAGGCTGCCCGGGCGCACAGATGACCATCAAGGGAGTAGTTGAGAGACTTCTTAAAGAAAGCTATCCTGAAATCCAGGGTGTAGAATCGGTTTAAAAATGGATTACGAAAAGTACCTTGAACTTAATAAGGACGAAATGATTTTCGCTCTCCGGGACGTTGTTCGAATCAACAGCGAGGAGGGCGAAAAAATTATGGGCAGAAACGGGGAAGTCTATCCCTTCGGCAGCGGTGTTCAGGAGGCCTTCGAAAAGGTTCTGGCACTGGGGAAATCCATGGGCTTTCGCGTAAAAAATGTTGACAACTACGGGGGACATATAGATTTTCCGGGCAGGACAGACCGCATCATGGGCATCATCGGACACCTGGACGTGGTTCCTGCAGGAAGCGGCTGGGACTTCGAGCCATACGGCGGAGAGCTTGCAGACGGAAAGATTTACGGAAGAGGAACCACCGACGACAAGGGACCGGTAATATCCTGTCTCTACGCTATGAAGGCCCTCAAAGACGCAGGGTACCAACCTGAGTGCACCATCAGACTTATAATCGGTCTTGATGAGGAAACTGAATGGAAGGGAATAAACTACTACTTTGACCACGAGCCGAAGCCCGACTTCGGCTTCACACCCGACGCTGACTTTCCTGTCATAAACGGCGAGAAAGGAATGCTGATCTTCGATTTTGCAAAAAAATTCGGATCAGCTCAGGCTCAGTCACAGGCCCAGGCAAAGGGACTCAAACTCCGCTCGATTAAAGGAGGCACGGCACCTAACAGTGTGGCAGACTCCTGCAGAGCAGTACTTCGCAGCGACGAGGAAAAGGCCTATGACAGAATCAAGGAAATGGCGGCAGCTTACAGGGAAGAGACCGGATACAAGCTCAACGTAAAAGGCGTGGGTAAATCTCTGGAAATCACAACCACAGGCATTGCGGCCCACGGTGCTAAGCCGGAAAAAGGCCTCAACGCCATAAGCATAATGATGGACTTCCTTGGAAGACTGAACTTCGTAACCGAAGACCATAACGAGTTCATCGAATTTTATAACAAGTACATCGGATTCTGTCTGGACGGCTCCAAAATCGGAGTTGACTGCAGCGACGAGCCTTCGGGAGACCTGGTCTTCAATGTGGGTATGATCGATGTCGACTCTGAAGCAGGGAAACTGACCATCAATATCAGGTACCCGGTTACAGCGGACGGAGAGGAGATACTCTCCAGGCTGGCGGCTGTACTGGACAGATACGACATGGGCCTCATCAGAGGCAGCCACAAAGAGCCTATCTATCTGGATATGGACAACCCTATGGTGAAGCTCCTTCTGGAAATTTACAGAAAGCACACCGGCGACACACAGTCTCAGCCTCAGGTAATAGGCGGCGGCACATACGCACGAAGCGCCAAGAACGTCATTGCTTACGGAGCTCTTTTCCCGGGTGACCCTGACCTGATGCACCAGAAAAACGAGTGCATAACCGTGGAGCGCCTCGTGCAGATGACAAAAATTTATGCAGAAGCTATTTACAAACTGGCTTCCGGGGAATATAATAACTAGCGAGTGAGAGCCTTGATTTCTTATCAGGGCTTTCGTTTTTATGAAATTTTTAATGATTTTTTAAATGAAGTTTTAAATTAAGTTTTACGAGAAAGTGAGAAAATACAAATAATGAACACCCAGACTAAGACAACAAAGCTGGCCAAGATGGCTATGCTTGTAGCAATTTCAATCGTACTTGTGGCACTTATCAGATTCCCGATTTTCCCGGCAGTGGCTTTCCTGGAATACGACCCGGCAGACATTCCTATTCTGATAGGAACCTTTGCCTTCGGACCTCTGGCAGGAATCCTGCTTACCGTGGTGACATCAGTGCTTCAGGGCCTGACAGTAAGCTCTGCCAGCGGCGCATACGGCATTATCATGCACATTATCGCCACATGCACTCTGGTAATTGTGGCAGGTCTCATATATAATAGGGAAAAGACCAAGAAGCACGCTGTAATCGGACTTATCTGCGGCACCCTTGCTATGGCTGTGGTAATGGCCTGTGCCAACATGGTGATTACTCCGCTGTTCATGGGTGTACCTGCTTCGGCCGTATGGAGTCTGATGCCTTTTATCGTCGGCTTCAACCTGATAAAGGCAGGCATCAACAGCCTGGTGACTTTCCTGCTGTACAAGAGGATTTCACCGTTCCTGCACAAATAGAAGGAACCTGATTTATGGAAATAAAAAGGACAATCGCTATGGGAAGCGAGGAAGAAACTAGAAAATTCGGACTGACTCTGGCAGATGAACTTGCTGCCGGAGATGTTCTCGCGCTTATAGGTGACCTGGGAACCGGCAAGACCGCTCTCACCAGGTACATTGCAGAGGGCCTTGGCATCACATCACGTGTGAACAGCCCTACTTTTACTATTGTAAAGGAGTACCGGGAGGGAAGGCTGCCTCTGTTTCATTTTGACGTTTACAGGGTTTCGGACCCTGAGGAGCTTTTTAACATCGGCTGCGACGAGTACTTTTACGGGGACGGCCTGTGCGTGGTGGAATGGGCAGACCTGATAGAGGAGATCCTTCCTGAAAACACCAAATACATCTATATCGAGTACGGCCCGAAAGAGGGAGAGAGGATATATAAATGTACATTTTAGCAATTGAGACTACAGGGCCTTACGGCTCCACTGCCTTGCTTGACGAAGAAGGAAAGGTTCTGGGCTTTGAAGTTTCTAACGGGACCATGAGCCATCTTAAGGACCTGATTCCGATGATAGATACCATGCTTAAAAAATGCGGCGTGGCCAAAGATCAGATTGACCTGATTGCGCCTTCTGTGGGGCCCGGCTCATTTACGGGCATCAGAATAGGCGTGTCCACGGCGCGGGCTCTGTGCCAGGCCCTGGGAATCAAGGCGGTGCCGGTACCGACGCTGGAAGCCTTTTGCTTCAAGGAGACGGCGGCCGAGGCGACTGTGGCGGCTGATACTGCGGCTGCGAAAAATGGCAGACCAACCGCTGTCTGCGCCATTATAAACGCCCGCAGAGGACAGGTATACGGTATGATTGACGGCTTCATGGAGCCGGGACCGTACATGCTCACAGACGTAATTGAAGTATATAAGTCGAAGATGGAGCCTGCCGGATGGAGGATGCTCTTCTTTGGCGACGGCATAGATGCATATGAAAAGAATATAAAGGAAGCTCTCGGCGAGCCGGGTCCGGGACCTTCGGCGCCTTTTGAGTTCGCACCGGAGGCAGACAGATATCAGGATGCAGTGTCTGTAGGCAGATGGGCGGCGAAGCGCATAAGGGAGTGCGGCGCTGCGACTGGTGCGGACGCGGATATTGCGGATGCCTTGGATGCTGGCCAGGCCGATGTTGCTTCGACCGCATTGGGATGTGCAGTTGACTTCGAGGAGCTGCTGCCTGATTATATGCGGAGGGCCGAGGCAGAGCAGAAGCTTGAAAGCGGTGAGCTGCCCATATGCAGAGGCCCGAAGCAGGAGTAGCGCAGGAGCAGCGCAGGAGTAGCGGGCGGCATTTCGGACGTGAGCCCGAGGGATGACATAATGGTTATGTTGTAAAATTTCATGGTTTGGCGCTGATTTTACAACATAACACCTTTTTGGCCTGCGTGAGCAGGCCGGACATGATGGGAACGTTGTAAAAAATCTATGATTCTGAAATTTTTTACAACATCGGAATTGTGCGGAATCGTTCAGCGCCCGTGCGGCGTGCATGCAGAGTCCATGCGGCATAATAAACGGCTGGAAACGACTGGAAACGGCAATATGTAACGGCATATAATAGAAAGAAAAATGATATGGCGGATTTGATCATCAGAAAAGCCGAGGAAAAAGATGTCCTCGCCATAGAACAGATAGAAAAGCAGTGTTTTGCGGTGCCATGGAGTTACGAATCGCTCTATAAGGACATAGTGGAAAACAAGCTGGCCTTTTACATAGTGGCCGAGATCGCTGGTGGAGACGGCAATAAGGCAGACAGCGGCGAGGCCGCTGACGGCATACAGTGCAGCAGCGATGCCGCCGACGGGCAGATATGCGGCTATGTGGGCATCTGGAAAATATTCGAGGAAGGCCACATCACCAACGTTGCGGTGGCCCCTGAATTCAGAAGAAAACATATCGGCCGCGCCATGCTGGAAACACTTATAAGTGTCACAGCGGATGCGGGCATAGAGAAATATACATTGGAAGTACGCGCCGGAAACGAGCCGGCCATCAGACTTTATGAAGGGCTGGGCTTTAAATCGGCGGGCATAAGGCCGGGATATTATGAGGATAACGGCGAGGACGCCGTCATCATGTGGAGGTAAATGCGGTGAAAGACGGAAGATTCTTGACATTGGGAATAGAGACAAGCTGCGACGAGACAGCAATCGCTGTTCTGGCAGACGGCAGGACTGTGCTCAGCAATATCATTTCATCACAGATAGACATATTTAAAAACTACGGCGGCGTAGTGCCGGAGATTGCATCCAGGCATCATTTGGAAAACATCAACGGCGTGCTGGATGAGGCGCTGACAGAGGCAGGAGTTACCCTGGACGACATCGACCTCATAGGCGTGACCGACGGCCCGGGACTCATCGGAGCGCTGCTCATGGGAGTGTCCACGGCCAAAGCACTGGCCTTTGCCAAGGACATACCCCTGGTAGGCTCCCATCATCTCATGAGCCACATCAGCGCCAACTATATAGAATATCCGGAGCTTGAGCCTCCTTTCATGGCCCTCATCACCAGCGGGGGACACACGGAAATCGTCAGAGTGGACGACTACTGCCACTGTGAAGTCCTGGGCGGAACAAGAGATGATGCAGTAGGAGAAGCCTACGATAAGGTGGCCAGAGTTCTGGGACTGGGCTATCCGGGCGGACCTAAGATAGACAAGATAGCCAAAGAGGGCAATCCGGATGCTGTTCATTTTAAGAGAGTGTACCTGGAAAAAGACAGCTTTGATTTCAGCTTCAGCGGCCTTAAGACATCGGTACTCAACTATATCAATCAGGAAAAGCAGGCAGGCAGAGAGATAAACAGAGCAGATGTGGCAGCGTCTTTCCAGGAGGCGGTCATGGACGTGGTGGCCGAAAAAGCCATTCAGGCCGTATCTCAAAGCGGCATGAAGAAGCTGGTCATGGCGGGAGGCGTAGCAGCCAACTCCAGACTGAGAGCCAAGCTGAGTGCTCTTTGCGAAAAAGAAGGTATAGAGCTGTACAGGCCGAACCCGGCGCTTTGCACAGACAACGGGGCCATGGTTGCATGCAGTGCCTACTATAAATACAAGAGCGGGCAGGAGGGCAGTCTGGATATGGACGCCAGCCCGAGCATGCCTCTTTAAGCATGCCTCTTTAATCAGGCCGTTTTAGCAGATGGAGACATAAGGAATGATAATTTTATCAGCAAACAACCTTTCAAAAATTTACGGGACAGACGTAATCATAGATAAGGCCAGCTTCCACGTAAATGCCGGCGACAGAGTGGGCATCGTGGGGAGAAACGGCGCAGGCAAAACAACCCTTTTGAACATGCTGACAGGAGAGCTGGGCATAGACGAAGGGGAGTTTTTTGTGTCTCAGAACACCCGCATCGGATACCTGAAGCAGCGGGACAACTTCCTCAGGGAGCACACGGTGAGAGAGGCCATGGACCATATTTTCGACCATCTCCACAAGCTGGAGGAGGAGATACATCGGGCCGCCGACGCAGTGGCAGCCAATCCGGAGGACGTGAGATTACAGGAAAAGCTGGACAGCCTGCAGAGAGAGTACGACCTTAAGGGCGGCTACACATATAAATCAGAAATAACGGGAATACTAAGCTCCATGGCTTTTGGGCCGGAGTTTTACGATAAAAAAATCTCATCCCTCTCAGGAGGGGAGCGAACCAGACTGGCACTGGCGGCTTTGCTTCTGGAAAAG
>JALFXR010000095.1 GCA_022787405.1 Bacillota bacterium
GGGGTGAAATTCCCGTGGAGCTGGTACGCCGCCAGCCACCTGATGACTTCCTTTATTAAGCTGGGGTGTCGAGGACAAATTAGCTTGATTGAAAATATGGGGCCAGACGGCACGACGGCCCATCGAACAGAAGTATGCTAATGTCTTACCGAACCGCATACTGTTTTCCGTCTGGCCTCCTACATAGGCGGTACATATCGCCTGATTCTTTAAAGGAGGTCATAGCAACATGAAAAGAACATATCAGCGCGGCGAGATGTATTACGCCGATCTTGGTCGTGGCGTTGGCTCCGAACAAGAGGGGCGCCGCCCAGTTGTTATCATACAGAACGATGTCGGCAACAAACATAGTCCTACGGTCATTGTAGCAGCCATAACAACCAAAACAGCAGGTAAGCGAAAGCTGCCCACCCATTATGAAATCCGGGCTGAGCACGGCCTGAAAGCACCCTCGTTAGTCTTGCTTGAACAGATTCGCACCATTGACAAGCACCGATTAGAAAAGAAAATCGGAAAGCTGTCTCCGAAGCAAATCAAGGAGATGAACCATGCGCTGGCAGTCAGTGTGGGGCTGATCGACCCGAAGCCCAAAGCAATGCCGCTGTGCCTTTGCCACACCTGTGTTGAAAACTTCTTCAGCACAGGTGCTTATTATTTGAAAAGGATTGATCTCTGCAAAACGGAGAAAGAAACCTGTACCTACTGCAATCAGCGCAGAGGGTATGACTATTATGTGACAAAAAAATAAGATCGTTCTAACAGGACGTTGACCATATTTCTCATGGGAAGGAGTGATGATTGAATATGGAAAAACTGATTACTCGTAAGGAGGCGGCAAAACTATTGGGGATCAGCATCGCCACGCTGGATGAAGCCAGAAACAGCGGTTTGATTTCCTATATTCAATATGTGCCAAACGGCTGCGTCTATTTCACTGATGCTGCTCTTCAGGAATATATCGCCAAAAGTACCCACCGGGCAAAGCCAATGGAGAAAAGAGTAACCTATCGTAATATTCGTCGAGGGTAGGATTCAAAACATTGCACCTTTGAAGAAAAACCGGAATTTTGCTAAAAAGATGGCAGTAGCTAAAGTATGGAGGTGGTAGAATGGCTACAAAAAGAAGCAGAATACCAAGATACGGTACGGTGGAGATTAAGGGCCACATATATTATAAAACCTATGTGATGGATGCAGATGGCAAGCAGGTTGCACTTTACGGGAAAACGCGTGAAGAACTTTATGATAAGGAATTGGCGGCATTGGAACAAATCGACAATGCCACATTCCGGCGCAAATCCCCCACAGTTAAGGAGTATTGTGAAAAGTGGCTGCTGATGCAATCGGTTCATGTTCGTGCGACAACTCTGACAGACTATACATCAAAGGTGAAACGCAATATTATTTCTTCTTTGGGAGATATGCGGATGGGAGATGTGACCCTGGATGATATTCAAATGGCATTAGTTCCGGTATCCAAGAAATCAGCATCGGTATATAAGTCGGTTGTAATCTTATATAAGTCCATTTTCCGTGCTGCTATGGAAAGTAAGGTTATAGACAAGAATCCAACCACATTCCTTACAGCAGAGGGCGGTGGGGTCCCACAGCAGGAAAAACAGGCATTGACGGATGAACAGTCATTGCGTTTGCTGGAGGCTGTTAAAGGACTGCAGACTCATACTTTTGTGATGCTGGGGCTGTATGCCGGATTAAGGCGAGAGGAAATTCTGGCATTGCAATGGGATTCCGTCTTTCTGGATACAGATGCACCGTATCTGAAAGTGTGCAGGGCGTGGCATACGGAAAACAACAGGCCGGTTATCCTGACTGAATTAAAAACAAAAGCTGCGGAGAGGAAGATTCCTTTGCCGGATAACTTAGCTGAGTGTCTGCGGGAAGTCAAGGCGATGTCTACATCGAAGTATGTGATATGTAATCGAGATGGCGATCCATTGACCTATACACAGTTCAAGCGGTTATGGCAGTTCGTTGTTACGAGAACGGCCAAGGAACGCTCCTATTATCGCTATGAGAATGGTAAGCGAGTAAAGCATACCATTCATCCTGTATTGGGACAGAAAGCGGCTCACAACGGCAAAGTGATATATAGCTTGGATTTTGATGTGACCCCGCATCAACTCAGACACACATATATTACCAATCTGATACACGCATCGGTAGACCCAAAGACCGTGCAGTATTTAGCCGGACATGAGAACAGCAAGATCACTATGGACATATATGCGAAAGTAAAATACAACAAGCCTGACGAGCTGGCAGGCGCTATGGCGGGAGCCTTTGCCCTTTGGGACGCCACAGTGTAACAGGAATATCAATATTGACAAAAAGCGCAGAGTGAGGAACAAAAATTATTCTCTCTGCGTTTTTCATATTCGCATCGTTGAGAGATGCCCTTCACTCTGAGAAAATTAGTGTTGGAACAAAGAACATAGCTTTTATTGGAAAGGAAGGTCTGCTGCTATGGCTAAGAAAAAAGAACATATCCCAAACTACAGTTCTACCACCAAAAAGGGTGTACTGTATTATAGAACCAGGATTACTGATGCTGACGGCAAGAGAGTAGATTTGTATGCCACTACCTGTGAGGAGTTGTACAAAAAGGAAACGGAAGCCAGACGCGTCATCGAAGAATTGAAATTCCGCAGAGAGAACCCCACGGTGGCTGAGTATTGTGAAAAATGGCTGCTGATGCAGTCGGCAAAAGTATCGTCAGCAACACTAAAAGGTTACACTTGCAGCGTGAACAACTACATAGTCAAGCCATTGGGTGATATGTATATGTCGGATGTCACCACAGATGATATTCGTGTAGCGCTGATTCCGGCATCCCAAAAATCCGCTTCTGTTTATAACAAGGTAAATATGCTCTTTAAGTGCATTTTCTATTCTGCAGAGCGAAGCGAACTGCTTGACTATAATCCTTCTGCCGGCATATCAGCAAAAGGAGGCACACCGGCTAAGGATAAAGATGCACTTACTGATGAACAGGTAAAGGTTCTTCTGGATACTGTTCGTGAATTACCGCCGTATCTATTTATTATGATCGGACTATACTCCGGGCTGCGGCGTGAAGAAATCCTTGGTCTGCAATGGGATTGTGTGTTTCTTGACACTCGAACACCATATATTGCAGTACGGAGAGCATGGCGGTCCGAGCATAACAGGCCAGTGGTTTCGACGGTGCTAAAAACTCCAGCGGCCAAAAGAGAGATTCCCATTCCCAAGTGTCTTGTGGACTGCTTGTGGGAGGCCAAGAAGAACTCTATATCCGATTATGTGATTGCAGACAGCAAAGGAGAGCCATTAGCATATTCTCAATTCCAGAGATTATGGAAATATGTTACGGTTCGTTCTACCAAAGAGAGAACCTGCTATAAGGTGATAAATGGTCAGCGGATCAAGTACACGAAAAAGCCTGCTTTGGGAACGCACCAGAAGAACAATCCGAATATTGTTTATACAATGGACTTTGAAGTGACCCCGCACCAGCTCCGTCACACTTATATCACCAATTTGCTTTATGCCGGAGTAGACCCTAAGACGGTTCAGTATCTTGCAGGGCATGAGAACAGCAAAACGACTATGGACATTTACGCCAAGGTGAAATATAATAGACCCGAAGAACTCATCGGTGTAGTTAATCGTGCATTGACGTAAAATGGGCAAAGGATTTACCCCACTTTTACAGTTAACAGATGGGGGAACTTAGGAGGCAAAACGCTGAAAAGCCCGTAAAATCAAGGGTTTCTATGAAAGAAACATGAGAAATACGGCCTCAAGGCCGCCCGTCGCGCTCCCCAGTTCAGCAAGCGCTGATCGAGCATATTGCTTCACAGAGGGTCTCACCGGAGACTCTCTGTTTTTTGTTGATAAAATAAGACACGCCGGGGCAAAACCGGCGTGTTTCTACTATTATAAATTATAACCGCTCATAGCTGCGCAATATAAATCCGCAGGGAGTTATATAAGTACCGCCCCGACTTACAGATGATACGGCTCATCCTCGCGGCGCTTCATGCGCGCGAGCATACGACGGAAGGGCGATGCCTTGAGCGCCACGGGCTTTCCGGTCTTTTCCTCGATGAACGTCCGGAACGCGTCGACTTTATCGCCCAGCGCCTCCTTCGACACCATGTAGCCGCCGAACTGGTCGCGGAAGATGAAAAAGTAGTTCGCGTTTTCTCCAACGCGCTCTACCTCTGAGTAGGGCAGAGGATCAAGCTCGGTGTTTTCCGGCATGGCAAAGATGTGCAGCCCGCCGTTCTCAAAGCAGTAGCGGGAGCAGGGGAAGGGCTTGCCGGACTGCTTTATCTGCGCGGTGAGCTTGTGCGCCGTGCGATCCGGGGAAACATAGGTGCTGGTGGTCAGATAGCAGCCGTATGCCAGCAGCAGAATACCCCACCATGCGGAGTAGTTCAGCACACCGATAATGACGAGCACGGCGCTGAGGATGGTGCGGACGATGCGGTTGCGGGTACAGAACAGGTCATACTGCATACGCGACAGCGCGAGAAGACTGTCCGCGCTGTGCTGCATAGTTACTTCATAATAGGTCATAGCTTCTCCTGAATACAAATAAATGGCTCAGGAATGATAATAGCACATTGCATTGAAATTGGCAAACAAATCTTGAAATATCCCGGTTTTCGCATTTGCAGCAGCGTTAAAAAAATATCTACACCAAAAAGCGAAGGCTATTTTAGTGCACTTCTCCGAAAAATTTCAAGGAAGCTCCGATTTGGTTGACAAACCGGGAATTAAGATATACTATAACGAAGCGTTAACACTCCGTTAACATATATTTTAAAGTTTTTTAAAGGCTGTTAAGATTACATATTACGGAGTGCCGGAAAACAAATTTTATGAAGGAGAAAACAAAATGAAGAAAATCATTGCCCTGCTTCTCGCACTGGTTATGGTATTCGCT
>JALFXR010000046.1 GCA_022787405.1 Bacillota bacterium
GAAGCGGCTGTCCGTATTCGGGTTAATGCCCACCGATGTCAGGCCGCAGATGGCCTGTGCGATGCTTTCTGAACTGGATGCACCCCATGCTGTATAGCCTCCGTCAGAATTCTGCATTGATGAAAGACACTTTACTGCCTTATCCAAAGCCGCCTTCACCTTGCTCTGGGACCTGTAAGGTGCAAGGGCTGTCATAGCCATTCCAGTAAGATCAGGGTCTCCCTTAAGCTGCGCCTTCTGTTTCGCATTTTCTGCCGCATCATCGCTTTCGGAGTAATAAAGGTTCCAGCCACCGTCATCAAGCTGATTGCTGAGAATGTAGTTTATGAGCTTCTGGCGTGTCGTCACGTTTTCGATGCCCGAAACCTCAGGAATATCGTAATTTCCCGCATCAAGGGCTCTAAGTGCCCAGATGGGACCGTTGATTCCCTGCCATACCACGCTGTCAAAATCAGCAAGCTTTTCCACCATGTTATAGCCTGCAATGTCCGTCGGGTCAAGGCCCAGAGCGGCGTATGCCACGATGACTCTGGAATACTCTGTGTACTTGCGGTCATGAAGCTGTCCGGGAACTCCGCGGTAGCCCTCCCTGACTGCCTTCTCTACACTTGCCTGATATTTTGCGATGTATTCATCAGACATGGGATAGCCTGCCTGTGCAAGACCGTACATTACCCACTCGCCGCCGATACTGCCAAATATGGGTTCCGTTACTGTCTCATAGATGTACTCACCGCATTTTTCGAAGGCTTCTGTTATCCTGCTCTGGGATGCCGCAGACGCAAAGCCCGATGCCCCGAATGTCATGGTCAGAGCAAGGGTCATAATCAGAAGCAGTGATACTATTTTCTTTTTCATTCCTTTTTCTCCTTTCCTTTAAACACTCCCTTTATGACATGGAATTATCCCCTACGTCTTTTCCAAGGTCGCAGGTGTATACCCACTCGATAACGTCTCCGTCGCTCAGATAGTATGAGGAGCAGCCGTAGTTGGGGAACCAGCCGTTAACCTTGTACATCCAGCCTGAAAGATTGCCCCCGTCGAACTCGTAGAGATAATTGATGCCTTCTATGTAATATGATTCGTATATCGGGGTGTAGCTGAATTCCAGCTGTATGTCGTTGTTTCTGCAAAGGGTGTTCAGCGCGTCAAAAACAGTGTTGTCCGTGGTACCCTTGTAGGTGGACCTCTCCAGTATGGTTCCGTCCGCCGGGATATAGTCCTCAATAGCCGGGTTCTCCAGCTTGCTCATGTGCGAGGAAAGGGTGTCGCAGCGGATTTCCAGAGTGACGGTTACAGGCTTTGGCTCTTTTGGCCTGAGGGCTGCATTGCCGCCGTTTGATGCGGTAAAGTCTTCGCTGTTATCTACCTTCACATCGGAAGGGTCGATTTTTTCCTTCTCCTCGTCGGTCAGCTGGGAAAGCTCTTCTGCCTGCTTTTCTGCTTCTTTCTTGGCTTCACTTTCATCTATGCTGCTTTCTGCACTCTTATCTGTGGCATCGGCTGCAATATCTTCTTTCTCTGCGTCTGAATCTGTATCCGAATCTGCATCTGTATCCGGATTCATATCTTCCTGCTGACCTGTTACTATGTTTCCCTGCCCGTCAGGCAGCTTGGCATCTTTTCCTTCTATGGAGATGCCGACTACGGTAGATACGCAGATAAAGACTGCAAGTGCCGTAAGTATATATTTTCTGTACCGCTTACTCTTAAGCCTCGCAGCCAGTTCTTTCTGTTCCTTTTCATCCATTCTGTCCTGTACGTCCTTTCGCTTTCTGCGTTGATTTTACGCCAAAGCCTGCCGGTGAAACTGCAGCGCCAACTCACTCGAGACTAGTCCAGGGGAGCAGTCTGCAGTTTTTTATCTTACACCTTCACGCTTTTTACAGTACTGTATTTGCTGTAATATTTTGTGCCGTTTATGGTTCTGTAGGCACGAACCTTAAAATAGTAGGTCTTACCCTTCGTAAGTCCGCTCGCGGTATAGCTGACGGTGGTTCCTTTGGTAATCGTCTTGACGGATTTAAACCCGCTGCTTTTTTTCAAAGAGCGATATATCAGATATCCGTCTGCACTTCCTACCTTCTGCCATGACAGCTTTGCTTTACCGCTTCCCAATGCCTTGATGCTGGTTATCTTTGGCTTTGCAGCTGCTATCTGGGCTTTCGCTTTGTTGTTTTTGTCTGACACTGCTTTGCTGTTTACCTTGATATCTATTGTAGTAAACAGGGTATCGCTTTGCTCCGCATCGTTATACAGCTGATACGGATAATATATGGTAGCATCGGTCTGCCCCTCGCTTAAGCCAAACTCGGACACAATAACATATTGAGAAATATCCCGGGTCAGGCCATTGGCAAGATGCGCCTCCACCTTTATTCCCGTTATGTCCAGTGTATCTCCGATATCGTATACTTTTTTCTTGGGTGGGGTGATAACTTCTATGTAAGTGATTTTGCTGCCCAGTGCCATCATGTGTGCCGAGTCATTCTTAAAGTAAATGGTACCGTATTCATCACAGATCGGGCTTGCTATTGCGTACTGTGCCTGTCCGCCCTGGGGTGTAAACAGCACCGGCGCACAGTCATAGGTCTTGCCGTCTGATGCCGTTTCTTTGATTCCATCCAGCAGAGACATCTGCCCCGGTCTGTCCTTTATGTACCGCAGTTTGCCCGGCGTCATATTTTCAAAGAAATACACATAGACATATCCTTCCGACTTTTCGTATGCGGTGGTAATCAGCCCGCTTGTCTGAGGGTATCCCATACAGCTTGCGGTGTAGGCGATAGAAAAGCTTTCAAGATCGATTACGGCGATTCTATGTCCGTTATACTTATCAAACTGCCCGCTTCCCGATACGCCAACATAGGCTCTCCCGTTATATACCGCGGGAGTTGAGGTGCTCATGCCGCCTAGTTTTAGCTCTTTCAGGTCACTGATTTTCCCTGATTCGGATACCTTCACCGAGTAAAAGCTGCCGCCTTTGCTGGTAAAATAATATCTGCCTGTGACCTCATCGTATGATACATTGGAGCGAATGTCCGCATTCAGTCCTTCCACTGAATCAAGAAGCTTTCCCGTCTTCGGTTTAAAACATAAAAGCTTTGAGCTCTGACTTATATATCCGTCATTTCCATCATCTGTCCCTACAAGGACAAAATCATCATTTACGAAAGCTCCTGCCCAGTAGTATCCGCCCTTGCTTGTATAGGTCCATTTGGCTTTCTTGGCTTCTGTCGCAGATGCAGGTTTTTCGTCCTTTACCGATACACATACGAAGTTGGCATTCCTCGTTTCGGAGTTCCAGAACCCAGTATACACATATCCGTCATGATATATAATCGGACAGTTTGGCTGTCCCTTAAGCTCGTCCTGATACACCCACAGAGATTCAAGCGTCTTGGCATCGAAGGCCTGAATTCTCCCGTTGGCAAGACCCACGAAAATCATTCCGTCCCCATAGGTAGGCGGAATAATGCTGAAATTGGAGCGCTCCACCATGCTGCCGCTGGCCACCAGTTCTCCGCTTACCGCATCCATTTTATTGATAGTCTTTCCCTGATTGTAATAGAGGTATCCATCCACCAGAATCGGTGAACCGATTGCTCCTTCACCGTACCCATCTCCGGATTTAGTGGCCCAGTAAAGGGCTGCTTCCCCTGCTTCTGTCGGCACCGGATCAGAAACCACGGCATTGTTGTTTTCGTTTCCGCGAAAATCCGTCCAGTCACGCGTTATGACTTTTGACGGGTCGCTGGCTCCGAAGGCAGCAGCGGAAGATGTCACTACAAGGACTGCACAAAGTGCTGCTGTCAGTATCTTTTTACCTGTTCTTTTCATATTCTTTCCTTTTCCCTCCTGTTTTTTTCAGTTTCTTCGCCATCATGGCAAAGCGGTGCATTTCCTCTTTTTCTGTATTTCCTGCGGAAGCCTCACCGTACCGGATGCTATCGTAAAGCTTCGCCGCCTTTCTGTATTCCTTTCTGAATTCTTCGCCCCATAGCATACCGATTTCTTCTTCGTAGTGAGAAAGAGGCCTGTTTCTTGCGGGCAGCCCTTTCTTTTTAAGGCTTTGCAGTGCCTCTTCCATAGAAAAGATAACCGCATCTTCCGGCTTAAGGCGCAGATACTTTCTCCTCCGCAAAGCTTTCCGCAATATCGCCGTGATTGCAGCGATAATCAGAGCCAGGCACAGAATGTACCAAAGCAGGTTTAAGCCTTCTTCCTGTGTGCTCATTTCATTGCTGCCGGCCGGTTTTTGCTCCTGCCCGGTGTTCTTTTCCGGTTCCTGCATCTCGCTTTCGGTATCCTTACCTGCGTTTATCAGCACATCGTCATTTTTCATCATGCAGCGAAGCGCAGGGTCAGATTCAAAGGGAAGCCAGCCGATGCCGTCTTCGTAATATTCGCACCAGGCATGGTAATCCTCTCCTGTAAGCTTTACAGTGCTATTTTCGAAGTCTGCAGCTTCTTCTGCTGCTTCTTCCGTAATCAGATAACCTTCCGCATATCTTGCGGGAACCCCGAGGCTTCTGAAGAGAAGTACCGCCGCAGCAGCCTCCCCTGCGCTCTTTGCATCAGGGCTGTCTTTTTTGTTCCCGGCATAGGCTGAAAATTCATCCGGAAGGCTGCTAAAGCAATGGGAATCTTCCTGAAGAACGGTCAGAATCAGGGACTTGGCTGCATCTGTTTTTCCGATGCCCGCCGCTTTTGTCTCTGCTTCTGCTTTATCAAGGTCTGTATACTCATCCAGTATATACATCACTTCCTGCCTGTTGTCATCGCTTATGGCGAGGTAGTTTTTTTCTGCAAAGAGCCGGTAGTTATATTCTGCTTCTGCCGCTTCCCCTTCCGGCAGAGCATCCAAGATGTCACGCCGCCTGTGAACAAGGTATGTACCGGCACTGATGGTATATGTGTCTTCTCCCCATGCTCCCCCAGCGAGGAAGGTTCTGTCGCCTGTTTCCGCCTTTCTCTCCGCTCCGATGCTTATGGTTTCATAGGGTGCGTACAGATACTTTCTTGATGCCCCTGTGTTTTTTATGCGCAGAAGATTTTCTGTGGTCTTCAGATTCGCTGCAGCAGAGGAAAGGGCGGTCTGGGCGTAAAAGCCCCTTTCATGAAGCCTTGCGAAAAGTCCCATGGCATCCGTGCGGGTCGTTCCGCTAAGCTCCGTCCACACGCCGCCCTCATAGCTTTCTCCAACAAATCCCCGCAGGTAATATGGTGATGGCTCCGACATGGATACTTCAAGCTGCACCTGTTCATCGCCGTCAAACCTTCCGTATCGCATTTGGGAAATCAGATCCCCGGCCCTGCTGTTTACAAAAAGAATGTCATCCTCGCTTACGGCAGCGTAAAGAGCTGTGCAGCCTGCCGCCACACACACAGCAAGGGTAATCATCTTACACAGTTCACGCTTCAGACCGCATCTTCCGATGGAAAGATGCGCGAAAAGAAGTGTCAGGAGGATCATCGCCCCGGCCGCTGCAAGCCATAGCCAGTACTCCGAAAGAAAACTTCCTTTCCCTGCCGACGGCGGCAGAATGTCAGCGGAATAAATGCAGTTTATTCTCCCTGTGACTATACCGTACACAGTCTCTGAGATAGTTCCGGCTGTATCTGCGTTATAGCCGGACATCGTTGAGGTATCCCAAAGCACAGCAAACACGCCTGCGAAAGCAAGCAGCGCCAGGACAAGGCTCTTAATATATTTCTTTAATTTCTGTGCTTTTTGCTCCTTCATAATCTACAGTTATTACACGGGAAAACTCCCATTCGTTCCTTTCATCTTCATAAATTGCCGCAGTCGAGATTCCTTTATACAAGGGCGACGATAATATATCTGCCATCTCCCATGCAAGGCTCTGGGCATCTGATATTTCCGCAATCTTAAGCCTGCTTCCGGTTTCGTTCACGAAGCCGATGTGATGGACGATTCCCCTTTGGATAAGGCTTTGGGAAAGGGAAAGAAAGTTTGATGCGGCCTGCTGTATCTTTTCTGTCGTATCTGCGCCCTCCAGCAGAATCAGGACTGCGTTTTTTACAGGAAGGCTTCCCTGCCTTATCATCAGGCTGTCCGTTTTCTGGGAAAGCTTCCAGTGAACAAAGGCGGTTCTGTCTCCCGGCACATATTGGCGCACTTCAAAAACCTCGCTCTGGTCAAAGCCCGGTTTTATCTCATCATATACATTTCCGTCAAGGTCCAGCATATACCCTCCCAGGGACTGCGTATCCAGAAAAAAGGTCTCCGGTTTTTTCAAGAATGCCGCTCTTGCCTTCACGTCTTTCACAGAGAAGCGAAAGGTTCCCGTCATGTCGCAGATCCGGACGGCTTCACTTTCAAATATGTATTTTCCCGCGCTGCCGTATGATGGCTCCATAAGGGCATCTCCCCCTGCTCCAAGGACTTTCCATTGAAGCGTTTCTTCGCCTGTAAGAAGGTTTTTTACCCTTCCTTTTACAGCGGCCAGCGGCGTAAGGAAAGCCGGACTCTCGCATTTTACCGTAAGCACAAAGCCATTTTCTGCCGTTTCTGCCTTAAGCGATGTTTTTCCTGCCATCCGCCGTGCCGATACTGTACTCAGCAGGAGAAACAAAAGAAGTCCTGCACATATCCCAAGCGCCGCCCGGCTTCCAAGATAAATCCCTGTTCCCGCAAGCAGGCCCGCCAACGACCAGAACAAAAGGCAGCGTTCTCTGATTATGTTCATCTACAGTGCCCCCGGTATCTTTTCGCTGTCCAGTATCTCTGAAAGAACTCTTCTTTCATCCTTTTCCTCTGCCCTTGCCTTACTGCTCAGCCGAACGCGGTGGCAGCAGACATGAAGAAATACGGTTCGTATATCGGCAGGTGTAACAAAGTCTCTTCCTTCCATATATGCGGCTGCTCTTGCCATCCTGCTGAGAGCCAGCGTGCCTCTCGGACTGATTCCCAGTGAAATCATTTCGTCCTCCCTTGTCCTTCGACAGAGTCCTGTCATGTATGCCATCACTTCTTCGGATATATGTACGCTGCCTGCCTCTTCCTGCATTTTCAGTATATCCTCAATGCCGCAGACTTTTTCTGCCTTTTCAAGAGGGTTTGTTTTCTGTCTGTCCCTCACCATGTCAAGCTCGCTTTCAAAGTCAGGGTATCCCATGGATATTTTGATAAGAAAGCGGTCAAGCTGGGCATGAGGAAGTCTCTGGGTTCCTGCACCGCCCTCGGGATTCTGTGTTGCGATTACCATAAAAGGTCTAGGCAGAGGATGGCTCTTACCGTCTACGGTGGCCTGCTTTTCTTCCATAACCTCAAGGAGTGCAGACTGGGTCTTGCTTGAGGTGCGGTTTATCTCGTCTGCAAGAAAGATATTGCAAAAAGCCGCTCCTTTCTCATATCGGAACCGACCGCTGTTTTTGTCATACATGGTAAAGCCGGTAATGTCCGATGGAACCACATCGGGTGTAAACTGTACACGCTTGTAGTCCAGTCCAAGGACCTTGCTGAAGGCAAGGGCCAGTGTGGTCTTACCCACGCCGGGCACATCCTCGATCAGCACATGGCCTTCCGACAGGAGCGCCATGAGAACATTTCTTATGACTTCATCCTTTCCTTTTACTACAGCGCCTATTTCATCAAGAATTCTGTTTATCATATCTACCATTCCTTTCCGTAATTCTTCAGTTTTCCGTAATTCATGCCCATGGCCTTGTATCCCCCGATATCCTTGCCGTAGGCAAGGGTAAAGCGCAGCCTTACCACATCACCGTCCTGCACATAGGCTTTGCTCAGCCCGTAGGAGGAATATATGCCGTTGATGGAATACATCCAGCCGGAGCCCTGAGAAAAATCAAATTCTCCCAGCTCGTCTATGCCGGCGTAGCTTTCCCTGTCGAAGATGAGACCGTCTTCTTCGATTTTTTCTGCCAGATCTTCCGGTATGCTGAAGCCGCTGAGCATACCTTTCTTTTCCACTGCCGCCAGGTAAAAGCCGTTCTCGATGGTTCCGGCATGGCGACAGGAAAATCCGTTGCTTTTCAGGAACCTGTCCACCACGGATGCAAGACTCTCTCCGTCTTCTGCCTTCATGGTCTGCGGCCTGATGAGATAAGGAATTCCCACAGTGCCGGCTTCAAGGCTTATGATTATTTCTCCTGCTCCGGTTCGATACCACAGGGTCCATACCCTGGTGACGGTGTACTGATAGACATCTCTTGCAGTCACCTGAATCTTGTTTTCTCCTTCCTTCAGATACACGCTGTAGGTCTGGCGGTCCATTTCGCCGATATAGTCTGCGGCCTTGCCGTTGCAGGTGACCTCCATGTTGCTGTAGGAAAGAGTTTGCCCCCGATAGTCTGTAAGCCATACATCAAAATTAAGTTCCTTCTGGTTATATGTGGCTCCGTCCTTCAGGTTTGTCTCGATGACGGGCATCTTTTCGGCAGGGGTTGTGCCTTCCGGTCTCTCGTACTGCACCTTTTTTATGTAGCTTCGGCGGTTTCCGCTTCCATCGATATAGCTTATCTGAAGGATGGTGGTTCCTTTGGTGCTCAAACTGATTTCAAAGCTTCCGCCGGATGCGGTAACCCGTGTTTCTTCGCCCGGAGCTGTGATGACCTTTATCTCCTGTATCTTTTCGTCAGGGCCAAGGCCCATTTCCTCAGAAAGCGCATCTTCAGAAAAAGATTCCTTCGCAAAGGCATCCTCCTCCAGATCATCCTTTAAAATCTCCTGCGGATTTCCTGGCGGTTTTTCGGGCAGATTGTCTGCCGTGCTGTTTTCTTTTCCTGAAGATGGGTTCTCGGCGGGTTCACTGTCTGCTTTTTCTTCCTTCTCCCGGCTATCTTCTGACTCATCCTCCCCTTTCGCAGCATAATTTTGAGCAGTGCCGGTTTCAGGCACTTTGTCTATCCATGGATATTCGGGCACAGTTTCTTCCATTTTTTTCACGCCAAAAACAGCACCTGTAATTAGTACAAGCGCCAGCAGCAGCGAGATATATTTCTTTATGGTTTTCTGTAATCCGGACATTTTTTCCTGCTCTTTCTGGCGTTTTTGGAGTGCTCTCCTGACAGTCAAAATGGCCGAAGGGGCAGAAACTGCCCCGACGACCTGTTCTCATTGGTTTATTGTTATTTCGTCCACGTTCTCACGGCGTATTTACACTGTATAAGCAGAGTCTGTGCTACAAGGTTTCCATCCTTGTCGTAAATCTGGATACGAGCCTTGTAATAGTACTTGGTTCCCTTCTTGCCTGCAGTATTGATAAAGGACTTTGTTGTCTTAGTTATCCTTGCCTGATACTTTGAGGCTTTCTTGGTTGAACGATAGTACTTATACTTCACAGTATATCCCATGCTCTTTATTTCTTTTATGGCTGCTGCCGTGTCATCATCCACGGTCAGAGTAACCTTGATGTTCTTCTTGGAAGTCTTTGATGAGCGTGCTTTCAGGCTCATGTCTGAAACGAGCTCCTTGATTCTTTCGATGTTTGCTTCTTCATCGTTTACTTCCAGTCCCAGTGCTTCGCCGTCCACCAGTGCAAATGAGCTGAAGTGTTCTGTCTCAAATACGTAGTATGCAGTATTGCCGATAGTCTTTCTGCTGCCCGGCATCTGATTGAACTTATCTGCACTTTCAATATGCACTGCGGCAACCTTCTTATCGAGAAGCTTTGACGGTATTTCAAGAGTTACAGTCACCTTGCCTGCAAACTTTGTGATGGTCTGCGCACCCGATTTCACGGTCAGATCAACTCTTGCAGCAGTATCTCCAAGAAGCTTCTTTTCGCTGTCGGTTGTATTCTTTTTCTCGATAATGATGGTCAGTTCGCTTCCTCTTGCCTGTGTGAGGGCGTCCTTGAGGGACGCGCTGTCCAGCTTGACGGTGCCTGCTTCCGTGGATACAGTAAGTGCCACATCCTGGCTCTTTGCAATATCTTTTAAGGTGCTGACATCCACATTCACTGTAACGGAGTTTGCCTGCTGGCCCTTGACATCCTTTGATACCTGAATGATGATATCATCGGATTTTGCTTCCAGAGCCTGCTTTTTGATTTCCTCAAGGGTATCCTTATCCACGGTTACGGAAGCGGCTCCTTCGCTGATGACCGGCTCAACTACAGCGGTAGTATCCTTCTTATCGGTGGTCACATTGCTTTCAGGCATCTGCTCTGAGCCTGCGATAGCGGTCATCTTATATTTTTCGGCAAGCTGATTGTATATCTCTGTATCTGCCACAGTGATGTATTTTTTCTGCTCATCATTCAGCTTGTTATATGCATTATAGGCTGCTCTTGCAGCGCTTTCAGAAGAGGTTGACTTTAACGCTGCAAATTTATCCTTTGCATCGTCGATATCGGAGTAGAACTGAATCTGGTTTTCAGCTGCGGCAAGCTTTTCCACAAGTTTGCTGTCAAGTTTGGCCCGATCCGTACTGCTGAGGAGATTGTACACTTTTCTTACACTTGCCACCTCTTCCTTATATTTCTTATATGTGGTGTATGTGATGGCATCTGCCGAAACCATTGTTTCAAGGGCATCTTTGACATAATCCAATTCGGTTTCATAAACCTTTATGGTATATTTGGTTCCGGTATATGCTCTTGCTTCAGCTCCCTGATTGTTCATGGACGGCCACGAATATTCGCCGCATCCCACATACAGTGTGTCTCCCGCTTTTACAGGAACAATACTTGTTCTTCTGTACAGAGCACTGTCACTGTTATATTTATTCAGGTATGTTCTTACCTGATAGTTCTTATTGGAAGCAGCAGGCGATACCATAAGGTTTGCAGAACTGCTTCCCAGAATCAGTCCATAGTTTAAGGTGCTGCTGTCAAAAGACGGCATAAGTTTGCCTTTACTGATGGAAAGTGATTTAAGGCTGGTGTCTGAATTACCCCATGTTCCTCCCAGATCTTCTCCGAGATTTTGTGAGAACATGATATGGATTTCATCACCATCTTCCAGTTCACCGTTCTTATAGCTGAACTCGTTAAAGCCGTAGTTTGTGAACCAGTCGTTTAAGGTTCCCATCCAGCCTGAGCCGGATTCTCCGGAAAACTCTCCAAGGCGTTCTTCCGAATCATTCAGAACGAAGTCGCTTCCGTCTGCATTAACATTTCTCGGTACTTTGATGGATGCGATATAGCTTATGCTGTAATCATCCCAGCTTGAGGCCACACCCTGACTTCCTGTAGACCAGTTACAGCCTTTCAGCTGCAGAGCTTTTAGTACAGCAGTCATCATGGTGTCGTTTTCGCAAAGGTCATAATTGCCGTCTATGAGAGTACCATACCATGCCGGCGCTCCATTGGAACCAGCCGTCTTGAAGGTCTGATTTTCAACAATGATGTGGACCTTTCCTACGACCTTGCCGTAGTCAGGAAGTGCCACACCTGAAGCCCCGCCGGTTTCCTGTTCATTCTTCTCTTCCTGTGCTTTTGTCTTAACAGCCGCCATAGCAGCGAGGGCATTTCTTCTGGCTTCGGAGATAGCCTCCACAGTAGCCGCAAGTTCAACTGCACTCAGTCCATCGACATGAGCACTGGCAAGTACCGCCCAGTTTTCATTGCTGTAGTCTTCCTGTTTATATTTGCTGAACGCTGAATCAACAGCATCCTTTGCTGATTGCTTCGCTTCCTGAAGTTCCTGCGCCACCTGTTCGCGAGTGGCTTCTTCGTATTCAGTCTTCGACATTGGAGACAACTGAATCTTCATACTTTCAGCTTCTATATTCGGCATTGTGAAATCGATGGAAATCCAAATCTCACTATACTCGTTATATCCGGTTTTTTCTGCAAGCTCCCAGTTTTCTCCGCCATCAAGAGAGTATTTTACCCAATACTGTCCTTCGTTTTGTGTCACAAGACGCCGCAGCGTTATCTCGTTTCCTGCATATGCAGTGATAGATCTCAGCTTTGCTATATCCCCACTGTTGCCAGAAGAAACTCCATTGGTTTTCACAGTATCAAAGATTCCTATGTTTTTTTCCGTTACTTTATTGAACCAAACCCATCCGGCGACATACTTTCCTGTTGCACTGCTAACCACCGCGCTATTATGTGTCCCTTGTACAAGAGTACCTTCTTCCACGCTGATTGTTTTTGTCGGCGGTATCTTAATGCTTGCTACCTCGAAAGCAGCATACATCTCGTTTTTCGCAATCTCAACCGATGAGAACAGTTTTGTTTTCTCATATTCATTCAGATACCCATAGCCTCTTTGGAAAGTTTCTATCAGCTCCTTATGTGCATAGGTCACTTCCGTGGTTTCATCCGGCAGATTCTCTAAATATGACCTGATGTTTGAAACGCGAAGCTCATGATTCAGTGCCGTTGCCGACGCTTTTTTCAGTGCGGCATAATCTGTATCAAAGCTGTTCATCAGCTCTGCATAGGTGAGCCCTTCCTTTTTCTGATTTGTTACGAGAGTATTGTATTTTTCTACGAACCCAGCATAGTTGCTGTCCGTAAAATCATAATCATGGTATTGTTCGTAGAAGGCCTTCGCTTCTGCCAGATTGCTCTTTCGGCTTTCTTCAATCAGTGCTGTTTCATCCTCTGCCGCAGTAACGTATACTGATGCATATCCTGCAGCACGCATACCGTGATAATCACCTTTTTCAATTACCTCATTATAGCTTTCGTGATAATATGTGTCTTCGTTGGTATCGTAAAGAGCGATGATATACCAACCCGGTTCTCTGAAAATATATTCTGTTCTGCCGTCTGCATCCGTTACGGAATTAGTCTTCTTCATGATATCGGCAATCTCGGTTTTATTTTCAGACGGTTCGCTTACAAACAGTGTAAGACCCTCCGCAGACATGACTTCATCCTGATTGGTGAAATATGTGCCTTTTACTGAGCCCGCAATGGTTGTTTTCTCTCCTACCACAGCTTCTACCGGACTTTTCGTTATGGAAATGGCTCCTATGTAATCTCCCAGAATATTCAGGGTTTTTACTGAAGCATAAGCCACAGTTGTGCCGCCGTTATCTGCAGCATATTCATATCTGCCGATTCCATACAGGCACTTTACAACGCGCACGTCTTCACCATTGTGAAGCTGGATGTTATTCATGTCGTTTAGCGCATATATCCCTCGGAATTCGTCATTGATGTATACCATAAACCACGAATTGTTCGCATCCTGAACAGCCACCTGGCTATATCCGGTTGCAGGAGTTATCCATATGCCGTTTGTCTGGAACTGAAGCCCAGCTTTTGTAACCAGGCTGCTTATAGTAGTGCTTCCTGCTTCCAGACCGAACTCTTTCTTCATATGTATGCCGGTGCCTGTAATCGTTGCTTTTTCAGATAAACTGTAGGCATTATTGATGTACTCGAAAGAAACCGTGATATTTTGGTTGCTAACAAGCCCATTTACTGCTGCCTTAAATTTTTTTAACGCAGTATCAAAATAGAATACGGTATTGAAATCTTCTTTGCTCCCGCCGATTTTGTTGCCTGGGCTTGTTTTAATCGTATACTCGCACTTTTCCTTGAACGCATTATATTCAGCCACATAGCTGTCCCACGAATCCGCTGTATATGTACCATTCTGATTATTTCCTAACGCTTCCGGACTATATTCTTCGATAAAGATTCTTGCTTCTTCTAAATACGGGAGATAGTGGTTATTGTAATGGTCCTCATAGGTGGATTTTTTCACCATAGCGGACGCTGCAGCCGAGTCTGTTTTATCAGAAAAAATCCCATCTTTATAAACGGCAACTGCGATTGCCTTTGATAAAGCGTCACACTTTTCCTGCGCAGATTTATCAGTTTCAGATACTTCATTTTTTTCAGTAGGTTCACCGTTTTCATACAGGGAATTCAAATAGTCTTGTCCTTCTTTTAATGCTTTCGCATACGGAGCCCATGTAACTGCTGTTGTCGTATTTTCCGTTACTATATTTTCACCGGAATAGGAAACATCAATTTTACCGATTTTATTGTCGTTAGTCATCCATCTATACCTTGCGTTTAGAACCTCATACAGCTCCGTCGCATTGACCTGCGTGGTCGGGATGAGGTCGGCGATGGCGGCTTCAAGCAATGCAGCCGCAGCATCAACTTGATTCTGCTTAACGCCTGCTGCTAATGCACGCGTTCCGCCCTCTCCCGCAGGATAGATGGTATTCACCCTACCCATTGCAGCTTTATACAGTGCCCAGAAGCTATCTATTCTCCACTCCTGTTTGGTCCTTGAATTATAGGTGTAGAACAACTTCACTGCATTTCGGTCCGCCTTGATGGTCGCGTCGTTCCGCAACCTGTCGACAAGGTCTGTAATCGTGGTCTTGCCGTTATAGCGGTCAACCGTGTGGTAATATGCAGTGTCCGTTTCAAGCGAAGGTGCATTTTTGAGCACTGCGTTCAATTTATCAGTGTTAATTATGACAGGTGTAGCTTCAATCAAAAGTGCATAACGCAAATCATTGTTATTTTCATCTGTTCTAATAAAGGCATAATAATAAGTTGCATTTTCAGCGGTGACAAATTCTTGAGAACGATACCCTTTTTCCGTTAAGTCGCTTGTTGTGACAGAATATTTTTGAAAATTAGTATCATCATATTTGAAGGCTCCACCAGTTGTTGTTACTTGTACGGCTCCTTTTCCACCAGCAAGTAAGTGATTATGATACAGTGTAATATTACTTCCAGTATCACTAAGGGCCCGAAACGTTTTACCAGGTATGGAAATAAAATATGTTTTGAGAACCTGAGCATTTGTACCGGTTGTGTCATTGCTACTTGTTTGACAGTTGATAATAAGATTTTCTGGCGTTGTGATCTCTTTGATACTGTAGCCGTCTGTGACTGTTATTCCTGATATGCCCAGCTTTATCGTGCAATCATACGAATCTGCCGCCCAGGCATCTTCCAGTCCCCACTGACCGATGCCAAGCCCTGTGAACACCATCATAAATGTCAGCGTCAGCGCCAGTATCTTCTTTATGGAACTGTTTTTCTTTACTTTTTCCATTTCTTTTTTTCCTTTCTTAATATTTCCCTCCGGTCCGGTCAGGCTCCATTGCCTTCCCGTCCTTTGCGATTGATCTATGTAAACACTATTTTTCGTGTAGTGAACTTTCTGTCAGAAACTATGTCCCTCCGCTGTTCTGTTCCATTTCTGCCGCTGCTTCTGCAGCTGCCTTTTCTTCTCTCAGCTGTCTGCGTCTTTCCGCCTGACGGGCCTTTCTTTCCGCCTTCTTCTGCTCTTTGATGAGATGACTTTCTGCCACCGGTCTTGTGCCTGCCTTCTCCAGCATCCGGTACCACGGTCCGAAGCGTGCTTTTAAGATCACGTCATATACCAGATCGTCTCTCGTTGGTTCTCTGCCGTTTTCCTCGGTAAAGTCTCTCACAAGCTGCAGAAGCTCCTCGTCGCTCATGGCCTTGTACGGTTCTCTCAGCTCGTTAAGCAGCTTCTGTTTCTCATGTTCGGTCATGGTCTTGCTTTCTGCAATTTCCTTTTTTGTCATCTGCTTTGTCATATATGTAACTCCCGCTGACCTCGGGGGCGGCTTTTTCTTCTATGCACCGCCCCTTTAAGGATGAAAAGTTTTCGAGTAATAAAAAAACGATGATTTTAAAACCATCGCTTTTGTGACATATGAAATACAGGCAGACAGCTTACGCCATCTCCCTTTCTTTCGGCTCCCCGACCCTTTCTTTATCTTGGTTTCAGGGGTTTGTAGGTCTTCTGACTTTTACATTCAGATGCAATCTTTTCAATTGCACCAGCGCACGCATTTCGCCTTCTCTCCGGGCCATGACAGCCCTTCCAATGACCGGCTTTCGCCGTATGCAGATTACCCTGCACAGAAACGGTACTTTGTAATCACAGCTACTAAGGGAGCGTGCATCTTCGCCAGTATGCACCTGGCTGCCGCTCCCACGTGTCCAGGAATTTCACCTGATTCCCTTGTTCAGCAAGGAACAAGAATGCGTGTCCGAAGCGTAATCGCATCTTCGGGTCGCGCATTTGCCACAAAAGCCATTTTCCTATTCAATTATTCATCGAAACAAAAATAGACTGCCTTCTGCGGCAGTCCATGCATTCTCGTAATATCCCGGCATCCCGGTTCTATTATCGCTCGGTGCCCCTCCGCAAATCCCCGCCGCTCTAGCAAAGGATTCTTCTCTTCGGTTACCCTCACACTGAATGTTTCTTCTGCCTCAGAAGTGAAATCATTCGAGCCACAACTCGTCTCCCGTCTCGTCGCCATCGGCGCATTACGGTTGCTGGCCAGCCGGGGAATCTCACCCCACTTCCGTTAGTTATGCTCATTTCGTTATATATTCTATTTTTTCTCAGTAATTAAATGCTATCACACCGACTTCATAAAGTCAACATATTTTACCAAATCAAGAGGGGTTTTTTTGCTTGTACAATTGCACTGCCTGCTGCTGTGTTTTCCGTCATAAATGCCGCCTCCTTTTCTTTCGCTTTTTTATTGTCAGAATGCAAAACTCCCGCCTCACATGGGAATGCTTTGATATCTCGCCCTTCCCACCGGCAGGAGTTTTCTTTACTCGCAGTTATATATTTTTAATTTGCTCTTCTTCCCTTTTCACTCTGATGTGAGCTATGCAGTGCTGCACGAAGTTATCGGTTTCATCCTTTTGAGTGAATCTTCTCATGACATTTCTCTCGTTATCTCTATAGTTTCTCTTAATTTTTTCCGATATGTTCTTTAACAGTTTCATTTCTTGCCTCCCGTTGATTAAAATATATGTCTGATCATCTCTTAATCATTTTGAGGCTAGTTGAAACCCTCGCTCTCCGCACTGCCATGGTCAGCAGCACGGGGAACATTCCGTAAAGTTTTAAGTCTTTTTATCATAACATTCCCCTATCTGCATATATAAATCGGTGCTGACTTTTCTCTTGCCTCCCTTGCCAGTGCAAGGTCTGCCTTCATCAGCTCGAAGCTTTCTCCCGGCCGCATAAACGGCTCGATGACCTTGGCAACCTGTGGAAACAGCATCCTCCTGTCTCCAAAAAACTCGATGACAAACAGCTTATGAGGCGCTGTCCTATAGTCGGGTCTGGCAGCCAGAATCCATGCCCGGGTCACCTCCGGATTTTTCTCAAAGAAGCTTCTGAGAACTTCCACGATTCCGGGCGGATAGCTTTTTAGTGGTGATAATATCTGTGGCGCTGGGTGGTCTGTGCGCTGCAGCGTCATTCCTTCCATCTCCCTGTCAATCTCCATGAGCTGGGGTCTTCGCAGTACCAGCGCCTTGCCGAATGGATTAAGCACCACCCCTGAAAATTCCGCAGGAAGGTCTATGATTATGTGTTTTAAGTCATCAAGGGTCATCACACCTATGTTGTCCCATGGCGTATGTTCTCTTGTCAGCTCGTATGGTGATGTAAATGCCGGAAGGAGTATTTCGCCTGCAGAGTTATGTAATGCTGCCACGTTCATGGTATCTCCCTGGTATGGCACGAGAAGCTGCGCATCCTTCAGTTCTTTAAAAAACCGCCTCTTTCCTTGCTCCGTTGGGTTGTCTCTGAATCTTTCCATGGCCTTCACCAGGTCGAAGCCCTCTGCGAAATTATCGTCTATTCTCATTTTGTTCCTCCGGTTAGCTTTTGTTTTCGTATTTTGGAGTGGCGCAGCCTCAGGCTATACCTTATATGCATATAACCATCGGCTGCCCGTAAGGATAAAAAGAGTCCATTCGGGCTGCGACCTCTGAACGTTAATTATGGAAATCGTCATTTAAGGAGAAAATTAAAAAGACCACAGCCCCGCAGGTCATAACCTGACCTACCGGCTGCAGCCCGTTTTTACTGCAACAAAAATATTCGCAAGTGCTCCCCGACACAAGGAACTGTCAAACAATTTATGCATGTCTCCTGACTCAGCGATCAACGCTTTACTCACCTTCCCACACCCATCTTCTATCCTTTTAAATCGGTCAGAGGTGCAGTGGCATACTGAGCAAAACTCCTTCAATACAGTGGCGGGACCGTGCAGGATTCTCACCTGCTTCCATCTTAGCTCCGGCCTCGGCTCGCTTCATGCCGCCCGGAGAACATAAATGCCTTCATATGAACTTCGAACTTATTCTATCATTTAATTAAGGGATTTGCAAGCCCTCAATTTGAAATACATCGCTGCCTTTATCACCCCATCATTGCCGCATCCGAAAGACTCAGCGCATCGCAGTAGGAAAGGGTGCTCTTTCTCATATAGTGATAAGCCCTGCGCCAGTAGGTAACATAAGCTGACAGGCTGAGCTGCCCTCCTTCGCTAAGAAAATGCTCCATAATTTTTCCATCAGCACCAATGATTTTATCCATTGCATCTACATATACGACTCCCGTCTCTTGAGCCAGCTCCCTGATATCAGCATTAAATCTGCATTTTGCCACATCACCGGAAAAAACAGAAATGAGCATAATTTTAGTTCCGGGTGAATCTGCTTTTATGTAGTCGATAAGCTTTATATAATCATCGATGAATCCGGCATTTTCTTCAACCTCTCCTAAACCGATAAACAGCTTCTTTGGTTTCAAGGGTGATACAACCTGACGATAAACTTCTACCGCATCTGATGCCGAAAGCCCGCATATGCTCCTGTTATACATCTTTTCGTCTACGCACAGCTTTCTGCAAAGCTCTGCAAATGGAAAGTCATGCAGAAAAGTGCCTCCCATAAACACGGTTTCCCCTTCGGCTGCCAGTTTGTTAAGCTCTCTGTACTCATGAATCTGAACATTAAATTCCGTTCTCATAAGCTGCCTCCATATCATATCTTCTGTTTCTGACATACAGGAGTATATCGGTGCTGACCATAACCAGATTTATTATATAAAGCACCAGCACGTAGTTTATGTTTCCCGCCATAAATTTGCTGCATATTCCAAAGATGTATCCTATGAAAATCGCAAGTTCAAACATAAGGCTTTTGCCCTGTGCAGTACATGATTTATAAGATTTTACAACTGATATCGGCCATGAGAGTCCGAAGCATACAAGCATTAAAGTTTCAAAAATTTCCGCCATGTTTTTTCCTCTTTTCCTTTTCTATCTCGTTCTTGACTCCATCATAGCATGGTTATATAATAATGTAAAATATATAAAAATTATCGTTTTCATAATGTTTATATTATATACGTTTGCCATCGTGACAGGAGGGCTTTTACATGGAAATACAGCAGCTCAGATACTTTCTTGAAGCAGCAAAAGACTGTAACATTACAAAGGCAGCCAGAAGGCTTCATATCGCTCAGCCTGCTCTCAGCCAGTCAATAAAGAGACTGGAGGAGGAACTTGGCACGGAGCTTTTTACCCGCAGCGGTCGTCATATTTTTTTAAACGATGCAGGAAAGCTTATGGTAAAAGAAATAACGCCCCTGCTCAGCTCTCTTGACGGTCTTCCCGCAAAGATTGCCGAGGCAGCAGGCGTAATGAATCGTACTGTTAAAGTAAGTGTAATGTCAGCTTCTCGTCTTGTCACAGACATCATCATAGTATACAAGGAACTTCATCCGGAAGTCAACTTCCTTTTCCGCCAGGAGCAGACCGGTGCCAGCGATGATTCCGACTGGGATGTACGAATTTCCACCGGCATCTCGGGGAAACTCGCAGAGGGCGAGGCTGCCGCACTGGACGAGGAGATTTTTCTTGCCGTTCCCAAAATATGGGACCATATCGAAAATGGCAGCGATAGTGTAAACCTCTATGACTTCGGACAATCTCCTTTTATAAACTTTTCCGGTGCCGTGCCTTTCAGCAAGCTCTGCGAAGAGTTCTGCCATATGGCAGGTATATCTCCAGAAATCATCTTCAAAAGCGATAACCCTGCATCAGTTCGCGACCTCATAGGCGCAGGACTTGGGGTGGCCTTCTGGCCTGCCTATTCATGGGGCAAGCTGACTTCGGATAAGGTGCGCCTCCTTCACATCAGCGAGCCTGTCTGCCGCAGAACCATCATACTGTCCAAAAGCAGAAGTGTAATGCCCGGCAGTCCTCAAGATGACTTTTACCGCTTTATCCTTGAATATGCCGCTGTTATTTCAAGTCTGGGGAGGTATGAATAATTTTACGCAATAGAAGAACCATATCCCATAATCACCTTATCCCCGGCTGCATACCATTTTTTCATGCAGACATCATTGCTGTTGCCTTCAACAGTATACACCAATCCATCTTCGCATCTTTCCACAATTCCCACATGGTCCGCCCTGCCGTCACCATTCCAGTCAAAGAATATAATCATTCCTGGCTCAGGACTGATATTTCTGTTAAACCATCTTCCCTTTTCTACAAACCAGCGTATGCCGTCATCGCACACAGCAAACTTTGGCATGCTTCCGTCATCAAGGAGTCCAACCTGTTCTGCACACCAGCTTACGAAAACTGCACACCAATCAACATGTGAAGAAAAACCATACCACCGCCAGTAGGTTTCGCCGCCCTCGTTACCTGTTTGCGACCGGGCAATGGCAACCAGCATGTCATCAGAGGGAATTTCCCCCTCCGCATCACTGCCAAAAATGGCGGCTGCTCCGCATAGTGGAAGGAGCACAGCAAGAAGTACAAGGAGTATGCTGCCCCCGGTCAGCAGGGTTGAAATCGCTCTTTTGGTGCCTCGTGCAATCCTGCTTGCGGTTTTTACTCCTGATGAGCCCTCTGCTTTCCCTTTGCGGTTCAGCGGGGGAATCCCATACTTTCTATCGACAAAGCCTTTTTCTTGCAGGACAGAGGAAATGTAGGCTTGTTTTTTTCTCTGTGCCTGTAAATTTTGCCTTTGCATCTGTGCCTGTCGTCCTCGGTTTTCCCTTTGCCTCACCAGAAGCCTTTTTCCCTGCAGCCTTGCTCTCTTCGCATAGGCTTTGGTATATCTTTCGATATACTGCTCTGCATAGTTCTCTGGTGAAACCTGCTTTTCTTCCTGCTGTGTCTGCGGGCTATCCTGCCCGCTTCCTTGGGAAGCCCGCCTGCTGCGCTGCCAGAGAATCCGTTCTTTTGTTTTTTTCCTTGCATAACGCAATTTTCGTTTGTCCATACAGTTTTTCACCTCCTTTCGGTTCTTGTTTTTTGCAAGCAAAAAGCCCGAAGTTCATGGCTCCGAGCTATCTTGTGTTTTATTTCAGTATTTTCCAAGTTCCTTTCTTATTTGAGCCCACCCGTACAAGGTACCCTTTCTCTTTTAGCTCTTTAATTAGTCGTGCTACCGTAGCTCTTGAACAACCTAATTTCTCCATAAGTTCTGCAGTAGTAATATGTGGATCCAATTGCAAAATTTCTATAAGTTTCTGCGACTTGTTATTTATTGTCTCATTTATTGTCTCATTTATTGTCTCATCTGACACCGATACAGTTTCTAATGTCAACACTACCCTTGCAGGGTCGGATAACTCTTGAATGACGGGCTTCGCAAAGCCGTTTTCTTCCCATGTGCTGTAAATATCGCACAGACCGGAGCCGGAGCGTTCTCCCACATTTATTAGAGAAAACATATTGAAGATTCTTGCGTTTCGTGTGTCGCTTACCCCTCCTGCTATGGCGTCCTCTATGCTGACTCGAAAGGTTCCCGGATTGGATATGGTGATTTTGCTAAAGTCTTTATCGATGACAATTCCCTGCCGCCCGTAATAATCGGCGTGAATCAGTGCATTGGCCAATGCCTCTCGGATGGCTGCGTGTATAGGTGTGTCATCGACTCTCATCATCTGTTCATCCAGCTTGAAAGGTTTTTTCACATCGGCGGTCAGTTTCCCGATGATTCTAAAATAAAAATCAAAGATATTGCCGCTCCAGTCTCCGTCACTACAGCATACCCTGTCTGACCAGCGGGTATCCGTAGCCTTCCGCTCTCTGTAGTCAAGGAAGTAATTCGGTAATTCGTCCATGATCGTGATAAAATCGCCAAAGAACAGAAGTCCTGCAAGGGTCGGATGTAATTCTCCGTCTAAACCTTTCTTTGCTGCACCGATTTTCAGAAGAAATTCTTCGTCGCTGAGCTTTGTCCAAATATGGTTTGGCTTACGATTGGAAAACATTCTGCGATAGCCAAGGAGCGCTTCGTGATTCAAATCAGAGAGCCTAAGAGTTTCCACAACCTTGCTGTCCGCACTTTCTTCCGCTTGGTCGCGAAGCATGGCAAGCACTTCTTCCCTCTTACAACGATAGTCACCTTCTCCATTGCGTCGATAGCTGCCGGAAAACATATCTTTCCCAATATAGACCGGTCGGCTCTGCCTTGCCGCCCGGGGAACCTCCATGACGATGATTTTTTTCTTATCATAATCAACGGTATAAATGTTTTCGTTCAGCAAAATATTCTCGCTTATTTTCTGTGGGTTGTTCAAAGCATTCCAAAGCTCCGAAATCATCTTTTCCGTATTTTCAACGCCGATTGGTATCAACTTCTTTGTCTGTGCATCTTCTTGCACACCAAGGAGGATGACCCCGCCATCTGTGTTGGCAAACGCCGAATAAGTTTCCCACATGCTCTGCGGCACTCCGCCTGTTGCCGTCTTGACCTCTATGTGTCCGCTCTCTTTCTCGGATGATAAAATTCTATGGATGTCCACCATGTACAAATCCTCTTTTCATCGAAAATGTGTTTTTATTATTATATTATTTTTTCTTCCTAAAATCCATACTAATTTTATGGGCTACTCCCGGTCGGCGGATTTGGTGGTCATGAGCTGATAGAGCCTTGTGTCTCTTGGGAAATGGTTCTCAAAGGGAACGAGGCTGCTGCCGATTTTGAGCAGGCCATGTCCGGCGTCCACATCGGTGATATAGGATAGCTGGGTGTCGGAAATATCAAGAAGCCCCGCAAGTTCCTCCCGGTTGGTGGCTGCCTGATTCAGCATGATGACAAACTCGGAATTTGAAAGCATGGTACGGGCGACGTGAGATTGCAGAAGATCCTCCACGTCCTGCGTGATTCCGGTGCAGAAGGCGCCATACTTTCTGACACGTTTCCAGAGCTTGAACAAAAACTGTGCGGAGTATTCGTGCATGAACAAAAGGTAGATTTCGTCGATATAGACGAAGGTTTTTCTGCCTTTCTTTCGATTCGCCGTAATGCGGTTGAGAATGCTGTCTAAAATCACAAGCATGCCTACCGGACGGAGCTGCTCTCCCAGCTCCATGATGTCGTAGCAGATCAGGCGATTTTCCGTATCCACATTGGTCTGCCGGGCAAAGGTGTTGAGGCTGCCCTTTGTGAACAGCTCTAATTCCAGTGCAAGGGCATGTGCCTCCGGTTCCGGCTGTTTTAGGAGTTCCTCCCGAAAATCCTGCAAAGTAGGGGGAACGCCCTGATAATTTCCCTGCATATAATACCGATAGACGCTTTCGGTGCAGCGGTCGATGATGGACTGCTGCCCTCTGCTGAAGGTATGGCCTGCGATAATCTGCTCACACAGCGACTGCAGAAATTGTGATTTTTCGATAATCGGGTTGATCTCCCCGTAGTCCTTTGTCATGTCCATGGCATTAATATGGTTCGGGCTCGTGGCTGAGATTTCCATGACCTCGCCGCCAAGTGCCCGCACAAGCGGTGCGTACTCCCTTTCCGGATCTATTATCAAAATATCCGCATCGGTGGCCAGCATCAGATTGGTGATTTCGCATTTTGCCGCAAAGGACTTGCCGCTGCCGGATACCCCTAAAATAAAGGAATTTCCATTCAGAAGCTGCCTTCTGTCAGCTAAAATCATATTCTTGCTGACAATATTCTGCCCGTAATAAATGCCTTTCCGGTGGGATATTTCCTGCACCCTGAAAGGCATCATAACTGCAAGAGATTCAGTTGTCAGAGTTCTGAATGTATCAATTTTTCGTGTGCCTATAGGAAGCACGGTATTCAGTCCGTCAAGCTGCTGAAACTTAAGCACTGCAAGCTGGCACAGCCTTTCTCTTCCCATTGTAAGCAGCGCCTTGGTATCCTGGTCAAGCTGCTCCATGGTTTCAGCAGTATGGACAAGGGTCATTACCGTCAGCATCATGCGCTGATCACGGTTTGAAATATCGTCAAGAAATTCTCGCAGCTCCGTTCTTTGCATCTCCATATCGTATGGCACCTCTGCCGAAAAGTTATTATTCGTGTTCTGCCTTCTCTGCCAGTTGGTGATGTTTGTCTCCGCACCAAGGAGCCTTGATTCTATCTCTTTTACTGCTTCCCCTGTGGATACCGGAATCACATCCATTGACAGCATCATGTTTTTACACCTGTTGGTCAGTTCGGTTACAAAATCATCCCTGATGAAATTGGCATATTCCTTTAAGAATATCACCCGTGCGTAACGCTCTCCCATTTTCACATAGTCTTTTCCGATTTCCAAAGAATCGGGGCAGATGTAATCTTTGAAGCTGTGTCCTTTTTTTCGGTTCTCGCTGATATTAAAAGCGAAGCTGCTTTCTTCGCCGCTTCTGTAAAAGTCATGCAGAATGCGCAGCCGTTCAACGGCTCCAAGTTCTGTGCATTTGGAACCCAGCTTATTCAGATGAATTGAAAGCTCCGCACCAAATCTGTGAAAATATACTCTTGCGTCCTCCACGGATTTCTCTGCAATAGTTACAGTGATGTATTTTTCCTGTGTAATGGAATTGCCCGCATTTCCCTTGTGAAGCAGCATACGGTTATATTCTTCCCTGTACATATCCAGACTGTCATCTGCTCTGTCAATGAGGATTCTGCTCTTGAATTCCGCCGTGTTAAGTTTGCGGTTGAATATGGTTATCTTAGTATCCGCACTGCTATCCAAGGAGTTAAGGAGTCCGCTGTACTTCTCAAACATAGTTTCCTTGTCTTCTTCCGATGCCACCTGATAGTTTATATCTTCAAAGCGGTATGTTCTGCTGAACTGATTCTTACCTACACAAATTATCCCGTCGTCATAAACGATTTTTACCGGAATGGTGTCCTGCACGCTCCGAGGCATTTTGATGTATTCTTTTCTTCTTTTCGACTCTGTTTTTCTTATCACTGTGCGTTTCCTGCCTTTCATTTATTAAGCTGTAATATATATTCGTTGTCTTTACCGTAAGCTTCTTCGGTGTCAGAATTTCCGACTTGATGACTGCCCATAAAAACTTCTCTGCCGGCATTTTGTTATATGTTACAAAACCCAGCAGCGCACATGGCAGCATGCCAAAGATACATGCCCACGATACGGCTCCTGTGCCAAGCCGATTTCTCAGCAGAAAATATATTCCCACCGATACCCCTATACCCAGACATGAAAAAAGGAACTGCCGCAGTGACAGTCCCCAAAATATGGACTCTTTATAGTCCCTGATTTCTTTATTCGTTTTTATTTCCATTGTAATGTGCTCCTTATAATCCCATCATTTCCTTAACGACTCTATCCGACAGTTTAATCATTCCCACAAGTACAAGCATATTGAATATGAGCTCACCCAGGTACGACCATACCATCGATACAGCTGCCGCATTCTCATCGATTACCGGCGGTGATGCAGCAAACATGGAGAAAATTATGCATGCAAGGATAATTATGGCGCCTTCCATACAGACGGAAACATAGGATTTGATAAATGATATTCCTATGTGCTGTGAGGGTTCGCCTGCAACAGTTGAGAGAGGTATAGGTGCTATTGCCGTATACATATACAGTCTGAAAAAACGCCCGTACACAGTCATAATAATGATAAAGGAAAGCACCGTGATTACCAGGCTGCCAATCAGCGTTACGGCCCACAGCGGTATACTCTCAAAAAAGCCGCAGTCCTCAATGGCCGTTATCATCACATCCGGCAGGCTCATTCCCTGAGTCCGTCCCAGCCCTGCGGTCCTCATAATTGTACTTATAACTCCCTGCAATATCTCAAAAATTGCAAGCATCAGTTCCATCCCGTAAGTAATCATTCCTTTTGCTATGATAAACCTTATAAACAGCTTCAGTGCATGCTCCGGTTTTTTTACGTCAGCAAAGCTGCCGCAGGTTTTCATCATTCCGACAAGAAAAAAGAGCACCAGCAAAGCAACTCCGATTGCCTGCAGTGCTCCGTGAATGTCAACGATTACTTGCCATATTGTACCACCTTTAAAATTCTCCGGCTCTTCCGTGAGCAGCACCCATATTTCCGACAGTTTTTCATTCCAGGTCGTAAGTGCATTCTGTAGGTTCTGCACCACCCAGTTGTCTGACACGTTATCACCTCCTAGTGTAGTAGTTATAACGGATTGACCTTTTTTCGTGCATAATAAAAAGCCCGGAATATTAATCCGAGCTAGGTAATCATCATTCTTCTTCTTGTTTTTTCTTTGGAAAACATAGGCTTAAGTTAGTATGCCTTTCAAGCGAATGCTTATCTTCTTTTATATATTTCCAGCTTGAAAGATAATCTCCACCAACAGAGAAATCAGATTCTGATATGAATTCCTTAAATCCTTCTGTATCAGATTTATATTTACGCACAAAATTGTAAGAATCATTTTCCTTTTCTTCATCAGAGCTGTTCAGTTTATTATATAGAACATGATCAATATTGCAAGACATATAATAAGCAGAATACGGGATTTCTCCCCATATTACAGGTGTCTCTGACAGCTTATCAATGTTCTTGCTTTTAACAAGATTTCTTTCAATTATGCCCTGCTTATTACGAGTTTTTATTGAATTCAGGGAATACATTGTTTTTTCCACTGTTTCATCTTCTATTATGCAATCTTCTGATACATAAGCTCCATCCATATCAATAATATGAATGACCTGCTGAAAATGGACTTTATTAAAGTGATTGTTCCTAGCATATCCTATTATCTCTTCCGTTACTTTCTTTAGGATATTAGACGCATTATTCCCTGTTCTGCTTGTAATATCTCCATGTGTAACATGAACAAACACTCTGTTACTGTCAAAAATATTATTCAACAACAATTCCAGTGCATCCTGGTCAGAAGGTCCTTCCACTATGATAAATACAATTTTCTTACGAGCCAATGCTCTCACCAGCCTCTCTGAATGCCAATGCAATCTCAGCATTGTTTGTCAGATCATAAACAGCCTCATCCTGTTCTCCCAGTATAATATCTCTGTAGTAGAAGTCTCTAAGATTATTGTTCTCTTTAACGTTAGCAAGTCTGATATATCTGTTATCAGGATTTGTTGTAGTAAATGCCACAAAACCCCTGTCAATAGTCTCTAATGGCCTGAGGTTATGGGAAGTAAATATCAGCTGCCCTTTTCCCTTTTCAGATATTATCCTCAGCAGTTCTCCTAAAAGATACTCAAACACTCCTGAGTCAAGCTCATCAATTGCAACGGTTATTGACTTCTGGTTATAAACGACAACAAGTAGCTGGAGAATCGAAACAATCTTTTTTATTCCTTCAGACTCATATTTTAAAGGTATTTCCTTGCTGTTCTTATTTGAAACAAGTTCTATTCTTTTCCCGGCAGACCCATTCGGCATAAGCTGACTGCCAAGATCTTTTACAGCAATTGTGAGCCCCGGAACGATCTTCTCAAGCACTATGTTCATATTTTCAATTACAGCTTTTGTAACATGAAACATCTCTTCAGGTATGACTGAAGGTTCTTCAATAGGCACAGCAATTGTTCCCAATGTTCCCGTTTTCTTTCCCTGAATTTTGAAGACAAGAGGTTGCGCATTTAAGCTTATCAGACCCGAATTCGCTGTATTTATCACAAACAGTTCAGAATTGCCAAACTTGACTAAAGACTCAATCAAAGCCAAGTAATGTGTTAATTCTTTTAGTTCTTCATCATTAGTTCTGCTCTGCTCACTGTATTTTTTTCTGATTGCATTCAATAAATCTTTTGAAAACAAAAACGATTTTGATGTCTTCTGTGACAATTTTTTTGAAACAAGAAGGTCTGTCGAGGTTTCTTTATTTCCGCCAACTAGTAAATCATATTTGGCTTTAGGGACAAACACTGCAGTTGACTCTGTATCAATTATTCGTCCCATTCTAAGTTTTCCACTTGGAGTCTTTGCCTGACATTTTAACACTTCATTTAAGACTTTGGCTTTATATCGTTCCCTTTCTTCTATTGCACTCTCTGTGTTTCCGCTATCCTGCACAGTCTCTCTCATTATGGTCAGGCTATATACAACAGGATATACTGTTTCATCCAGAATAACATCAAAAGAATACTCAATTTCCGAACCGTCAGAATCAACATTGATATAGTCAGCAAATTTATCTGGAATTTCAAATTCACATAATGCGCCCTTAAGCAACTCCAATGCATCAATCAACGCAGTTTTTCCTGAGCCGTTCTGGCCATATAAACCTAAAACGCTTGCCTTGAAGTTTTTTCTACTATTGACAAATGATATTTCGCCTTTGTTAACATTTTTAAAATTCCTGATTGAAATATTCGTTATCCTAACATTAGACTCCATAACATGAACCTCCAAATTGTACATAATAATATACTACTACGATTATCAAAGAAAATCAATAAAAATTTATTTATTTCTATACATTTTGTACCGTTTTTGCACATTTTATGCATGTTTGTTCTGAATATCACCATAATCATTCATTTATCATTTTGTTTGTCTTCCCCTAAATACTACTTGTTGTTTCGCTTTCTATCCTGTAATCATATTCAGGATTTCCTTGGTAAAGGTAATGATCACACCACCGGCAAGGGTCAGAAAACCATTGGCACGCTGCGACGGATCATGGGACTTAAGAGATAAACCAACCTGCATAACTCCAAGCCCCAGCAATATAATGCCGATGGCTCTGATTAAAGCAAAAATGAAGTCTGATAGGTTATTTACAACTGCTAATGGGTCTCCCCCTGCTCCAAATGCCGTCTGGGGGACTGCGGCAGCAATTCCATAGCAGAAATAGAGTACCCATTTAACTTTTTTCAGTGCGATTTTTTCGCTCATTTTTCCTTTTTTCTCTTTCATTTTCTTAATCCTCCCATTCATTTTTTTCTTCCAGTTCCTCACTTGTCATCATCTCATATTGTTCCGGATGAACATCGTATGTTGCTATTTCCGTATTAAACGGCTCATCCATGCAAAGGCTTATGCTGCCCTTGACTTCTGTAACCTTTCCATGCTCATAAGGCTCACCCTTTCCATCAGCTGTAGCTTTGATATCAGGGTGTTTCAGAATATCATATTTAAAATCCATTATAGGGCTTTCTCCCCTTATAAATGCCAGTGCATATCTATTGTCCAGCTTTCGTACCTCATCCGGCGTCATCAATTCCCTTCCGGTAATCTGATAGTTTGTCGAATAGTTTCCTCCCCGTCCGCTGGACTTCCCATAGGTGTTGGTGTCTATTGTGTCTTTGCCGAGCAGTTCGCTGACATATTTATGTGTGCTCTGCTCATTTCCGCCAAGATATAAAAAACTGTCACAATTTCCCACAATGCTTTCCCACTGTTTTTCAAACAGTGCCTTCAGCTGCGCCAGATTCTGCAGTATGATGCTTACTGATACGCCACGTGAACGCATAACCGAAAGTATCTTGTCGAAGTCATCAGGCAAAGAAACATTGGCAAATTCGTCCATCAGGAAATGAACGTGAACAGGAAGTGAGCCTCCGTGAAGATGGTCAGCGGCATAAAAAAGCTGCTGAAAAAGCTGCGTATAAAGTATTGATACCAGAAAGTTAAAACTGGAGTCATTATCCGGTATCAGTGCAAACAGGGCCATCTTTTTCTCTCCAAGTAAAGGAATTTCAAGCTCATCAGTTGCCGTTAATGAAGCTATACTTTCAAGGTTGAACTTCTCCAGTCTTGCAGCAAGCGTAATCTGTATGGATTTCAGTGTCTTGGCGGAACCGCTTCTGTAGTTCTTATAGTATTTGACGGCGATGTGAGCAGGTTCTCGCGTTTCCAAATTAAAAAACAGACTGTCTAGTGGACTGATATAACTGTCATCGTCTTCCCTCACCTCACCATACCTTAGCATTTCCATTACCATGGGGAAGTTCTGTTCTTCCTCCGGGGCTTCATATCGGAGATAAAAAATCAGCGCCAGAAGCAGCATTGAAGCCGCTGTATCCCAGAAAGGGTCCTGAGATTGGGCATTTTTAGGCGTCGTGCTCTTAAATAAATTAGTTACAAGCCGCTGTACATCGTTATCATCCTGAAGATAAACAAACGGGTTGTAACAATGGCTTTTATCCATATTTATTAAATCAAGAACCCTTACCTCATAACCTCTCTCTTCAAGAAGTCTTCCGGTGTCTCTTAAAATCTCTCCCTTAGGGTCCAGGACCACGAATGAGGTATTGGCCTGCATAATGTTAGGCTTGCAAAAAAAGCGAGTTTTTCCCGCTCCGCTGCCGCCTATGACAAGTATATTCAGATTACGTCTGTGCTTTCTTCCATCCAGTCCTATCCTGAGGTTCTGAGTCAATATTTTATTTGCAGCAGCCGGTGTCTGCTCGTATCGCTTGTTTACAGCCTTCACATCACCCCATTTTGCAGAGCCGTGTTCTTCTCCTTTCCGATAGTTCTTTTTTGTAGATATGTAGACGGCTATTGCCGCTGCGTAAACTGCTAAAAAAACGAGGACAGTTTTGGGGCTGTCCTCACATATTCTGATGGATTTAGGATTTTCTATTCCTGCGGTTATGCCTTCAATTATGCCTAAAAGTCCGTTTTCTATATATGGCGCTGCGCAAAGTGCAAGATAGATTACCGGAATGGAAAGGAGAAAAGCCGCCAGCATTTCAGTTCTTTTTTCTTCCTGCTTCATCTTTCCTTTATCCTCTCAACTACCTTGACTCTTTTTTCCGGCGCGTATGCTGTTTTGATAATTAAATCATCCACCGCATCGGTAGTACGCTCTTCTTCAATCAAATCGTTGCGAAACTCATTAAGGGCATTGAGCATTATTCCATGCTCGTTATCATCAAGTGCCAGATGGTATCTCTTCTCTCTCATAACCGCACCTACCGTTCTTCTCTGATGGGAGACGGTTTTTCTGCTGCTCTTTGTAAAATCTGGCGTTCCGCTTCCCTGATCTGATTTCTCAGTTCCACAGGCTTATTTAATATTTTTCTGATTTCCTTTGGCTTTTTTTTCTTTACTGCATCCGGCACATCTATATGCACATCTTTTTCTGCCATGCCATGGTCCTTCTCCACAAGATATGCCCCGCACATTGTCTGAAAATCTAAAATATCTTCCTGTATTTCAGGCTGCTCGCATACTATGTTTGCTCTGATAGCCTCAGTGATTACGCCTTTAACTACTTCCAGATCATTCAGCCCTCTTCTAAGATAAATGGTCCGCTGCTCTCTTCCGTACATAGCATCCCTGTTATCCGGCAATTGGTCTGTTACACCTAGCTCAACATTCACAATGCTTGAAACAGCATACATAATCGTTCTTTTATCAGGGATTTCCCTCTTTTGATTTACAGGCAGGGCGTTAGTCTGCGATATGTCAAGAACCTTCTTCACATTGAATCCAGTAAAGGCTTCTCCTTCTCTGGTTCTTGCGGAAGTAGGCTCAAGAATACGGATTGCTTTGGAGTTCTTTTTAATGCTTACTCCGTCAGCTTTCCAGTCATCGAATTCCTTTAACTGCACGGCATCAGGCTTCTGTTTGAAAACAAGCAGGGTGTTTGACACAGTATAATTGAGTCTGGCCTGCAGTCTGATATACTGGCTGAAATCTTCATTGCTGGATACTGCCTCCACTGTTGCTGCATCCAGAAGGTCAAAGGTTTCACGGCGCTCCTGTTCTTTTTTCTGCCTGTATTCATCAGGGTCGAAGGTCTTCATTTCCGGTGTGTTCGTTTCTCCGCTTTTACCGATATTTTCAATAAAACTGTACAAATCATTTGTCATCTTTTCTACCTTTCCTTTCCAATTTGTTTTTCAGTCCTTGCTCTCGCAATCGCCGTACTTTTTTCGAGCTTTTCTTTTATATCTTTAAGCTCGGCTCTGACTGAAGGTTTTTTCACCTTTTTTACATTTGAATCAGTAATATTCTTCGCTTTCTTTTGCCCGTCTGAGAATAACTCTGACTGATTGCTTACTTCCCTGCGGGCTAAACCGGGGACCGAAGTCACCTCGTCCAGCAGCTTATCAATCTTATCCATATAGTCATTAGTTTCTCTGCTCTTTTCCGCTGTCCGGACAATCTGTGCCTTGTCTACAGACGCCAGTTTGAAGCGTTCTACAACCCTGTTAATCTTCGGTGCATCCTCCGCCCTTGTTATGATGTCAACAATTCCGTTTTCATCTTTGCTGTTCTTTTCCTTGATTACGGAATATAGCACGCCATACTTCTTTGCTTCCTTTACAAACTTCTTTAAATCCTTCTGCGGCAGTGAAAACACCGTCAGTTCCTTGCCGGACTTCAGCATATTTGTAAGTCTGCCCTTTCCGGCAGTCTTCTGTTCAGCTTTAAGTGCTGCTGCAATGAGTATGGCCAGTTCTCTTGTTCCCTGCCCGGTAATGCGCAGCAGCGCTTCCATACCTTCCAGAGAAAAACGCACAATCTGTTCTGCTGCGTCTCCGCCATAGTTCATCTGTCATCTCTCCTTTCTTTGTTTGCTTGTCTGCAGTTCATCTTTTCGACCTCCTCTTGTTCTGTTTTCATTTTTTGTTTTATTACTTCCGAGCGTACTATTATGCCGTCACACAGGTGAATATTTCGGCGAACTCTTCTCAGCTCCGCTGTTATATACTCACGCCGGCTTGCATAATTCTCCTTTTGCTGTTGTGTCACTCCAAGTCTGCGTCCTGTGTTATATATGTTTTGACGCTGCCTGCACAGTCTTTCCACCTCCTTTTCCAGTTCCTTTCGGTACGAAAAAAGCTCCTCTGTGCTTTCGATTTTGTTCATGCAAAGGAGCCTCGTTTCGTCCGTTATATTTTTCAGTTTTAAAAGATCATCACGGTATAGGTAATATATTTTCTTTCCGCTCTGTGGTTTCTGAAATGCACCTAGCTTATAGCAGTAGTGCAGATACCGTCCTCTAAGTCCTCCAATTTTTCTGTATGCTTTACTATGAGGTGTTTTATGCTTTTTTCGCTTCCCGCCCTTCCTTTTATGAATTGTTTTCATCCCCAGCTTCATATTGTATTGGTTTGCCAAGAGTCGTTCCTTTATTATATCGTTGGAATATTCCTCGCCCATATGGATAATTCTGATTGATTTCTTCCAGTCTTTCTGTCTGATAGTCCAGTATTTCCTCGCTGGGTCAAACCGGCAGTAATAGCCCTCCTCCTTTAACCGCTGCTCCAGTTCTCTCAGGCTGCAGCTTTTTAGAATTGCCTCATCCAAGGCCTCTTTAGCCAGCAGTAGACGACTGGGTTTTCCTTCGCTTTCTGCTTTTGCAATCATATACGGAAGTCTTTTTCCCTTCGGTTCAGCTATGGTTGACAGCTTTTGCTCTCTGCATATTTCATCGGACACTTGATGAATCTGCCGCCATGTGGTCTTCCTGCACCTTCTTCCATGCTTAAAAGAAACCGAATTAACTATGAAATGATTATGGAGGTTGTCTGTATTCAGATGCGTGGAAACCACAATTTGATAGTCCTCGCCCCACACTCTTTGGGCAAATTCCATCCCTATAGCGTGTGCCTGCTCCGGAGTAACCTCTCCTTCTGCAAATGACTGATAGCCATGATAGCATATAATCCCTCCTTCCTTTCCGAACTGCTTCTTGACAAAACCGAATTCCTCCGATGCGCTCTCAGGCTGACAGTTTATACCGCTCACATAAAGCTGCTGTTCTGTCTTCTGTGGGTTCGTTGCATATTGCAGTACCTCTCCCATGGCAGTCTCTCCATTCCAAAGGCTCTTATCTGTCTTTTCCGGATTTTTAATATACTCGATAGGCTGCTCTATCCGGCCACGTACCTCCCATATTCTTGTTACAGCCATTCCGCTTCATCCGGTTCCAGATATTTTTTCATAAGTGCAAGCCTGAAAGCTTTTAGTGCTTCCACTTCTGTTTTTAACCGTTCTCCGTCTATTTCTCCGGTAGAATTAACCTTTGCCGCAATCTGGTTTATATTGTTTCCAATGGCAGCAAGCTGCTTCATTTCCTTATAGAACTGCTCATCGGGCCTTTCCTTAGGCATAAAGCCTTTAATCAGAAGCCTCACAAATGCCGCTTCTGTAAGGCAGGTGCGTTCTGCGTTTTTCTGCAGTGCTTCTGCTTCCTCTCTGCTTAGCCAGAACTGTTTTTTTACGGTTCTTTTCATTTCTCTTTTCACCTCTTTTCTGCAATAAAAAAGACTGCCGGTTTAGACAGTCTTCACGTTTGTTTTCATTTTAAGATATCAGAGCATATCTGGTTCTTCAATTTCTTCGACAAATAGATTCATTAAATCATGGTTTGCACCTACATTGGTAACCTCAAAATGATTTACGCATTTTGATAACCAAGGGAATGACTTCCCCATCTCATCAATCAAGTCAAAGATTTCAAGGTCTGTAGTCTTGAAATTAGAATGGTATCCGGAATATTGCTCATGTGAAAAGTTTCGCTTAACAAGGAAATTTTTTATCTTCTTTCCTTGCCATCAAGCCATACTCTCCCTTCGCGTATAATGATACAGTACATCTTCAATGCAAAAGTCGTTTTCACTTTCTCCGTCATCACTATTATACCATAGCCATTTCGTCAGATATGGTGTAAACCACTCTTTATCCTTTAAGGAGGTGATAATTCTGCCAAAAGTGCCATAATCCCTTGCATTTCCATTACCATAATAGCAAACGGTTCCATCTGAAAGCTTTTCTTTACGGAAATCATATTTTGCAAATGCCTTGTCTATGGCCTGATAGATACTGCTTATGCTGTACCTTGCATCATATTCAATCTTTTTTTCATTTAACTTAATTTCAACTTTCAGCATAAAAGCTCCCTCTCTTTCCTTATTCCATTATACCAAAACAATATGCAAAGTCAAACATTTCAAAGCATATTTAAGGGGTCTTAGGGGACAGCCCCTAACAAGCGTATTTTTCTCCGTCAGGAGTAAAAATGCACTGCTTGCTAATTTATAACAACAGCTGTTATCATCTTTCCATGTCTGTTCGTTCCTTAAGCTGGATAACACGAATACCCTTTATTGTCCTTTGAAATCTTTCAGGATATTTAAACCTTTCGGAATACTTTTTCTTCTGCTCCTCAGTTAAGCTTTCAAATCGGTCGCTGTCTGCCGGCGCTCTGCAAATAAAAAAGTCTCCTGCTATTATTTCAACAAGAGAACCTGAGCTGTCGTAAATTGCCCTGTTAAGCGGAAGTCCTATGAGTTTTCCCTCCTCATTGCATATAATGGCAGCATCATCATCAAAAGGCATATATAGCTCAATCATTCCGCCAACTAGCTTTTGCTCACTTTCCAAAGAGTCCGTAATAGTCACTTCCTGCGGCCTCTGATTAGCTTTTACAAGCAGAACATCCAGTTTTCTTTCTTCATTCATTTTATCTTATCCCCCTTATCTATAGATTTATTGCATGAATGCAGTAATAAGTAATCGTTTACATCCTTTCCCTGCGGTGGCGGGCAGTCAACAACATCATATTTTTTATCCAGTTTTTCAATAATTTTAATGCTGTATTTTCTGCCTGCTGCATCGTTATCAAGGTGCAGTGCAATGGTTCGTGGCCTCTCATGTGAATTGAGGAAGTGCGAAAGGGCAGGTGGAAGACCGGTCTGCGGTGAAATCGCTGTTCCTCCAAGGGAAATATAGCAATGCTTTTTCCAGTCCTCACCCCTCATCTTGAGTATGGTCGCATATGAAAGCAAATCAATAGCACTTTCAAACACATGCAGGGTTTCAGAATTGCCTTCCGAAAAAGAGAAGGCATATTCCTTTATGCTTCCCTCAGCCTCCCCCACAAACCTTTTTTCTCCTGTGCCTCTTATTGCAGCATAGGCTGGCTTTCCGCTTTCATCTTTTCCTACAAATACCGCATTGTGATACGGCAGTGATTCATATATAAGACCTCTGTCAATGAAGAAGTCAATAATACTTCCGTCTATTCCCCTTGCCTTAAGATATTTTATTACCCGTCCATTGCTCCCTGCCTTTTCCGGCATACTGAGTATCGGGTGCTCGTCTCTGCTGCTTTGAATAACTGCCTGCTTCTTTTTATTTTGGCAATTCTCTGAGCCGGAAAGAAAAAGCACAGCTTTCCTGAAATTCCATCCCTCCACCCTTACAAGATAGTCAAGAGCGCTGGTTCCTCCAAAACCGCGGGACCACCAGAACCATTTTCCTTTGTCTATTTTCAGGCTGTCATGAGTCCTGGTACAATACCTTCCAGAACTGATTTTTACCAGTTCAAATGGTTCATAGATCCTCAGGTAAGTAAGCAGATCCATCTCCCGTGCTTTTTCTATAGCCTCGTTTGACAAAAGCATTTTTTCTACCTCTCCTTATCTTCTTTTCCCCTGTTTATATCTGCAGACAGCTGTTTAATCTCCTTTGAAGTCTTATCATATGCATAAACGCTGTCAGACAGATAATCCTCCGGTTGAACTACTTCTTTGTTTGCCATCCTTAGCATTTCTTCTGCTCTCTGCAGAGCAAAAGCGTCTCCGCCTGCAAGCAGTATGGTCTCATGGACAGAGGATGGCAGAATAAAGAAAGGTCCTCCTATCCTTTCGGAGATTTTCTCCATTACACCGGGATAAAGCATTGCTGCCGCTCCGTAATCGTAGCTTTCGTTGGTCAATACATAGGCGACTTCATTCAGCATACTGTTATCATTTAGCAGGTTCAAGTAAGGTTTCCCATAAGCAGTAATATCTAACGCCTGAAGCAACGGCGGCTGTTTCACAGGCATATTATTTAATGCCGTATCCTGAAGCTTTTTCGTGTCAACTTCCCAGGCCTTCAACATTTCGCATGTAATCTTTATTCTATGCATGTCATCGACCACTACATAAAACACCTTGGCAATATCTCCAAATGAACGGTAGGCTGCATTACGAAGATAATGTGAATTACTTCTTTTGTTTACAAGAAGCATCTGTATCTTGTCTGAAACCTGAGTAAAGTCAGATATGTCAAAATCCATTTTGTTTCTGATAGTCTCTTTACCATCGGCGAGTGCCTTATCGTAGAGTTCTGCCATTTCTTTCAGCACATTTCCTACAAATTCTCCCTTCTGAACCTTTTCATAATAAGGTTCAATATATATCAGCGGTGATACATCACAGATGCCCTCAACTGCTATCCCTTCTGCAACAGGTCCATTTCTCAGCTGCTTCGGGATAAATCTGATTTTCGCCTTGGAAGTATCTGCTCCAAGATAATTCAGCCATTCTTTTTCAATGTAATTTTTAAATTCAAGGTATGTCATATTTGTCGCTCCTCTCTTTTATATGTCGCTTCATCCGTTTCAACTTCGGGACTGTCGTCTATTTCAGCGACATCCTTCTTATCCATATTAAGTAAAATGTTCAGTTCATCCAGCCTTCTGCTCTTTTCATGCAGTTCTTCCTCATGTGGATATTCCCTTGCAGCCTCTTCTCGTGCATTTTCCATCTGCCTCCGTGTTTCCTCAAGCTCTATTGTGGTCTTTTTAAGAAGCTCTGGAATCCTTTCCAGGGCATTTTCAATACGGGTAAGATTTCCTAAAGTATCAGCTCCGAGAGTAATGCTGTAGCTCATACTGCCTCGCAAAGTAAGGATGTAGTCTCTTTCCAGCATGTCAAAGCCAAGTTCCATTGAAAATCCTTTATATTCCCCTATCTTCACCGCCTCGGGACTTTTCATCTTCTTGCATTCAAGAAGAAGGGCATCACCTGCAGTTTTCTTTTCATCATAGGTATGCTCTCCAATCATCATCCCGGTAAATTTATCTTCTGACTCAGGAAGCGACTGAAGCATTGCGTTGTCTTTTTCGTATCCGGATATTTTCTCCTGACAGTTCTTCACTACTTGCGGATAAACACGCAGCAGCCTGTCTTCAAGATCATACTTTTCACTTAAAAAGCTCTGCTTGAGCATTTTGAGTTTGCTTACCTGTATATCCAAATCCATTTTTTCCTTAATATACGGATTATCAGAAGCAAGCATCTTCATCTCCGCATAGGACAGTGCCACCTCGTCCACATCTTCTGCCGAACGCACCGGCGATTTTGAAGTATATATCTGACTTATAAATCGCTGCTTTGTTTCAAGAATCTGATATAGATAAGCATCAAATGTTCCTTCCGTCACATACCGGGTAATTGTTACTTTCTCATTGGAATTTCCCTGACGTATTATACGGCCGGAACGCTGCTCCAGGTCCGAAGGCCGCCATGGGCAATCAAGATCATGCAGTGCTGCAAGCAGCCGCTGCACATTAGTACCTGCTCCCATCTTTTGTGTTGAGCCGATGAGAATTCTTACCTCTCCTGCACGGACCTTTGAAAACAGCTTTGCTTTCTTGGCATCATTATCCGCATCATGTACAAACGCTATTTCCTCCTTCGGAATGCCCCTCTCTGTAAGTTTGTCTTTAATGTCATTATAGACATCAAAGCTTCCGTCATTTTTCGGCGTCGAAAGGTCACAAAATAAAAGCTGGGTCAGCTTTCTGTCCTTCCCGCTTTCCCAGATGTCATATACTCTTTTTACGCACTCGTTGACCTTGCTTCCTTCAAAATCCGGAAGCATCGGGTTAAGAAGCCGCTGATCCAGCGCAAGCTTTCTGCCGTCGTTTGTCACCTTAAGCATGTTGTCCTGATTGGAAGATACCTGTTTGTTTCGGATTTTTTCCGCACGTTCTGCTAGTCCCTGAACCATCTCTTTTTGCATTTCTGATGGCTTTACCGACACATTTATATACTCTGCTTCCGGCACAGGAAGGTTGAGCATGTCTGCTGTCTGAATATCTGCAATTTCTTTAAACATCGCCATAAGTTCAGGCAGATTATAAAATCTTGCAAATCGTGTTTTAGCTCTGTATCCTGTTCCCTCCGGTGCAAGCTCGATGGCAGTAACCGTCTCACCAAAGGTTGAAGCCCATGCATCAAAGGTTTCAAGACCCATTTCTTTCAGTCTGTCGTATTCGAGATATCGCTGAAGAGTATACAGCTCCACCATGGAGTTGCTGACAGGAGTTCCCGTCGCAAACACTACACCTTTTCCCCCCGTCAGTTCATCCAGATAACGGCACTTCATGTAGAGGTCTGTGGACTTTTGTGCCTCCGTCTGTGCTATTCCCCCTACATTTCTCATCTTTGTATAGAGAAACAGATTTTTGTAATAGTGAGCCTCATCTATAAAAATCCGGTCAACACCTAGCTCTTCAAAGGTTACTACATCATCTTTTCTGCTCTGGTCGTTAAGCTTTTTAAGTTTTGTTTCAAGCCCCTTTTTCATTTTTTCAAGAGCTTTTACTGATAGTCTTTCTCCCCGCTGTGCTTTCAGCTCCTTTATTCCTCTTGTAACAGATTCAATTTCATTTTCCAGATGCGTTACCTGGCGCTGCATGGACATAGGAATTTTCTCAAATTGCGAGTGCCCTATGATGATGGCATCGTAATCGCCTGTAGCAATTCTGCTGCAAAACCTTTTTCGGTTCTTCTTTTCAAAATCCTTTTTGGTGGCAACAAGAAGATTTGCTGCCGGATAAAGCTGCAGAAATTCACTTGCCCATTGGTTAATAAGATGATTGGGTACAACAAAAAGAGATTTGCTGCATAGTCCCAGCCTTTTGCTTTCCATTGCCGCTGCCGTCATTTCAAAGGTCTTTCCGGCTCCCACGCAATGTGCCAAAAGGGTGTTTCCTCCATACAGCACTCTGGCCACCGCATTCTTCTGGTGAGTCATCAACGAAATTTCAGGGTTCATTCCTTCAAAAACAATGTGGCTTCCGTCATACTCTCTTGGACGAATGGCATTAAATTTATCATTGTATATCCGGCATAGCCTGTTCCTTCTGTCAGGATCTTTCCATATCCAGTCTGTAAATGCCTGTTTTATCTGTTCCTGCTTTGCCTGTGCGATGGCTGTTTCTTTTTTGTTCAGAACGGCGGTCTTTTTTCCGTCACTTTCATAGTTATAGTCAAATATCCGGACGTCTTTTAGATTAAGCGTCTGCTCGATGATTTTATATGCATTGATTCTGGCCGTTCCAAAAGTTCTGTTAGCCTTCACATTGCCGCTGTCCATACTTTTGTTTTCCACATACCACTCACCTGTATATTTGGATAGATGAATACGTATGCGGTCTTTCAGGTAAAAAGGAGTTCCAAGAAGTTCATAGGTAAACTGCTCAATATACCTTTCGGGAATCCAGGTGGCTCCAAGGCGTACTGAGATTTCTGAGGCGGGAAGGTCTTTGGGCTGTGCCTTTTCCAGAGCCTTGACGTTTTCAGTAAAATCATCCCCTCTGGCGGATGCTGCAAGCTTTGCTGTTTCTAGCTTTTCTCTCACATTTCCGGACAGGTATTCATCAGCCGTAAGATACTTTTCCTCAGAGCTTTCCTCTTTCCAGTTTGGATTCATGAAAATAATACCCTTTAGTTCCTCAAAGATCTCTGCTTCTGTTTTCATGCAAAGCGACTCCATATAGGCCATGTCCACCCTTGCCTTTTCACCTATAGATACTCCCAGAGCCTCCACCGAGGTATCAACTCTGGTTGACGGTTTATGTGAGCGTATGGTGCGCTTATAGAAAATATCCGCCTTCCTGTTTAAGCTGCCGTCATCATTTAGGATTTCAAGAGCAGAAAGCAGAAAATATGAACTGTCATCAGAAAAGGCAGAGCTGTTCGCCCTGCCTGAGATTAAACCGTATTTCTTTGTAAAACTGTCATAAAGCTGATTCAGCTTTTTTTGCTCTGCCGCAATTTCTTCTTCGGGATAATCCTCTGACTGATAAGTTATAAGCATTTTCAGGCAGTCTCGGATTTGTATCATGCCTTTTATCCTGCTTTCGGCCGTAGAGGTAGTCTCCACCGGTTTCATTATGGAGTTCTCCCGGAAATAGATTTTTCCGTCTATCATAGCAAAGGAAAAGTTTTTTACCGAAGGGTCTGCGATGATATATTCATTCTCCTCTTCGGCAAGCTCCTCTGCTCTTTCTGTTATCTGTGCATGAATGGATTTTACAGCATTGTCAAGCTGTATTGACAGCGGAATGCTTTCATCTGCTATGCAGCTGCTCTCTTGCCCGAACCGACCGCTTACCATTTCCATTTTGCCAAGTACCATTTCCGGATGCTGGATATAATACTGATTTATCTGTATTCCATCATCATTAAGTCCCAGATGCAGCCACTCCGGCTCAATATCAATAATGCTTTCTCTCTTCTGAAGGAAGATAATATCTGAAGTTACCTCCGTTCCGGCGTTTTTAGTAAATGTATTGCTTGGAAGTCTGATGGCACCTATAAGGTCGGCTCTTTGTGCAATGTATTTTCTTACCTTTGAGTTTTCCTTATCAAGAGTACCTTTGCTTGTCACAAATGCAATAATGCCTCCCGGTCTTACCTTATCAATGGTCTTAGCAAAGAAGTAATCGTGAATTAGAAAATTTTCCTTATCGTAACGTTTGTCAGCAAGTCTGAAATCACCGAAGGGGATATTGCCTATGGCAACATCAAAGAAGCTGTCAGGAAGAGAAGTATTTTCATATCCTTCAATGCTAATGCTGGCATTTTGATAAAGCTGCCTTGCAATCCGGCCTGATACAGAGTCCGCCTCAACACCATACAATTTACTCTTTTCAAAGTCTTCAGGAAGCATTCCAAAGAAATTTCCTATGCCGCAGGAGGGTTCAAGTATGTTACCCTCACTAAATCCTGATTGCTTTAGCACCTGATACATGGCCCGGATTACAACAGGAGGTGTATAAAATGCCGTAAGGCATGACTGCCGGGCAGCAGCATATTCATCTTCGTCAAGAAGCTGCTTAAGCTGCATATACTCATTTGCCCAGCTGCTGTTTGATTCATCAAAAACCTCCGGCTGGCCGCCCCAGCCTGTGTAGTCCGCAAGTATCTCCTGTTCTTTCTCTGTGGCAAAGCGCTCCTTTTCATCAAGTGTTTTCAGAAGCCGGATTGCTTCAATGTTTCGCCTGAATTTTTCTTTCGGACTGCCTTCTCCATACGCATCGTCTGAAATACAGTATTGTATTCTATCTGCTCTCTTTATCTCAGGAAAAATATATTCTGCCGGCTTTTTCTCAGTAGGGAGCTCCCATGATGGTGTCAGGCTCTCGCTCTCGGATACTTGGACTTCTTCTTTTTCTTCTTCCTCTTTTTCTGATTCCTTCCCTGGCTCTTTCCTCAGGTGCTCGTTTCCCGGTGTTTCTGCAGCTTTTATATCAAACTCCTGCCGATTCATGGTCTTATTTATCAGTGGGCAGGCGATGTCATAAAGCACCACTTCTTCATCATCAATAGCTAATATCTCATATTGCTGAGCGCCGATAAAGACTGAATCTCCCAAGTGAAATTCATATTCGCCATATTGGGTTTGCTCTTTTGGCTTTGCCTCCGGCGGTGCTATGGAAAGAATTTCTTTGTTCTTCCGGTATTCTTCAATCTCCTTTCTGCAGATTGTTTCTTTCTCCAGCCATGCAGGATAATTTTCTGCTTCCTTTTTATTCAGATACCTTCCTATGCGAATCAGTTCCCTTATTCTTTTCTCAACTTCTTGCCATTTAATCAAAATTTTCGGGCTGTCATTTCCATAGCCTTTGCTTAGCATAATTCCTTTCGGTGAGTGATCCTCGCCTATTCCAAGGCCGGATTTTATCGGGTTCCTTCCACCTGTGCCGTACTCCTTTTTCAGAAATTCCACATTTTCTTTTTGTGACAGGCTTTTTTCAAACTGCTCAAAAATCCGATATTTCCCGTTTTCAAACCCGCTCCCCTTTGTGATTGCAACATCAATTACCTCCTGTGGGAAATCAGTCTCTTTTGCGGAATCAAAAGAATCAAAGAATGCAGTCTGTTCCTCAACAGATGGTAAGGGTTCTGCAATGTCATACAGTTTATTGAGAATTCTCAGACTGTCAAAATGCTCTGAAACGACCTCCCAGTTATAATAGCCTTCTGCCGTTCTGTTAAGGTAACTCCCTTCCCAAAGGTGCAGCACATTCTGATATGTCTTATATCCGACCCGGCGTTCTCCGCTGATGATCAGCTCTGTGTAATCGTTATTGAATATTTCTTTCAGATAAGCTACCCTTTCGGCTGTATCATCATGCATCTCAAAGAATTTTCGTATTTCTGAGTAGCTTGCTTTTAAATGCGGGGTGCTAAGCAGTATTTCGTGTATGTCACTGTCTTTACAAAAAAACGGGAGCTTGCTTTCTCCCGCTTTCCTGTCAAAATATTTTACTTGAAAATCAGTTCCGTCTTTACTACTTCCATCGCTCTGGCCTTGATGCTGTTCATCTTCTGAACCCAGCTCATCATGTCGGCTGCTTTCAATTCCTCGCTCACGCCCTCGTTCTTCGCCATCTGCGCAATCAGAAGTTCCAGCATCTCCTCTGCCTCCCTGTCCGTGTTCCTCAGATGCTCGCTTAAGCTGCAGTCCGTCAGCATGCTGTAAAAAATCAACTTGCGATGTTCTTTCAAGTAGTCCCTCCTCATCTGTCCGAATCTGCCTATTTGCATCGGCTCTTCCTTCGGCATGCCTATCATTGGAATCTGATAATTCCCTCTCTGTTGATATCCTATGTTCATGTTCTCCTCTCCTTTCCCTTTTTTCTCCATTATATATACCTTCTTTTGGTGCCGCAAATGTGCGATTCAAATTTTTTTCGGCTTGCAGGTTTCGTATTGTCTTTCCTATTTCTGAAAGTGCCATCTGAGAAATATCGCTTACTGCATATCCAATAGCGTGCAGAGTATCCTTGGTGTTAAAATCGGTAATTGCAGCAAAATCAGCTTTTTCAAAGCTGCTGTTAATATCAATGCCAAGCCTTGCCATAATCATATATGCCACACTTGTGGATACCAGCTGTTCAAAGCAGATTTTAATGTTGTCATTGTCTAATGTGCCAATCCGGCTTCCTGCCTTTCGCTCATGCAAAAATTCCAGGTAGTCTGAAAGATTATCTCTGGCTGCATTCTCTGAAGCAGAAAGCACCGCACCTGCGATGCTTTCTTTTCGCTCCAGTTCTCCGAAGCTTGCTTCGAGTGTTTCAATAACCTCATCCTCATATGAATTATCATAATCCCACAGGGGTACAGGTCTTGAAAATGTTCCTTCATGAGTATCAGAAACATCAAAGTAATACTTCAGTCGCTGATTTTCTCCAAATTCATCGTCAAAAACTGCAATCCCTCTGGCTCCTTTATTTACCCATCTGCGAAAAAGGCCATTCCACTTTTCAATAGTTAAAACGGCTGTGGCATCCGGTCTTTGGGCATAAACAAGTACCTGTTCGTCAAACCTTAGCTTGAAATTCCGCCCTGCTGACAAAAGAAATCCCTGCCAGCTTTCGATATCTGTTGAAATCTCTTTGCAGGCATCTTTATACAGCTTATTGATTGAATAAAACTTGCTGGCCAATCTTGCTGCCTCCTTCCTTTTTACTCGTCTTTTTCTTTGCGTGAAACTGCTGCAATCATTCCGGTGAATGCGATGACAAGAAGCAGCATCAACTCATGCAATCTGTTCTTATCCCCTGTCTTTGGTACTTCTGATGGCTTTTGCGGTTTTTCCGGTGTCGGATCGATGATTTCTACAGTCTGATCAATATCATTAATGTCGGTGTGCTTTGCAATAAGCTTTACGTCAAGGTAAAGTCTTTCGAAGACTACCAGCTTATGTCCGCCAAATCCGCTGCCATCAAAGGTAAACTTGATGGTTAAGCTTCCGTCTTTTGACTTTGGAGTAAAGGTTTTTTCAGCTATGACTTTCTTTCCATTAACAGTAATGGCTTTTCCGGTAGCTTTATCCATGATAGTACCCTTCATGGTATAGGTTTCTCCCGGGGTGAGATTATAGTAGCTTACAGTATCAACAATTGTAATTTTTTTAGCTGCTGCAATCTCCTTAGAACCGTCTGTACCTACAGCAGATGTTTTTATCATCGGTTCCGTGACTTTTTCATTCTCCACTTCAATTCTGGTAATCAGTCCAAGCATTGTCGTGTCAATCAAATGAAATTCGCTATCTGCTTTATAGCCGTCAGGTGCCTTTACTTCACGATAGAAGAAAGTTCCTTTATGGTCTACAGAAATGGTAACAACACCATACTGACCTGTGATTACATTCTGCTCTAAAAGCTTTTTATCAGGAATAAGGGTAACGCCATCTTCGGCCAGCTTGCTTGACCAGATTTCAAACTCAGCTCCGGCAAGAGTCTCTCTTGTATCTTTATCTACTTTCTTGATTTCGATTTGATAAGAAAAACCGCCGCCCGGAGTATACGGAACAGCTTCGTTTTCAACAACGAATCTGTACTGAGGAAGACCTTTGATTACTCTGAATCTGTGATAATCATAATCATCAGCCTTGTATCCTGAAGGAGCCTTTATCTCACGCCAGAAGTATGTGCCGTAATCAAGGACCAACGTAAAGGTTCCGTCAGCGCCTGTGGTGTAGGTTCCAAGAAGTTTGTCCGGTTCATAGGTCCATTCGCCGGAAGGTTTTGCAGAGTAGATTTCAAAGACTGCTCCTGAAAGCTTCTTTTCAGGGTCTTCCCTGTCAACCTTTACAAACTCAATTTCCGGCTTGTGGTCGTTTTCAACAGCAAAGCCGTCTCTGTTATCAGAGTTGATCTTTATCATCAGCTTGTCAGCTGAGGTGTCCTGTCTTGCCAGAGTGACATTCTTTGTGAATTCAAATGTCTGAGCCGTATCGAAGGCACCTGTTGAAGATACTTCTGAATTAGCTGCATCTGTAAAGAGGCCCGAAAGCACATTTTCTATGGCTGCCGTGACCACTCCGTATTTATCCATGGATACGGTAACGTCTGCACCGGATGCTGTCTTAAGCTTTAAGGTATCCTTCGGATTAAGAATAATCTCGCCGGACGGGTCAAGCGTCTCCGTTACAGCAGTTGTGCCGGATATTCTCTCGTATGATGCTTCTATTACGTTTACGTCGGCAAAGTCTTTTACCGTAATAACAGCGCTGTGCTTGAATATCTGGTTTCCGCCTGGTGTCAGGTTTCCTGATTCTGTGGTCACAGTCTCATATCCCAGTTCAGGCTGAGCCGGGTCTATAAGCTGCTCCTTTGTGGTAACTGTCTTTGACGGCTGGTGAGTGATAACTGCCTTTAATATTAACGCTGTCTTGTCTGTTCCTGCGCCGGTAAGGGTAAACTCCGGTGTGTAGGTGATAAGGTCTTCACCTTTAGTCGGTGTCCAAAGCTCCTCATAGCCTGCATAATATCCTGTGTAGGCTGCGGTAGGCGTAAAGGTTTCTGTTACACCGTCAACGGTGTAATCAAAGGTGTTTCCTGTTTCGCCGAGTTTAACCTTAAGGGTCTTCCCGTTTGGCAAAATGATGTTTGTCTCAGCATCTGCGAAAGTATCAACGGTAACTTCCGTAAAGTCGGAATCAGCATCGATGCTTACTCTTCCGTCTTCACTTGCAAAGTCGGTATCCAGAGGATATACGCTTCCGTCGATTGTAATAGACGGCATAGGAAGTCTTGACTCAACCATGATTGTTGTCTTCACATGGTTCTTTTCTTCAAGAACGAACCTTCCGTAAATACCGTCATTGATTGTATAGTCAAAAGCGGCATCCGATGAGTAATCAGCATCGTCTTCTCTTACTTCAAAGTTGAATCTTACGTCGCTCAGAAGATAGTCTTCCGGTCCTTCAAGCTCCCTGATGTAGTAGCTTCCTTCAGGAAGCTTTGCATCTGCAAGGACGCTTCCGCCTGTGGTGTAATCAACTGATATAACATCAATCAAAGTGTCAGCCTTGATAGTCTTCTCTGTGACTTCATGCTTTCCTACAGCTGTTGCTGTAATATCTTCTGCGGTGTAAAGACCGAACTTCACAGTCTGCCCTTCCTCCGGCGGCTGGTATGCATCCGATCTGAACGAAGTCTCAAAGACTTTTGAAAGGTCAATCTGAACGCTCATATACTCATTGTCAAAGGAAGCAGCTCCCCAGATAACAGGTGTGAACTGGTCTTTGTACTTAAGGGTTACAAGCTGCTCTTCACTGTCATTTAAGTAGTTATCATCAGCTGATAATTCGCGGACGATGTAATCGCCGAGAGGGAGAAGACCGCTTGTAGCAATTCCGTCCTCATTTGTAGTAATTACTTCGATGATGTCTGACTGAGTATAACGGTTTGTCTTATACACATTGTAAAGGTCAAGAACGCCTACATTATTTCCCGATGCAGCCTTTGCGCAGTAGATTGCCATAGTGTAGCCGTCTGCAAAGGTTATCTCAAGAGGAGCATCCTCCGTCTGATTGGTGACGATTTCAAGGTAGTACATTGTCTTGCCGCCTACTGCGGTAGAGTCAACTCTTCTTGCAATTACACTTACTCCGTCAGCAAGTCCGTCTTTACTGTTAAACTCAATTACCGGATTCTCCGGTGAGAGCTTTGAATACCAGTCTATGAGAAGCGGCTGCTTCTCGCCTTCTGAGTTGTAATGAATAAAGTTAAGTGTCGGAACTATGTTCTCATAGAGATGTCCCACTGCCGATTCCGGCATAGTAATCGTGGTATAGCAGGCTCCGCCTTTATAGTACATATCAGCCTTTGTTCCGTCAGCCCAAGCAAAATATATAGGAGCTGCAAATGGGATTGTTCTGAATGTAATCTCCTGCGGAGCATTCTCATATTCGTAGCCTGCGCCAACATCAATGGTTTCTGCAGGACTTGGTATCTGCTTTGTGATGATGGTTGTGGCCACATTGGTATTCTGGTCTACAGTAGAGCCAAGAGCAAAACCGTCGAAATTAACAGTAAAGCCATCGGCATCACCCTTTTCCTGAGTGTAGACTGCTCTGTAGACCTGAACACGCATCTTTTCAAAGTTTCCGATAGGTGTGCATTCCTGCCAGCCCGCCAGATCAGAAAGTAGAACTCTGTAAACGGTTTCTCCGGTTTGGGCATCTGTCTGATAGATAATAACATACTGTGGGTCTTCCTTCGGATCACCTGTAAAGGTCTTTAAGGTCCAGCCTTCCGGTACTGTGTATTCCGGAAGTGCAGCACCTGTTTCATCACTGTCAATGAAAGCATAATCACTTCCGGCGCCGGTAAGAGATGTCTTATTTCCGGCGATGTAGCAGCCTGTCACCGCTGCCTTATATACATCAGCTGCTTCGCTCTTTAAAACTGCCTTTCCGCCGACAGTCTTTGGTGATATTAAAGTAAAGCCCTCGTTATCCCATTCGAACATAGTCTTGGTTTCTTTAATGTCTTCGGTCTTGTAGGTTGGCGGTGTATCTTCCGGATCATCATAGTCACCGTCTCCGTTGGCATCGACTCCCGGAGTATCTATAACCTGTCTTTCTCCCACCTTTCTTTCCTCGGTCTTTAAATCGTCCTTGGTCAGTTCGTAGTAGATATAGTCTTTTACGAGGTATCTTTCCGGACAAGGCTCTGAAAGGTCTATTTCGTTTCCGTCTGTAAAGATGTCCTTTTCTCCGTCAGCCTCAAAGACATATGTTTTCTTGTACACATCAAGTTCTGATACTGTTGTCCAATCAAACGGGTCACGAAGCGGCTTGGTGTAGCTCTGGATTTCCCCATTTGAATCATCAACAACCACATCACCTACGGTGCCGCTCATGTAAGTCATCGGAATCTCGGAAACGCAGCCGGAAAGCGGCATCGTTGTCTTTGTCACATTGACATCTGTAACATTTCTTCCGCCTGCCTGGTTCTTAAGGATTACCTCAATATCATAGCGGTAGCTGTACTTATCGTCTGCAGTCGCATAGATATATGAGTATGTGGTGTCTTTCTGCTCAGGGGAAACATATATGGTTCTCTTCATGTTTCCTTCTGAAGCTTCCCTCTCAAGCATATACCAAAGCTCTGCTCCCGATTTGTGTGAGTATGAGCCGGTTTCATAGTTTGCAGCATCGTATTCCTTTGGATTAAAGAGTTTGCCAAAGAAAGCCTTTACCTTTTCAATTGCATTGGAAAGGTGTGATGATTTTTCCTTTGGAATTGTTATCTTATCACCTGTCTCGGAATCGTAAATGGCCGGTCCTTCAGAACCGTCATTTAATGTCTCATCCTTTGCAGCGAAGATTCCAAAGACTGCATCCTTTAATTTTGCTGCTGTTTCAAATACAGGGGTAAGAATTGTATATCCGTCCTTTTCCTCTTCCTTAAAGCCTACAAGGGCTTCTCCTGTTTTACTTATTTCGAGTTTACCTTTTACAGCATCGTTTAATACTGCAGCAATGCGGTAGTAGTTCCTGTACGGATGGTCTCCGCTGTCATAGGACGGGTCTGCATCCATTCTCTTGCTGTCAAAAGTAACGAGCTGGGAGAAATTACCGTCTTCGTGCATATCCTGCTGAGTAACGGTGAAGGTGTATCTGTTCACTACCATCTTGGCAAGTTCATCAAAGGTGTATTTATCCTTATCCTGGTACTTCACCTTATTTCCGGCAGCATCGTAGATTGCTACAACATCTTCGTATTTGTGTCCGTCGCCGCTGTAGTAGTCACCGAACTTTCCGGTGTCTCCGAACTTAAAGACTCCTTCCTCAATATATCCGAAGTCGTGGTTTTTGCCAACGCCTGTTTCATCGTACTTACCTACGAAATATCCATCGGGAACCAGCCACTCGGATATTTCATATCTTCCGTAAGGCAGCTGATAAGGGATGGTAATTTCGCCGTTTTCAGAGAGCTCAAAGGCGTAGTTTGTACTCTTTGAGTTAATGCTTTCTGCGTTTGGAAGGAACCTGTTATATATGTTCTTTGCTACGGTCCCGCCCTCTCCGAACATTGCTCTGTTTTCTTCGTCAGTATAGTCAGGGTTTCCTTTGAAACGGATATATACCTTGGTTCCGGCAAGGGGAATCTTCTTTCCTGTTTCAGAGTCAACCTTTTCAATCTTTACGATGTTTTCCTTGATTTTATCTCTCAGGTTCACATCATATCTGTTGTTATAGTAGTCGCCGGTGCCGTTTGACTTGGCACCGATTGGATTTGTTCCTGCTGTGCCGTATCCGGAATAAAGTCCTTCATCGGGAACTGCGCCCTTAGAGCCGTACATTACATTAGCACCGCTTGCTCCATTATGTTCTGATACAACTACAGTGCACTTTTCAAGAACATATTTCGGATTATCTGCTTTTACCTCTGTTAATTCATACCTGCCATACGGAAGGTCTTTAATGAGAATCTGGCCGTTGGTACCGACCTTCATTCCAAGGCCGCCGTTAAGTGTGTTGTTTGGAATTCCTGATCCTCTTGATACAGTGTACTGATGGGTACCGCCCTCAAGGACTGTCGGAGTTGCTGACTGAAGGTGTGCATATTCTACACCTTCCAAGCCGTCCATAAGCTTTATTGTCCAGTAAGAATCTATTGAGATGTTGCTTTTGTCGCCACCCATGGCAGAGTCTTTAAACGGATTCTCCTGCTCATTGGATTTGATAATGAGGACATCGCCTCTGAACTCATCATCCACAAAGGTTTCAAGGTCATAGTCGAGGATGTTCTTAACAGCAGCTTTTGTTCCCGTAGAAGTAAAGCTGCTGCCATCACCTTTGGTCGCTGACCATTCAAATTTGTAATTTACTTCAGTCCACGGAGCCGATTCGCATTCGTATGTGCAGTTATCCTTAGCATCTGCGTGATATTTAAATGTGTATTCTCTTACGCCTCCGTATGGGTCAGGATTAATATACCTGCCGTCAGGTCTTGTTTCGGTGATTCTATACTGCACCGTAACATCCCATGTTCTTGACTTTTCCTTATTTCCGCAGTGCTTCACAAGACCCGGTGGGTCATTTCCGTCCGGCACCATATGGTCAGGTGTCATGGTCTTCGTAAGGTATGCATCAAGGTCTGATTTAGTCAAGAAAGGTCTGTCCTCAAAGACATACTCTGAGCCGTAATCATCGAGAGTTACTGTGCTGATGGTCTGCCAGCCCTCGCCTCCGATATTTCTTTCAAGAGTGAAGGTTGCATCAAGGCCTGCACCGCCAAGTGGAGTGTGGCTGTCTCCGTCCCATCCGGTATTTGCATCTATCTTTTCGATAGGCATTTTGATTGTCGGGAAAACTTCCACATCAGGAGGTGTGCAGTCGCCCTCTTCTTCTTTCGGGTCAGGTCCGTCTAAAACAAGCCATCCTGATACCGGATCGTTAAGTCCCGATACGAAAGCCTGAGTATGGCCTGTCTTGGTTGCGTGTTCCCAGATGTATCTCTTGTACTCGGAACCATTAGGACCATTCAAGTATTTTTCTGCTCTTTCGGCGATAGCATCCTTATGTTTTATCTCGAGAGTCTTTCCAAGAAGCGACTTGTCGGTAATGGTGATGATGTACTTGCCGTCCTTCTTGGTAGCCCCTTCTACATATTCAATCTTTATTCCGTCTAAATCATCACCGTTTTTATTGACAGCTTTGTATTCGCCCTGGTATGACCCTGCCGATATTTCCTTTATGATTGTATCTGCCGCTTTTTCCTCTTCTGTAAGAAGTATGGTCTGAGGTTCATTCTTAAAGGAGCCTGCAATGCTTCTGTCAAGGTTTGATCTTTCCTTAATCTTCGATGCCATGAAGTTATATATGTCCATAGCAGGAGTTCCCCAGAGGTTCTTTGAGTAATGCTCCTTTGGGATGAGATCCGTGTAAACGCCTGTCTTATATCCGGTTTCAAATCTAAGACCATTCTCACTTCTTTCGAAGTTTTCATCTCTGAACAATTGCTGGCATTCCCATATGAGCATCTGTGATGCTGCGTACCAGTCTGACTTTTTGTATGTTGTGTTCGGGTCCTTGTACTTAGAATCGGCAAATCCCATATCGTTAAGTTCCTTTACGCCTACACTTCCGTCAACAGGAGCCAGCATCAAAACATTTAAAATGTTTTTGATTGGATACGGATCGTCGCCTCCTGAATGAAGAGCATTCTGATATGCGTAGTATATAGGTGACTTTGCATATCCGTGCTTGTATAGTGTTGTAGACTTATGAGATACGCCGTGTTCAACGCAGTAAACTAAAAAGCCTCCAGCCTTATACATCTTTATGGGCTGCTTGGCCTCAGAGCAGCTTCCATCGTCTCTTAAGCGTGCATCCTCTGCTCTCATTCCGGCTTTGTAATCTGCCCACCATATCTGCAGGTACCTTCCGGATTTAAAAGTGTAACTGCCCAGGTTTTCCTCTGTAAGGGTATATCCGCTTGCAGCCTCTGCTGTTTCAGCCATATCTAGGCACGGCACGGAAGTAAAGACGATGGTAATGGCCATCGCCAATGTCAGGATTTTTTCACCTAGTTTCTTAAAATTCATTTTGCTGTTTCCTCCTTGTTTAATTTTTATATAAAAGAAAAGAGAGCAAGTGTTTTCTTGCCCTCTTATCTGAAAAAAGAGTATTATATGTGTATTTGATGTTTAATATAGCATAAAAGCATTGTAATGGATATCCGGGCCTTCATTTCTAAAAAAGTGGTCCTCCCAGTCTCCTGTGCCTACTTTTGAAAAGTACAGAAAACCAGAATCATAACCTCCCTGCTTTGCTACTCTTGAGATGTAACCTTTTATTTCAGGCTTGTAAAATTCAATTACGTCTTCCTGCCTTGAGTAGATTGAAAAGTCTGCCCAATGGCCATCTGAATAGTAGTTTGAGTTCTGAGGATTTCCCGTAGGTCGGTCCTCGTAGTGCCATCTAGGCTCGTTTTCAGCGGCATAGTCTATTGCGTACTGACGAAGCTCTTTATATATCTCATCAATGTTTAGAGTTTCTTTCAGTGTGTAGGTATCTGACCATGGACCGTAGATTTTCTTACCATTTACCGTTTTATATGCTCTTACTCTGAACTGATATGTGCTGTCATCTTGAACCGGACTTATTTTTATCTGATTTTTTGCTATCATGCTCTCTGCGTATTCTTCTACGGTAATTCTTTTTGATGTCATCTTTCCATCTTCGACTACTGCAACACTTACATATCCAGAAGGATTATGTTTTTTTTGCAATGCCAAATTGCTTCTATATGTCGAAAATGTATTCTTAACCCCCTCGTAATCGTATGTATAGCTTCTGAAACCAGTCTCCTCGCCATCCTTAATCTGATTTATCTGTCCTTCATAATCTGTGGCTCCCCTTACAGTCTTAAAATCAATCGCTATGGTTGTAACTGCTGTATCAGGTGCATATGCATCGGTTATTGCCACCTTTGCCGGCTTTGGTGCCGCACTCATCACTGAGCTGAACTTCGAGTAAACGGTCTTTCCGCTTATTTTCTTATATGCTCTTACCTTGTAGTAATATGTCTTACCGCAGGTTCTGCCTTCGTTGATGTAGGAAGACTTTGATGCTCCGGTAACGGATGTCACCTTGCTGTAAGTTCCACTCTTTGATGTGGCTCTGTAGATCTGGTAGCCATCCACTCCCGAAAGCGGCTCCCATGTCAACTTGATTTTATCATAGCTGTACGATGCGACTTTTATTAAATTAAGCTTTGCTTTCTTAAGCTTTGAACTTGTCCAACTGGTTGCTTTAACACCGGTGGCTATCACTGTCTGTTTATCCGCATAATCTGTAGTTGTTTCTGCCAGAGCGGGAACTGCAAATGTGCAAGCAACTGCCAATGCTAAGGTTGTAACAAGCAGTCTCTTTTTTAATTTCTTGGCTTTCATACTTCTTTCCTCCTGGTCACATTTTATTATGTGTTTATGCTCACAGTCAAGAGTCTAAGAAGCTGATTATCTTTTCCCCTACCTTTCGTGCGCACGAACCATACAGCCACACCTGATCAAGCTTATCCCCCAAAACACCACTTAATGCCTCGCAGGTTTCTTGTATTAGATTTTTGAATTCCAAATTCATCGGCAATGATATTTCATTTAATATAGCTACTCATCTAACATTAGCTTGCCCTTTTTTGCTTTTGCCTTTAAACGAGCCATTTGTTCTTTTTCAATTTGTTGTATGCTCTTATCAGGGGTTGGCAAATCTTCCGGCATAGTTCCGCCGATGTTTTCAATGGCAGTTCTCACTTCTTTTCCAACGTTATAATGAACAGATGTTGCTTTCTCTGCACCACATATTTTATCTTTTCGTATTTTTTCTTCCGTCTGGGATATTCTGAATAAGTTTGCTATTAGTTCAGTACTACCCATATAATCTAAAATTTTCTGACCTACATCAAGCTTTTTTCTTTCATGAATATCGTCTACGTCTAAACCACCATACAAACCCATATAACCTGCATTTTGAAATATGGCAAATTCCTCATTTGTGATAACTCCAGCATCATGTGCGGTTTCCGCTAAAAGCTGATTCCATTGTTTTATATCTCCACGAACAACGAGTCGACGGTTATCTTCACTCAGCTGGTTAAAATGGTCAGCTACTTCTTGTCTATATGTCTGTATTGCAAAATATGTCTGTCCCAATGCAATTACTTCTTTTCTGGGATCACCATTCTGCACTATTAAGTAGCAAGCATATCTTGATAATTCATAATCTATAACAGGCTTAGTTGTCGCACCTGCATCAACGATTTTCCTGACCTCAGGAAAATCGTAAGCAACATCATGCCCTGAATTATCAGCGGCAATCATTGCTCGCTTAATTACCTTCAAAAAGTTTTCCCATTTTTTATAGTCAAGAACATTTCCCAGTTCCCTTGCACTCCAAAACTCAGAGCCGTCATCTCTGACACACTTTATATCTTCAATCTGATTCTATTCTTAATCCTTTACCTTTCCGGCTCTACCTTTCATGTGTTTTTTCTTTTCTCCTGCGGTCGAGTTCAGCTGCTTCTTCCTGAACTGCCTCTTCCAGCGCCTCATAATCGCTCATTCCATACTTATCAGCCTTTCTACGCATTTCGGCAGATATTCTTGAAATCGTTTTGTCTGACTTGAGTATAGAATTAATTCCTATACCATTTTGAGCCTTAAATTCAAGACGCTTTTCCTTATCTTTGTGAAGGTCGCTCAAAAAATTTCTAACATAGCTTTCATCCCAAATCCGCTGCTGCTCGAAGAAAGCTGTGGAAAGCTCATCTCTGGTTAAAGGTATCTCCATCTTCTTACCATTAACCTCCCTGGATATTTTCAAAGAAGAATAGTCCTCGTCTTTATCATCCGGCAGTCTGATTTCAGGAAGCTCTGATTCATTGATTTTATTCAGATCGTTTTCACTATCATCAAAAAGATGTTCATATCCATAGCTTCTCATGCTTATATAACCATGCTCAGCGCAGATTATATGGTCCACCACGGGTATCGCTAATACTCTTCCACAAACAGCAATACGTTCTGTAGTCTTGATATCTTCTTCACTTGGTGACAGATTGCCGCTTGGGTGATTATGAAGAAGCATGATGCATGCAGCGGAACTAAGCACAGCACTTTTGAAGACTTCCCTGGGGTGTACCAATGTACTTGTCAGTTCTCCAATACTTGTTATGCTGGCACTCAGCGGCAGCCCTTTTGGGTTCAGATGCAGCACACAGAAAACCTCTCTGTCGTACTCGCCCAATTCTTTGCTCAGAAGTGCCACTGCATCTGAACTGCAGGCAATCTCCTTTTCACTATACAGCTTTCGCTCTGGCACAAGCCTGACGCCTACCATATCAAACTCTTTTTTACTTCTTGCTTCCATCAAACCTTACCGAAAGCCTTTCCCCTATTTTCATAGTGCTAAGTGCAAGATGTAGGTCTTTACTGTCCACCTCTCTTACCTTTTCCTTTGGCTGCTCTACAAATTCGATCAATAAAGTGTTGTTGCTTTTAAGGTCTTTTAATAAAAAATCCATTCCCTTGTTCACTGCTCTCTTTTTCATTTTCTGCGTCCCTTTCTCCGTATCTTACGGGCTTTTTCTTAATTAAGATTTAAAATAATATACTATTTTCGGCATACCGAAGAAAGAATGTCTTTTGTTTTTCGGTAGGCTAATTATTATCTTGTAAGTGTTTGTGTTTGTTTTTGTTTTTCCTGAACCTTTGCATAATACTCCAGTGCCTTTATGATATACTCCTCTCTCCCCTTCAGCGGAATATTGGGAGGAATGAACCTGCTTATGCGCTCCTCTCGCAATACGATTTTTTCCTTCTGGTTCGGTTTTTCTTCCTGCATTATAGCCAATATGGAATCGACGGACAGCTTGTCCATATCTAAAAACTTTCGCATTTTCTTCGCCTGTGCATATGATGGAGTGCAATCCTCCATTTCCATTGCGTTAAGGAGTTCTTCCTGAAGCTCTTTTGGGATATATGATATTTCAACAGCTGGTGTCATCGCCATTTTCCCCTCGTCTACACGCTTTAGGAGTTCAGGAATTAGATATGTCAAACGAATATATCTTCGTACCTGGTCTTGGCTTTCACCCACTTCTTCTGCAAGTTTTTGTCTTGACTTTTTCCCATCCAACTTGTGTGCAGATTGCACACAAGTTAAATCTGTTCTCATACCCTGCCTTTTCATTGCTTCAAGTTTCATCTTAAACGCAAAGGCTTTTTCACTCGGCAAGAGATTTTCTCTCTGCATATTGCTGTCTACCATGATTATAGTGGATTCATCGTCAGACAGCGTTCTTACTATGCAAGGTATCTCTTCTCTTCCTGCCAAACCGCTTGCAAATTTTCTTCTGTGCCCGGCAATCATTTCATAACCGCCGCTTTCTTTTGGTCTGACGAGTGCCGGAACCAATACACCGTTTTGCTTAATACTCTCAACCAGCCTTTCCATCTCATTATCCATGCTTACATGGAAAGGGTGATTTGGGAAATCGCTTATCTCATCTAATCTCAAGTCTACTATCTTTTCCCTGCCGTTATCTTCCCTCTGCTGCTGGGTACTGAACAAATCATCTATCGAGGCCAGTGGAATCTCTAAACTTTTCTTTTTCGCCATTTTTCAATACCTCCTTTGCAAACTTTCTATAGGCTTCCGACACCGTGCTTTTCGGGTCATACTCAAATATGCTTTCGCCTTGTGACGGCGATTCTGCGGTCGAAACCGCCACCGGTATTTCTGTTTTAAACATATTTATTTTACTTCCATACGAACTCTGAATAGTTTTCTTTATTTCCTTTGCCAGATTCGTTCTGCTATCAACAAGGGTAAGAAGAATTCCGCTTATTCTCAGATTGGGGTTTGTATTTCTTTGTACCCTGCCTATGGTTTTAAGAAGTTGTGTCATTCCCTTTGCCGGGAGAAAATGTGCCTGAACAGGAATGATGACTTTGTCTGCAGCAGTTAAAGCATTTATTGTAATCATTCCAAGAGACGGCATACAGTCTATTATTACATAGTCATAGTTTTCTTTAATCTTATCGATGTATAGACTTAATATCCTTTCCCTGCTCATGGCATTTACAAGATTAACTTCCATTGCTGACAAATCAAGATTAGATGGGACCAAATCAACTCCTTCTTTCTGATGAAGAATTCCATCATTGCTTTCAATCGGTTCGTCCTGCATAATTTTTCTCATTACATCAGCAAGTGTCACATCCAGACTCTCTCCGTCAAAGTATCCAAGATATGTTGTCAAGTCGCCCTGTGGGTCTGCGTCTATCAGGAGTACCTTTTTCCCTTCCTTAGCAAGTCCTACTCCTAAATTTACTGCCGTCGTAGTTTTCCCTACTCCGCCTTTCTGGTTGCATATTGCTATTATCTCTGCTTTTTTCATTTGCTGTCACCTCTCTCATATTTAAGAATGGCGGAGAGGTCTTTCTCCGCCTATGTAATCATTTGTTTGAATCGTTGAAAATTCAATATTTACAGGCATTTAACTTATACACCAGCAGAATCTGTTGTAATTATTACCTCTACACATAAGGATGTTACGGAAAGGCTCCTCGAAATCAATCCGGGGCTGGCTTCCGAAGTAAAGGACGTTCTGGAAAACAACAAAGCGGAGCGCCACCTTCGCGGCGGGATGGCTACCAGAGAAAAATATCAGCATGCGAAAGAAAAATAACGGCCCAACGGGTCGTTTTTTTACTTGCTAAAGGCCATATACAGGTACTATAATTAAGGTATAAAATATATGGTTCCGGCAGAATGATAAAAACGATTCACGTAACGAGGAGGATGAAAAGATGATTTATTTCAGAAGCGACTATAGCCTTGGCGCCCACCCGAAGGTAATGCAGGCTCTTATGGATACAAATATGGAGCATACAGACGGTTATGCCGAGGACAGGTTTTCTTACGAAACTGCAGATATGATCCGCGAAATGATTGGCAAGCCTGACGCTCACGTTCATTTCATGGTAGGCGGCACCCCGACCAATACCATCACCATTGCAGCAGCACTCAGACCTTACGAGGGAGTCATCTCACCAGCCACAGGTCATATCTATGTTCACGAAACCGGTTCTGTAGAAGCAAACGGTCACAGAGTTTTCGCCGCTCCTACAGAGGACGGCAAGCTCACTCCTGAAGCAATAGAGAAGGTTCTCCTTCACCACGAAGACGAGCACACAGTTATCCCAAAGATGGCCTACATAACCCACCCGACGGAAAACGGCGGCGTTTACACTAAAGCTGAACTTACAGCTCTCAGCGAGTGCTGCAAAAAACACGGACTTTATCTCTACATGGACGGTGCACGACTGGGCACTGCTCTTACATGGCCGGGCAACGACCTTTCACTTAAGGACATCGCCAACCTGGTAGACGCATTCTACATTGGCGGCACCAAAATCGGTGCCCTCTTCGGCGAAGCCCTTATTATCATGAACGATAACATGAACGATCATTTCCGCTATATGGTAAAGCGTGCCTGCGCTTTGCTGGCAAAAGGCAGACTCATCGCCATCCAGCTCAAGGCTCTCCTCGAAGGCGGCGAAGATTCACTTTACTATGAACTTTCACGTCATGAAAACGAACTGGCTATCAAGCTTTCCAAGGGTGTTGTGGAAAAAGGCTACGAGCTCTGGATTCCTCATCAGACCAACCAGGTCTTCGTAATTGTCGATAACGACAAGATTAAGGAACTGGAAAAGGACTTCTTCTTCTACACATGGTGTCCTTACGACGAAACCCGTTCAGTAATCAGACTGGTTATCAGCTGGGGCTCCACTGAGGAAGACGTGGACGCTATTTTGGCAGCACTGTAAAGCCAGTCTGACGCAGTTTCCACAAAAATCAGCAAAAAACCTCTGTTTGATGGGGGATTGCCCTCAAAAAACAGAGGTTTTTCTTACATTTTATTATAGTATCACCTGGATTTAGTCAATCTACAGCCCTTTTCCTCCACTCAAATCAGCATTTTTGACTTATTTTTGTGGGGAAAAGTGAAATCGAAAGCTTACTCCGCATCAACCACAGTCTTTCCGAATTTCACCGCTTTCACCTGAGCCGTGTCAACAGGCATTGACCACTGATACTTCATCTGCCATGAACCGTCTTCAAGCTGTACACCGCTTCCCCCTGTAATACCTACCTCGCTGCCATCCTTAAAAATCAGTCTCGGCAGTTCTCCGTGAGCCTCACTTTCTCCTTCAAAGAGATACTTTATTCCTACCATGTTAATCTGAATTTTGCTCACTCTGCACATGGTCTCCTCGCCGTTTCCAATAGCAAATACTGCATCCGAATCAGGTGCTGTCATTATTTCTCCAGATTCTGCTGCAGGCACTTCAAACTCGAAACTCCAGGTCCCCTCCTGCAGTACAGATTCCTTTGTGCTTGTAATGATGCTGTGCTTCTTTTCCACAAAATCAGACACTGACAGCATGAAATGCATATTGCCCCCGTCGGCCGCAATAGCTTCAGCTGATTCCGGACTTATTTCTCCTTCGAAAAGCATTTTCAAAGCAGAACCGCCTCTGGCAGTCTGAGTTATGCTTCTGCCGCACTGCCCAAGCTCTCTGCCATCCTCGGACACAATTATCAGGTCACTCTTTCTGCACCCGTACCCGTTATCCTGATCAAACTTCATTCCCTCTGCATAGACCATAAGCCAATAGTACCCGTCACTGTAAGCCACTGAATCCACTGTAACTGTCAGATTGCCAACAGTCTGGCTGATTCCTACAGGTGCGGAAAGGCTCTCAACTATCTGCTGTTGTTCTGCAGGCATTTCACCGTCATTATTGTATCCCCATTCATCAGAGAACCAGCTTTTCAAGCCCCCGCCTGATGTTACTGCTAATGCCGTGCCTGTAATAAGCACAACCGCCATGCAGACTGCCATAGCCATGGAAAACCTTCTTCTGCCGTGTAAGCTCCTTTTATCTTCACATTCTGCAGCAATCCCAAGAACTTTCTCTCTGGCATTTCTTCCCAGCTTCACCTGATTAAAGGCATCTATATAAGCATTTCTGTACAGGCTTTCCTCCGATTTCTCTCTCATATTTTTTATCTCGTTCATTTCATTTCCTCCTCTAATACCGCTCTGAGCTTTTCCCTGCCTCTGGCAAGTCTGGTCTGCAAAGTTGATATTTTGCTTCCTGTAAGCTCGGCAATCTCCTTCACCGAATACCCCTCGTAATAATACAGATACATGGGCACCCTGTACTTGGGCGGCAGTCCGGCGACCTTCATGAGAAGGCCCTGCTGAAAGCCGTCTGTGCCGTCTGCAATATTAAGCACCTTCTCAAATGATGCCTCCCGCTTTTTCCATGGCAGCCCGACAAGACGTTTTGACTCATTTACGGCCACACGGATAAGCCAGCGCCTGGCATGCTCCTCACTTTCAAAATCAGGATCTGACCTGTAGAGTCTCAGCATAACATTCTGAACCACATCCTCTGCATCGGCTGCACTTCCTGAAGCATTCAGCGCTATGCGATAGACCATATCCATATATTGTTCTGCCAGAGCAGTGAACCTGCTTTCGTTCATCATCACCTATACCTCTGTTTCTTTTCTGAAAAGCTTTTCATCATTAATACCCGCCGGCAAGGAGAAATATCCCATAAAAAAACTCTGTTTACAGGGAAAAGTTTTTCACCCGCAACAGAGGTTCTTTTAATGATTTTCTATAAACGTGGAAAACACCACCTGAGTTTCCGTCTTGCCAAAGCTCTGCAGCTTGCCCAGAAATATCTCCAGCATCACTGTGCTTGGAAAGGCAGCCTTGACTATCATGGAATAGGGCCCTGTTATATGGCTGCATTCCATGACGCATTCCTGCTTACCTACAAATGTATAGAACTTCTTTATATCTTCAGGCTTAACAGTTATCATAATATATGCCTTGACCACGTATCCCAGTTTTTCAATATCAACTTCCGCATGGTATCCTTTGATATATCCTTCCTTTTCAAGCTTTTCTATTCTTGCGGAAACGGCAGGCGTTGTAAGGAATACTTCTGCCGAAAGATCTTTCAGCGGAATTCTGGCATTTTCCTGCAGTTTTTTAAGTATTTCTTTATCTATTGTATCCAATGCTTTCATCACTAACTGACCTTCTTGTCTATTACATGTTTAAATTATCATAACATTCGCCAAACCAGGTACAGTATATCATATAACTTCAAAAAATGAAAGCTGCCACAGGAGTATTATTGCAGGTTATATGCAAAATATCCACGCAGCAGCATTCACGATGTTAAACTTAAATAAAGAGGCTCTTGATGATTTCAGGCATCCGTTTGCATTCGTCAATTGTGTTTGATGCGACGGAAACCCTTATACCCTTGCTTAAAGGTACGGTGAAAAGATTCTTTTCCTGCAATTTTGCGCAGATTTCATCAGGATTATCACACGGAATTGTGATAAAGAATCCCGAATCATACGGTATGATATCCAGGCCGACTTCCTTTGCCTTCTCCACGAAAGCTGTTCCTCTCCTGCGGAGTTTTACAAGCCAACCCTCTCTTTCTTTTTTTACTTCATCATAAAGCTCCGGGTTTTCCAGAATGTTTGCGATTACCTTCATGGCAGCTCTGTTTCCATTGGACCAGGAACCCCTGGACTGGACGCTTACAACATCTCTGAATTCATCAGCAATCTCCTTTGTAGGTGCCATACACATTATTGCTCCGCAGCGCATGCCGTACATTGTGTATCCCTTTGAAGCGCTGAATGCAATCAGGGGTAAAATATTTTCAGGAAGTCCGACTAATTTGTTCAGGAATCCTCTGTATTCATGGGCATCTCCTGAAAAATCCAGATAGGCAATATCCACCAGAACAGCAATTTTTTTATTTTTATACTTCTTGATTACAGAAAGCACATTGTCCCAGTCCGCATAAGTAAAAGTATATCCCGTCGGGTTATGAGCAGGGGTGTTTATAATCACTACAGTTTCATCCTGCACTTTCAGAATCTTATCAAGTTCAGCATAAAAGCTGTTGTAATTTACATGTTTATTTTCATCGAACAGCTGGTATGTAGCAACCTCTCTGCCGATTTCCTGTGCCACAATATTATATGGACTCCAGTGCCAGTCGGAAGTGAGAATCTTATCTCCGGGTTTTGTGTATGCGGAAACAGCATGTCTTATTGCTCCCGTTCCTCCAGGAGTATAGCAAGCTCTGATGTGACAGCCTTCCGGTACCCCGTCTATAAAAACTATGTTCTTTACCGCTTCGAGATACTCAGGAAGTCCGGTAATAGGTGCGTAAGGTGCATAATCCTCCGGCCCCAGCATCCTGATTGCTTTCATAACAGAATCCAGCACTACAATTTTTCCTTCATCATCAAGAAGAACGCCAATGGTAGAATCTATAACCTTGTCCTTCCCCAGCTCAGCCTTCCTCTCCTTGGCCTTCTGAGATACTCCGAACAATTTATCCGGAACACCGATACTTTTTCTTCCGTTTTCATTTGCAAAAATCACTGTAATCTACCTCCTTTAAATCGGATACGCTTTGTTTGTATAATCAAATCTGTCAGGGTCGAGGCCTTCTTTTCTTGCCGCTCTGCGTTTAAAATACTCTGAGGCGACCTGAGGGAAAAGAGCATAACTTAAGATGTCTTCATCTTTTTCCTTGAAGCTTCCAAGTTCCTTCTCCAGACTATCAAGTTCAGGCTGGATTAAATCTGCCGGCCTTACCGTAACAGGTTTTTCGTCTCCTATAGCTTTTTTCAGCACCTCCTCATTAAACGGAACGGCCGTTTTTCCATACTCTCCTCTCAGGATTCCCTTGGTTTCTTTAGAAATAATCTTATATCTTTCTCCGCTGAGAACATTAAGCACTGCCTGAGTACCCACTATCTGGGATGAAGGAGTTACAAGGGGAGGCTCTCCAAGATCTTCCCTTACCCGCGGAATCTCTTTAAGGACTTCGTCGTATTTATCCATAGCCTTCTGTCCTTTAAGCTGAGATACCAGGTTAGAAAGCATCCCGCCCGGTACCTGATACAGCAGACCTTCAAAGTCTATGCCCATAACCTTTGGTTCTATAATTTTTTCATTTAAAAATCTGTCTCTTATGCCTTTAAAATGATTTGCGATTTCTGCCAGCTTTATCTGGTCCAGACCTGTATCCCTCTCAGTGTCCCTAAAAGCTTCTACCATCACTTCTGTTGCCGGCTGACTGGTACCGAGAGCAAAAGGCGAAATTGCAGTATCTATTCCGTCACATCCTGCAGCGGCCGCCTCCATATACACAATAGGAGCAGTTCCGCATGTGCAGTGGCTGTGAAGCTGTATAGGAACCGAGACAGTCTCCTTAAGAGCAGTAACAAGCTTTCGCGCTTCCTTAGGAAGCAGTATTCCTGCCATGTCCTTAATACAAATTGAATCTGCACCCATACTCTGCATATCATCGGCAAGCTTTTTCCAGTAATCAAGTGTATATGCTCTGCCGGTTGTATACGCCATCGCAAGCTGCACATGTCCACCTTCTTTTTTAGCTGCATTGACCGCCGTTTCAAGATTCCTCAGGTCATTCAGCGCATCAAATATTCTCATTATTTCAATACCGTTTGCAATCGATTTCTGAACAAAGTATTCAACAACATCATCGGCATAATGCCTGTACCCCAGCAGGTTCTGTCCCCTGAGAAGCATTTGCAAAGGTGTTTTTTTAACTCTTTTCTTTATTTCTCCAAGCCGTTCCCACGGATCCTCGTTCAGGAATCTGAGACATGCATCAAAAGTTGCTCCGCCCCAACATTCAAGGGAGTAATATCCTATTTCGTCCATCTTTTCCAGGATAGGAATCATGTCATCAGTGCTCATGCGGGTTGCGGCAAGTGATTGATGACCGTCTCTCAGCACGGTCTCGGTTATTCTAAGCTTTTTCATTGCGATTCACCTCAATTCCTATATTCCGAAAATAGCCATAAATACGCCTGCTACCACTGCAGTGCCTATTACACCTGCAACATTAGGCCCCATGGCATGCATAAGAAGAAAGTTTGTCGGATCTGCCTCCGCTCCGACCTTCTGGGCCACGCGAGCTGCCATAGGAACAGCTGAAACTCCTGCCGATCCGATAAGCGGATTAATCTTTCCCCCTGAAAGCTTGCACATGATCTTTCCAAAAATCACTCCTGCTGCAGTCCCGAAGCAGAATGCGGAAAATCCTATGATAACAATCTTGATTGTATCCCATTTAAGAAAAGCTTCAGCACTGGTAGTCGCACCTACTGAAGTTCCCAGCAGGATTACCACGATGTACATCAGTGCATTTGACGCTGTTTCAGTCAACTGTCGAACAACTCCGCTTTCTCTGAAGAGATTTCCAAGCATCAGCATGCCTACAAGCGGTGTTGTAGACGGAAGCAGACCGCATACCAGAATCGTTACTATTACAGGGAAGAGAATTCTTTCCTTTTTAGAAACAGTTCTGAGCTGCTCCATCTTAATCCTTCTTTCCTCCTCAGTGGTCAGTGCCTTCATTATCGGAGGCTGTATGATAGGTACCAGTGACATATATGAATAGGCAGCAACCGCAATCGGTCCCATTATATCGGTCTGCCCCAGCTTCATGGCCAGAAAAATTGATGTAGGGCCGTCAGCTCCGCCGATTATAGCGATTGCAGCGGCTGCCATATCATTGAATCCAAAACCCATGGCCAATATATATGCAGCAAATATTCCAAACTGTGCCGCTGCTCCAAGCAGGAAGCTCTTTGGATTAGCAATCAGCGGTCCGAAGTCCGTAAGTGCTCCCACTCCCAGAAAAATCAGGGACGGCAATATAGTCCACTCGTCCAGCATATAGAAGTAGTGCAGCAGACCGCCTTCTTCCATAATCGGAGGATATATATTTACAAGCAGCATTCCAAAAGAAATCGGCAAAAGCAGCAAGGGTTCATATTGCTTGGCAATAGCCAGATACATGAATCCACATGCCACAGCAATCATCAGGAAATTTCCTGCTGTAAGGGTTCCCAAGGCCGTCTGCGCTGCCAGATTTCCCAGAGTATCAAATATATAACTCATGACCAGCCTCACTTTCCCTTATTTAGGTTCAACCAGTGCGATTCTCTTTCCTGATTCAACATCGCTTCCTTCTGTTACAAGAATCCTTGTTACTGTTCCTTCTACCGGCGATACAACCGGTATTTCCATTTTCATGGATTCCAGAATAACCACTGCTTCACCCTTGGCCACTTTGTCGCCTTCCGCCTTAACTATCTTCCATATTTTCCCTGTTGCGCCGCACTCTACAGGAACGCCGGCAGCTTCTGCGCCGGATATTGATGCATTCTTCGTTTCAGCAGGCGTAACCGGGACAGCGGCTGAGGTTATATTGGTCACAGTGGCTGAGGCTCCTTCTTTTTTTTCAACTTCTACTTCGTATACTTTTCCATTTACTTTAATAATGTATGTCTTCATTTACTTCACCTTTTTCTGATTTTTTTAGCAGTAAATACTGTTGCCGCCCGGGTCTGACTGACTTCCTCTTTCTCATCTTCTTCAAAGGCTTGCAATGCAGCGGCAATTACCGCCACAGTTTCGTCATCATCAGAAAATTCCCGTTCTTCTTTATAAGCAGTCTGTTCAGTCTCCCCGCTTTTTTCCTTCTTGTCAGGGATAAATCTCAATAAATAAATTACAGAACTGATAAAGATAAGCATCAGGAAAACCGTCCCCATTCCAAGGCATGTATTCAGCGCAGCTTTGGAAAGTATTTCACCTAGTCCCATCTTCCTACCTCCTGACGTTTGCCAGGGTTTCAAATGCCCCTATGAGATATTTGCGGCTTTCTTCGGGCCTTATTATCTTGTCAGCATATCCGCACCTTGCCATGGCCTCTGCACTGCACTGATTTTCCTTATATTCGGCAGCCTTTTCTTCAAGTGCCTTCAGGCTGAGATTCGGGTATAAAATATCAGCAGCATACAAAGGATTTATTATCTGCACTGAAGCATCATCCCACATAAGAGTATAGTCCATACCGCATCCCTTGCTGTTAAATACACTGTAATAGCTTCCGCATGCTTCTCCGGCAATCAGATTTACAATCATAATATCTGAATTTGACAGTGCCTTTATTATCATGTTAGCACTTGCAGGCTCATCAAACCCACAGCCACCTATCACATTCAGCAGTGGAATCTGAAATTTGGAGCACATGTTGATGAACTCGGCAGTCTTTATTGATGCTTCGCGGCTTACAATCATACCGGCGTCTGCCGCAATTCCCCCTACTGCTCTTCCTGCCAGTGCAATGAAACCGGTCGAAATCTCTCTTGCATTTTCCTTGTTGATTTCTATGAATTTTCCGTCATCTGAAAGTTCCTTGAGCAGCTCGGCGCCCTTTTCCTTTTTAGCTGAAATCGAACTGCAGGCACGGTTTAAATCATCTTCGCTCTCAATCAAAGGCATGCTTCCTGATACACTTGCAGGAAGCATATTTATCAGACTGCGTATTTTCTCTGCCGTGTCTGTATTATTTCTGATAACTATATCTGAAATAGCCGACATAGTTTCCATACATCCGATGCATTCTCCACATACTGTCATTATCTGAAGAATTGTCCCGGATGCTTCCGCCTGAATTTTATACACATCTGCAAAAGCAGCAAGTGCTTCTGCTCCCTCTTCAATACGAATACCTGCACAATCCAGGAAGCCTATTACCGGAGCTTTTGACCTGATTGCCATGGTATACAGCCTTGTCAGCTTTCCGGCCTGTGCCTCGCCAAAGCTGCCTCCTCTTACATTTCTGTCCTGAGCAAATATATATACAAGACAGCCATCGATACTACCATAACCGGTAATTACTCCAGCCGCTATTTTTTCGCCAATTTCCACAAAGCTGTCCGAATCCAGAACGCCTAGTATATGTTCAAGCGCTTCTTTGTTTTTTTCGCTGACTTCCGGCATATTATGTCCCTCCTTCTGTTAATTTCGTCAACATTTTATTAGATAGAAAAAAGGTTGACAATAGGTAACGGCACTTTATGAAGATATAGATTTTTTTAGGCTGCTTACTTAAAAAAACAAAAAAAAACTGCACTTTCTCTTTATTATTTTAGGTTGTATGCATTATTCTCCGCGGGATTTACCGGCACAAAAAAACCGTGCAATCAGCTGATATCAACTGTTACACGGTCCCTCAACACATACTGTATTTTAATTTCCCAGAT